>DASYQV010000296.1:0-22004 GCA_036005125.1 Vicinamibacterales bacterium
GCCGAACTGCAGCGCTCATGCGGAGCGGTTCGTCCGTTCCATCAAAGAAGAATGCCTCGACCGCCTCATCCCGCTCGGGGAGCGGCACTTCCGTCGTGCGCTTGCCGAATTCATCGCACATTATCACGGTGAACGGAACCATCAAGGCCTCGGCAACGGTCTCATCGACGCCGCGGATGATGCCCATTCAGGCGGTGCGATTCGTCGACGGCAACGCCTCGGCGGACTTCTCAGCTACTACCATCGTGCGGCCTGATCGCGAACCGCGCGTCCGGGGTCGGGCGGAATTTTCGGACATTACGGGCGGAAGTCGACGCGGGATGCGCTCGATCGGTTAGCAGAAGGACGTGGCTGCGACGTGGCCTTTGTGGGCTATAATTCGCCGGCAACACCCCAGCGGGGGAGGAAATTCTTGCCTACACGGCTTGTTTTCGGCGTTCTGGTCGTTGTGGCCGCGCTGGCCGCCCCGGCAAAAACCGCTGAGATCATCCCAGATCCGAGCACGAATCGAGAATTCAGCGCCAAGTTGGCTGTCTGCAACGAATGCCACGGCGTGGACGGCGTGCGCAGAATTGCAACCATTCCGGTGATCTGGGGTCAACACGAAAATTACCTGGTAAAACAGCTGCATGACTTCGAAAGTGGAGATCGAAACGACGAGGTCATGTCGTGGATGACAAAAACCCTCACGCAGGAAGAACTGAGGGCCGCAGCGGCTTATTTCGCGAAACAGACATGGCCGGCGCGATCCGCTGGCGCCGCCTCGCCGCCGCCCCCTGGAATCGCTGGATGCCAGGCGTGTCATGCGAAGGACTTCCTTGGTGCCAGGCAGACTGAACGCATAGCGACACCGCGGCTGGCCGGCCTCAGCTACGAATATCTGGTCGAGGCGATGCGCCGCTTCGCCGAAGGTGAGCGGAAGAACGATGCTGCCATGATGAAGATGATGGCAGCGATTCCGCCCGCCGACCGGGAGGCGATTGCGCGTTACCTATCCGGCCTCTGATCGGCTGCAGCGTGAATGTACAGATGTTCCCGCTTCTCATAATCTCCTGCGCTTCGAGTTGACACGCTGACGATTTTATCGAACACCTCGACATTGGTTCGCGAACGACATCGGGCCAAGGCAACGCTCAAATTGGAAGTTCGGGAGCACGGGAGGAGGAATCATGGACTCCAATCGATCCAGCCGAAGGCGGTTCCTGAAACACACTGCTGCACTGGCTGGTGTGGCCACTGGCGCAGGATTGACCCTGAGAGGCCAGTCAGCTCGAGCACAACACGTCCACGGCGAGCCTCCGCGCCGAGGGGCCAGATACCGCATCGATCACATGACGCACTACACTCCGATTCAGGATTATGCGGGCATCATCACGCCGGCCCCGCTCCACTTCATGCAACAACACTCGTCAGAGTTTCCAGAAATCGATGCGCAGCAACATCGCCTCACGATCCACGGCTTGGTGGATCGTCCTTTGAGTTTCACGGTGAACGAGCTGAAGCGGCTGCCTTCCGTATCCCGGATTCATTTCCTGGAATGCCATGGAAACAGCTCTCCCGCGAACCATGGTGCTGGCAATCCGACCATGGGGTCGCCTGTCCAGTTCATCCACGGCATGACGAGTTGCAGCGAATGGAGCGGCGTGCCGCTCTCCGTGTTGTTGAACGAGGCTGGCCTGAAGAAAGAGGCGAGCTGGTTGGTTTTGGAAGGGGGGGACGCTGGCAAGTTTACTCACACGCTTCCGCTGGCAAAGGCCATGGAAGACGTGATCGTGGCCTACGGCCAGAATGGCGAGCCGTTGCGCGTTGAGCAGGGTTACCCGATTCGGCTGGTCGTCCCCGGCTGGGAAGCGCCCTTCAGCGTGAAGTATTTGAGACACATCAAGGTGGTGGACCAGCCCTACATGGCCTGGAATGAAAGCATGAATCATTCGATCACGAGACCCGACCTGCGCGGCAAAGCGCGCTGGTACCATTTTCAGTTTGGCCCGAAATCCGTGATTACGCGGCCTTCCGCCGGAGTGGACACGCTCGGCCGGGGATATGTCCAGATTACCGGCCTGGCCTGGTCTGGTGCGGGCGTGGTCCGCAAGGTCGAAGTGTCGACCGACGCCGGACGGAGTTGGAAGGAAGCGAAGCGTCATCCGCCGGTGCTTCCGAGGGCGCATACCCGGTTTACTTTCGACTGGGCTTGGAACGGAGAGGAGACGATGATCCAATCTCGTTGCACGGACGAAGCGGGTGAAGTACAGCCGTCGCTGGCGGAGTTGAGTAAAAACTGGGGGATGGACGTGGAATATTGGAACAAGACCCCACGTCCCCGCGCCATTCATTTCAATGCCATTCAACCCTGGAAAATCGATCGCGATGGGAGCATTTTCGATGTCCTGTTCGCTTAGATTCCTCCTGCCGGTGATGATCCTGGCAGTCCCGGTGGCGGCGCTGACGCAGTCGCAGCCGCGTCTTTATCCGAATCTGGGCACGCCCCTGAGCCAGGCAGAAATCCAGAGCTTTGACCGCATGATTGGCCCGGAGGGAAAGGAACTTCCTGCAGGGCGCGGAACCGCCAAGGAAGGCGCGGAGACCTATGCCAGGCGCTGCGAGATATGCCACGGGAAGAACGGCGAAAAGGGGCTGCTCCGGAGTCTGGTGATCGGCCGTCCCGGCCAGCCTTATCGCGGCACTTTTTACGGTGAGGAAAAGAACGGTCCAAGCTACTACCCGTACGCCACGATCGCATGGGACTATATCAACCGCGCGATGCCCCCCAGCAATCCTGGATCGCTCACCGCGAGCGAAGTCTACGCCCTGGTCGCGTTTCTGTACTACCGGAACGGCATCATCAAAGAAAACGAGGTCATGGACGAGAAGACTCTGCCGAAGGTCGAAATGCCGAACCGGAATGGCTTCGTTCCAGCAGTGCCGGTGTATCCCCCCGAAAAGAAACCCAGTTGGTACTGAGACGAATGGAACATTACGAGCGCGCGAAGCGAGCGACGTGCGACTCGATCACCTCGCTTGATGGCCAGTCTCGCGATCCCGGATGTCTGCCCGCAACCCGAACCTGTTTCCTTCGACGCACGCTTGTTCCCACATTTCTCTATTCTCGGGATCCCTCACGACGCGCCAGCGGGTGTGGGGGTGCGTAAATTCGAGGAGATACGCGACATTACGCGATTACCGCGCCAGCTCCCGAGCCTACCTACCGCGGCCGGGGTCGGATGAACGACGCGGTCAAAGCCCAGATCTAGGCCATGAGCCTGGCGGCGAGATCGTTCAAATCGTTAGCTGCAACGTCGACCCTGAATTTCGGAATCGACGTGCCCCTGCCAGGGCCACCTTCGTTCGGACGAGCCACGGCCCCGGTTTTCATGCCTACCGCGGCCGCGCCTTCGAAATCGCCGGTGTGACCAGCTGCGCCAATCATCATGCATTCGTTGGTCTTCAGCCCGAACGCTTCGCAGGACATCGTATAGACTCTGGGCGCGGGCTTGTACGTGCGCGCGATTTCTGCGCCAAGGATGGCGTCGAAGCGGATGTTATTGTGTCGGGCGATATCTGCCATCATGGCGATGTTCCCGTTCGAACAGGGGGCAAGCAGGAAGTTCTTTCCAAGAGCCGCCATTCCTGAGGTCGCGTCGGGCCAGCCATCGAGCCGGTGCCATGCGAGATGCAGCTGCTCGAAGACATCCTTTGCCAGGTCTTTGACGCCGAAGCGGGGCAGAACACGTTCGAGGTTTTGCCGGAACAGCGAATCGAGGGGAACGAACGGGATCCTGCCCTCGCGCACGGGGACGATCGACGGTCCGTATTCGCCCAGCCATGCGCGGCCGAATGCCTGCCAATCGAGATCGATGCCGCGTGGCTTCAATATCTTCTCGGCTTCGCGTGGCAGCGTCGTCCACATATCCAGCACCGTGCCGAACATGTCGAACAACAGGGCCTTCACGCCGTACTTGCGGCTACCTTGCACGCTCACTTGCGAGTACGCCGGACGAGCCAGCACGAGTCCAGTGCCCGCCAGAATCGTGCTTGCAGCGAGCGAACCTGCACCCTGTAAGAAATCGCGTCGCCCGAAATTGTCCATGTCCTCCCCCCTTCAAACAGCTTGGAGCCAGGTGTACGACGCGGGAGCGACTGCAGCCGGGCCATACGAGGCGACTTAGCCCGTTATGCGGCCACACACGCGAATTTTGTACTCGTTGTGCGACCGCATAACGGGCTAGGCGCGCGAAGCGCGCCAAAAGATGCTGGTCTAACCAGCCGACGGGCTCTGCCCGGGATATCAAGGGCAGAGCCCCTTGGCTGGTTAGAAACCCCGCGGAATGCGCGGGGCGAATGCGCGCGCGATCCGGACGGGATCGGGAAGCTTCACCCCATTACGCAACTGTAGGCATTGTCCTGCGAGCTGGCGGCGATTTTCTTCGATCACATAGCGGAACACCTCTCGCCCCTTCCGATCCAGCCAGCCGATCGCGACGGCGAACAAGAGCCGAAGTGTCGGGGCGTCGAGTACGACCTGGAATCTATATCACGAGCCGTCGTTTCGCGTCCGCCGCTCGTCGATCCAGCAGAGGGACACTTCGGGCTCGGACGTTGGCTTTGGCAAACCGGCCACCATCGTTACGCCAGACACGATCGATTCTCCAGTGGCACCGGCAACTGATCGCCCCGAACTGGACCTACCCGAGGCGTCACACTAGACCGTCCGGCGTGCTCCGGGAGATCCGGCGCCCGCGCTGGACTCGGCGACATCGCACATGGATTGCAGAAGCGCGTGCGCGCGGGCTTTCTGGTTACGAGCCGCCCACAGGCGGCCGAGCGAGATGGTGGCACGCAGCACGAACGTTCGAGCATGTTAGCGCGAGCCTTCTCAATCGCGTGGTGCGGGCGGTTTCAGCCCTGTGGTCGTTCCTATCGTCCCGGTGTTGCCGGCTTACGGCATGATCGGCTTGATCACCCCGATGACATTGCCTTCGGTGTCCTGGATGCGGGCATAGCGGCCCACGTTCGGGATGTCCATGATCTCACCGACCAGTCTGCCACCGGACTTCTTCGCCTTCTCGACGGCCGCATCGGCGTTGTCGACGGCGATGACGAGGACCGGAGAGCTCGCCGACGGGTCTCGCGTCATGAGCCCACCGTTGATGAACGCCCGGTCCTGCGGCATCCCCTGTTCGTCGGACGGTCCGGTCTGGACCAGGACGTAGTTGCCCATGTCCGGCCCGAGCTGGTTCAACTTCCAGCCGAAGTTCTCGCTGTAGAACTTCTTCGCCCGTTCCATGTTGTCGGCCGGTATCTCGAAGTGCACGACTCTGTTCATCTCACCTGTCTCCAAGACGGTATGCAGGTTGAGCCGCGCCGATTCCTTTCTGCCCGCGCGCGAAGTTTCGCGGCTCAGAATCGCATCGGTCAGCACCAACTGCAAGACCAGCGCTCAACAGACTGGGGCTCCGGCAGCCTGAGTGCTGCCGGACAGCCAGAAACCCGTACTGTAACCGCATGAGCTCTCTCCGGGCTCGTCACTCCTTCACCGGTAGCACCGTTAAGCAGATCGTCCGTGGGCTTACCCAACGACCGCGCGTCACACCGAGGCGCGGACGGTTGACACTCACGGCGCTCAACTTCACACACGCGATGTAAACCACCATCCTCGCACTCTTCGACCGGTCAGCGAACGCCATTTTTGTCCGGAATGGCGGGCTCCTTGGACCCATTGGGTCAGGGATTGTGGAGCTCGGCAGGGGCAGTCTGTTGGCTGTGACGTCGTCCAGGGATCGTTCCCCATCCTGCCGTACGACGAGGCTGCGGCGACGTGGCACGGGAAAGAAAGGGCGCGACTTGAAGCGCTTGGCCGACCCGCTCCGTTCGTTGACGGTCAGATCGCAGCGATTGCCCATGTGCATGCGCTTGTGCTGGCGACGACAAACGACAAGGACTTCGCCGGCTTCAAGGGACCGACGATCGAAAACTGGTCGAAGCGACATGTCCGCCAAAAGAGGACGGAACCAACGTGAGACGGATCGAGGTGGTCGGCACGATCGAAGAAAGCTGTCGCGTCCCACTGGACGAACCGGTTCCGGTCGCCGTTGACGAGCGCGCGCGCTTCATCGTGCTCGTCGGGGAAGATGAGCCGAACGCGCAGGTTATGACGCCCCGGGCAGCTGAAGTTCAGGGACGCAAACCGTACAGGTCGAACAGGCCGACCCGAGGTCGGCGTATGCGTCGCCGGCCCAACACGACCAGAGTGCGAGTCCCGCGTAGCCCGACGACCGGGCGGAAGCGAGAAACTCCGGCGCCCCTGTGGCGCGTCCCGGCGGCGGGCACTTCCTCGATGTAACAGGGAGCATCAAGGTCGTCCGGGCACGCCAGGCATCCTTTCTCGACACTTGTCCTGGCAAGCGATAACAATCTCTACAGGACCACGTACGGAGACGGTTTACCCGTCTATGGGTATGGAACCATTTTCAAAGTTACGGTCGCCGGTGCCTTCTCCGTGATCCACAGGCTCGACGTGCCCGCGAAGGCCGGCATTTCTACGCGGGCGCCTGACGTGGCGTTCGCCTGGCGCCTGATCGACGCCGATCCGGCTCGAAGCTACCGGTTTCAGATTCGCCTCGATAAGGGCGTCAACGCCTGCGACGCGGGTATCGAGGAATTTTTCGACGCCGGCAGCGCCACGAGCATGAATCTGACGCTCGATGCGCGGCGCTATCAGGGACAATCAGCGGACCTCGCCGTCCAGGCCGAGGACGACCGGGGCGTTCGAGTGTGTGAGCAGGGTCGCAGATTGTCTCTTCCTTGATAGAGTGAGGAGAACCCGATGCCGTGTGCAACCCGCGCCCGCCTGACGTTCGTGCCGGTCGCCATCTCGCTCGTGGCGCTGTTGAACACGACCGTCTCCTCCCGGGCCATCGCCGGATCCGGCACCGCGGATCTCCGCGATCTGCAGGGACAGATGGATGCGATCGCGAGGCTGGCACGAGAGCCGCGCATCGTGAGCGCCGCCGGCGTGACGCGGGACGAGACGCCGCTCCTGACGCTCGAGAATCCTTCCCCGTTCGACCCGACCGCGACCGAGCGCCGGATGGTGATCGTCGGCGGGCTCGACGGCGACGAGAGCAGCGCACGCATCGTCCTTGATGCGGTGCGTTGGTTCAAGACGACCGCGTCCGCGCGGGATCGACGGAATTGGGTCGTGAGCGCCCTGCCATTGGCCGATCCGCGGGGGCATGCCCGGACGCGGCCCTACACGTTCCCGCCGCTCGGAGGATTCTTTGACGACGCCGAACAGCCCGAGAGCCGCTACGCGTGGCGATGGGTCACCTACCAGGCGCCGGACCTGGTCGTCGAGGTCCGTGCCGGTCACGAGATGAAGATTCAGGGCTCGATGCGACAGGGCGCGGGGCAGTCGGATTCGCTCCCGGCGGGATCGCTGGCTGCTGCAGTCGCAGACGAATCGAATGGATCCGGTCTTGGTCGTGTCGCATCGATGCTCGTCACGGCTCGCGCGTCGGACGGCGCGAGGATGATGCGCGACGTGCTGTCGCGTGCGCCCGACCGTCGCTCCGCGCTCCGCGCGACGATCGGACACCGTATATCGCGCGAACCTCTCGCCCTGGCACGCGTGCTGGCCGAGCGGTACCCCGAAGCCCCGGGGATGAATTACATTCCGGCGCTCGCCTGGGTGCACACGCTGAAACTGGCCTCGATGATCGATGACGACTCGTTGCGCGCGAAAGTGCTCCGGCAGGTCCAGCCCTGGGTCGCACGCGAGAAGCCGTTGTTCGGCGACCGCATTCAGCTCAATGTCGTCGCCGGGACGATGATCTTCGCCGAGCTCGCGAGGTGGCGCGACCCGACGGGCAAGGCCGCGGCAGCGCTCGCCGCGGAAGGTGTCGCGCGCGCGGTAGCGGAGAAGGCGCCCGGCGTATCTCAGTACGGCGCCGGCTGGACTGACGACATGTTCATGGCGACGGTTGTTCCGGCGCGAACCGCGACGCCACAGGCTCTCGACGCCGCCGCTCGTCTGCTCATCGAATACGCCCGCAGGCTGCAGCGGCCCGATGGCTTGTTCAATCACGCGGCCGATGCGCCCGCGGCCTGGGGGCGAGGGAACGGGTTTGCGAGCTTCGGACTCATGGAAACCCTCGCGGTCCTGCCGGAGAGCCATTCGGCTCGCGCGCCCATTCTCGATATTTATCGCCGTCTCATGACGGGGATGACAACGCAACAGGCACCTGACGGCATGTGGCGACAGGTTGTCGACGTTCCCGGCAGCTATCGGGAAGAGTCGGTCACGGCGCAGATGCTGACCGCGATGGCCCGCGGCATCCGGCTCGGATGGATTGACACGTCGTATGTGCCGGTGGTTCAACGGGCGTGGCGCGCGCTGCTCGCCCACATCCTCGATGACGGCACCGTGGTTGACGTGTGTACCAGCACCGGAGCCGGACCCACTCGCCGGTACTATCTCGATCGTCCTGCCGTTACGGGCGCAGACGACCGCGGCGGCGCGATGGCGCTCGGTGCGGCGCTCGAGATCTACGAGCTCAGTAAGAGCAGGTAGCGCAGTGTTCAGCGGCTCTCGAGAGGAAGCCTGCGTGAATCGGATGATCGTCGCCGGCGAACGGTCGTACGACGAGCGATCACCGACTTCGTCACGCATTAATCGATGCAGGAAAGACAACCGGTCTCACCGAAGGATGGACGCAGTTCTCCACGTCGGCCGTGCGGCACCCGCCGCGCTGAGCGCAGCGACCTATCGCGCCACGGCCAGCGCCTCGTCGACGATCCGCTGTGCGTCGAGGACGATTCTGTCGAGATGAGCGGGGCTTCGGAAGCTCTCCGCGTAGATCTTATAGACGTCTTCGGTTCCCGACGGCCTTGCGGCGAACCAGCCGTTCGACGTCACGACCTTGAGCCCGTCGATCGGCTCCCCGTTGCCGGGAGCGCGGGTCAGGCTCGTGAGAATCGGCTCGCCGCCAAGGTGAGTGGCGTTCACCTCCTCCGGCGACAGCTTCTGCAGCCGCGCCTTCTGCTCGCGCGTGGCGGGGGCATCGATCCTCGTGTAATACGGCGTCCCGTACGTGGACGTGAGCTCCTGATAATGCATGCCGGGATCCTTCCCGGTGATCGCCGTGATCTCCGCCGCCAGCAAGGCCAGGATGAGACCATCCTTGTCGGTCGTCCAGACCGTGCCGTCCCTGCGCAGGAAGCTGGCGCCGGCGCTCTCTTCGCCACCAAAGCAGACCGTGCCGTCGAACAGCATCGGCGCGAACCACTTGAATCCGACCGGCACCTCCTTGAGGCGGCGGCCGGCGCTTCGCGTCACGACATCGATGAGGCCGCTGCTGACCACCGTCTTGCCAATGGCCATGTCAGCAGACCAGCGCGGACGGTTGGAGAGAAGGTAGCGGATGGCCACCGCCAGGAAATGATTCGGGTTCATCAGTCCCGATGAAGCCGTCACGATGCCGTGCCGATCGGCATCGGGGTCGTTGCCAACGGCGACCTGAAACCGATCTTTCAGCGCGACGAGACCCGCCATCGCAAACGGGCTCGAGCAGTCCATCCGGATCCTGCCGTCGTGATCGACGCTCATGAATCCAAACGTGGGGTCGATTCGCTGGTTGACGATCGTGAGCTTCAGGCGGTAGCGCGACGCAATGGCCTCCCAGTACGGCAGCGACGCGCCGCCCAACGGGTCCACGCCAATCGTCACACCAGCGCCGCAGATCGCCTCCATGTCGATGACGCTGCCGAGGTCGTCCACGTACGGGAGGACAAGATCCTCCTGGTGGATCGTTGGCGCGCGGAGCGCCGACTCGAGCGAGACGCGCTTCGCTGCGGCGTTGCCCGACTCGAGCAGCTCGTTGGCGCGTCGCTGAATCCATCGTGTGACGCTCGTTTCCGCGGGACCGCCGTTCGGCGGGTTGTACTTGAACCCTCCATCCTCGGGCGGGTTGTGCGACGGGGTGATGACGATGCCGTCGGCGAGGTGATCTTTACGTGACCGGTTCCACACGAGGATGGCGCGCGAGATGGCCGGCGTGGGCGTGAACCCTTCGTTGCGCTGAACGATGGTCTCCACGTCATTGGCGGCCAGCACCTCGAGCGCCGTCGACTGTGCCAGCCTGGACAACGCGTGCGTGTCCTTCCCCATGTAGAGTGGACCGTCGATGCGCTGACTGCGTCGGTAATCGCAGATCGCCTGCGTGATGGCGACGATATGCGCCGCCGTCAGACTGCCGTCGAGCGATGTTCCCCGGTGGCCACTCGTTCCAAAGCTCACCATCTGACGAGGGTTGCCCGGGTCGGGTATGCGTTCGAGGAACTCACGCTCGAGTCGCGGGACGTCGACCAGGATCGTTGGCGGTGCGGGTTTCCCCGCAAGCGGATGCAGCGTCGTTGTTGAAGCCATCCTTGTAGAGTAGCGCGACGCTGGCGCGGTCGGCGTTTCACCGCCTCTGCGTTTCCGCCAGCTCTGCGCGCTGCAGAGGCTGCTCCCGAGCCGTGGGTGCCGGTAAGCGGAGCACGCGGAGACGCGTTTCAACGCCGAGCTCGCCGAGATCGCGAAGAGTTCTCTGGAAAATTCTCTGCGTCCTCGGCGCTCTCGGCGTTTGATACCGTCTCTGCGATCTCGGCCGGCTCTACGCGCTCAAGAGCGCACGCAGGACGCGGCTCATCAGAAGGCCGCCGGGCTCATTTTTCGGATAGACTGGCGGCGCTTCCCGGGAAACGCTCATGAGTGACAGACGCGCGATCGTCGTCGCGCTGATTGCATTGGCGAGCTGCTGTGGCCTCATCGGATGCACGTCGGCGCTGAGCAAGGAAAGCGCCCGGCAGCGCATCGTCGGCGCCTGGCGGCTCGAGTCGAGAACCGTTCGCAAGGGGAACGGAGAGATCGTGCTCGATCGCGTCCTCGGAAAGGCGCCAACCGGTCGTCTGTTCTACGACGCGAGCGGGAACATGTCGCTGCAGATGATGCGGCAGGACCGTACGGAGCCGATGAGCGTGCCGTCGAATCCGGAGGACGCGAAGAACCCGAGAATCGTGCTGGGCTACGACTCGTACTTCGGCACGTTCGACGTGAACGAGGCGGAAGGCACGATCACGCACCACGTCGAAGGCTCGCTCTTCCCGGAAGACCTGGGCAGGGATTTCACGCGCTTCTTCACGATTGACGGCGACGTGTTCACGCTGAGGTTCACCTCGAAATCGGCGGAAGGGTTCGAGGTTACACGAACGCTGCGTTTCCGGAGGTCGCGGTAGGGCGGCAACGACGTACAGATGCGGAGGAGAGACATGAGACGCTCGGCGATTCTCGCGGGACTTGTCGCAATCGGCGGTCTTTCAATTGGAGCCGTCGCGTACACGCAACAGACGCCACGGCCCCAGGTGCGGGACATTCAGAAGGTCCGGGACAATCTGTATTTCATTTCCGGCGGCGACACCTTCGACCGTTCAACCTGGACGGGCGGGAACGTCGCGGTCCTGGTCGCCGATTCGGGTGTGGTGCTCGTGGACACGATGCTGGCCGGGAATGGCCGCGCCATTCTCGACCGCGTCCGGTCGGTGACCGAGAAACCCGTGACGATGATCATCAACACGCACACGCACTACGATCACACCGGGAGCAATACGGAGTTCTCCCCGGCGATCGAGTACGTTGCCCACGAGAACACGAGGGCCAATCTGTCAAAGGCGACGTGTCAGCCGGTAACCAATTGCAATGCTTTCAAGGGAGACAACGCCAGGTTCCTGCCGAAGAAGACGTACAAGGACAGACTGACGCTTCTCAGCGGCAAGGATCGGATCGAGCTCTACTACTTCGGGCGCGGGCATACGAACGGCGATTCGTGGATCGTGTTTCCGGCGCTGCGCGCGATGCACACCGGCGATATGTTCCCGCGCAAGAACATGCCGAACGTCGATAGTGCGAACAACGGCGGCGACGCGGTCGAGTTCACCGAGACCCTGAAGAAGGCGGCGTCGACGATCAAGAACGTCGATACGGTGATCGGCGGCCACACGCCCACGCCCGTGACGTGGAACGACTTCAAGGAGTTCACGGAGTTCTACGACGACTTCGTGAAGACCGTACGGAGCAGCCTCAAGGCAGGTAAGACCCCGGACGACATCGCGAAGACCTATAAGGTACCGGCGAAGTACCCGGACTACCGCGTCGATCCTGACCGGGTCAAAGCCAACGCGCAGTTGATTCACGACGCGGTGACACGAACGCGTTGACAACGCGGTCGCGAAGGAGAACTCCAATAACGTCGAAGCACGGGATGGCGAGCGCGCTCGGTGTCTGTTGTTCTCTCGGTCCTGTCGGGGCTCTCAGAACTTCTTCGTGAGCGTGAGGTTCACGGAGAGCCTTCCGATAAGGCCGAAGCGGAAAGAAATGTGCGGCTTTCGTGAACGGCGCCGGAACGTTGGAGTCGTGCCCGAGTGACGCCACCTACGCGGGTCGGACCGACAAGGTCTTTACTTCAGCGACGGCGTTCACCAGCTCGGCCGGCTCAATCGGCTTCGTCACGTGCCGATGATAGCCCGCCGCGATCGCGGCGAGCGAATCCCGCGCGCGGGCGTAGGCGGTCAGTGCAACGGCGGGGACCTGGCCACCCTGCGCCGGGTCGAGCGACCGGATCTTCCGCATCAGTGAGTACCCATCCTCACCTGGCATTCCGATGTCGCTTACGAGGACATCGGGAATCTCTTCGGCAACAGCATCGAGCGCCTCGTGGGCAGAACCGACGACACTGACGCGCGCCCCGCACCCTACCAGGATCGAAGCCGCCACCTCGCGGGCGTTCGGATCATCGTCGACGATCAGCACAGAAATTCCGGCAAGCGTCGGCAGTTCAGCCAGCGGCACGTCTTTCGTCGGGCGTTTTGGTTCGGTCGGTTCGGTGTCAGGGACGTGCGGGCGAATCGGCAGGCGTACGGTGAAGGTGGCGCCCTGGTTTTCACCGGGGCTGGTGGCGTGTACGGTTCCGCCATGCAGTTCGACGAGATGTCGCACGATGGCCATCCCGAGGCCGAGTCCGCCGTGCTCTCGCCTCGGTGAGCTGTCGGCCTGCGTAAAGCGCTCGAAGACACGTGGCAGGAAGTCGGGACCGATACCCATGCCGGTGTCGCTGACTACGATCACGACCTCGCCGTCTCCCTCATGAAGCCCCACGCGTACTTGGCCCTCCTTTGGCGTGAACTTGACGGCGTTGGACACGATATTCCACACGATTTGTCGCAGCCGGCCCTTGTCGCAGACAAGAGGCGGAATGGGATCCAGCGACGTCTGGACGCGGATGCCCTTTGCCTCTGCGGCAGGTCTGGCGGATTCCACCACCGCTTCGACGACCGCGCGCGCGTCAGAGGGTTCGCGGTGCAGCCGAATGTGGCCGCTGATCATCCGGGACACATCGAGGAGCTCCTCGATCAGCTGCACCTGCGCCATCGAATTGCTCTTGATAATCGAGACGGCACGGGCCACCTTCTCTTCGGACACGGCGCCTGAACCCAGGATGTGGGTCCAGCCCAGGATCGCGTTCATCGGGGTCCGCAGCTCGTGGGATAGCGTGGCAAGAAACTCGTCTTTCACCCTGTTGATGGATTCGGCCGCGAGACGAGCCGCCTTTTCTCTCTCGAACATGGCGGCACGTTCCTCTTCCGCTCGCCGGCGCTCCAGAACTTCTGCCTGAAGCGCTCGATTCGCGCTCGCGAGCTCCGACGTGCGTTCCCGAATGCGATCTTCCAGCGTATCGCGAGCTCGCCGGAGGGCTTGAGCCTCCTCTTTGAGCAGCATGCGCGTCGAATAGAGCTCGACGAAGGCGGCGACCTTCGAACGGAGCACCTCTGGCACGTACGGCTTCAACAGGTAATCGATGGCGCCGACCGCGTAGCCCTTGAACACGTAGCTGTCACTCTTGTAATTCGCGGTCAGAAAGATAATTGGCGTGTCACGCGTTTTCTCGCGAGATCGGATCAACTCCGCGGTTTCATATCCGTCCATATCGGGCATCGCCGCGTCGAGCAGGATCAGTGCGAATTCCTCGTGCATCAGATGGCGGAGCGCCTCTCGGCCAGACGACGCCTTGACGAGATTGTGCCCGAGATCCCCGAGGACGCCCTCGAGCGCCAACAGATTGTCCCGACGGTCGTCGACCATCAGGATGTTCACGCGACGGGGGATGTCCATGGCGTCACTCTCATACCACCATTGCGAGCTGTCGGAGACTTGCGGCGACCCGATCGAGCGGGACGACTTCATCGGCCTGGGCGGCGGCGAGGCCGGCGTTCGGCAAGACCCTCGACTCGGCCGTTGCCGGGTCCTGCACGATCAGCCAGCCTCCTCGCTGCTTGATCCGCTGCGCCCCGCGCGCGCCATCGGCACTTGCACCGGTCAACAGCACGCCGGCCACCTTGTCACCGTACACATCCGCGGCCGATTCGAACAACACGTCGATGGACGGGCGCGCGTACCGGACCGGCCCCTCGGTCGACAGCGCGAACGTGCGGTCCGATTCGACAAGCAGATGGTAGTCGGCGGGCGCGAGGTACACGCGTCCGCCCGCGATGGTCTCCTTGTCTTCGGCCTCCACGACCATCAAGCTCGTGTGCCGCTGCAGGACCTCGCCGAAACCCGACTCCATTCCGGCGCCGCGGTGCTGCACGATCGCGAGCGGCAGCGGAAAAGCCGTCGGAAGGCCGTCCAGCACCGTGATCAGGGCATGGAGACCGCCGAGCGAGGTGCCAATGACCACAAGCTCGAACGGCATCAGCGCACCCGGCGGTACAGTCGTTCGCCGCCGGCGAGCGGCTCATAGCCGGTCTCGCAGGCCGTGAACCGCAACGACTCCCCGGAGCCGAGCCCCAGGATGCCGAACGGCGGGAGGCTGTCGTAGAAGAGCCCATGCACCCGGGCCTGCAACTGTTTGTTGAAGTAAATCATGACGTTGCGGCACAGGATGACGTTGAACTCGTTGAACGGCCCGTCGGTCGCCAGATTGTGTTCGGAGAACAAGACGTTTCGTTGCAGCGCCGGATGCAGAATCGCGTGATCGTACATAGCCGTGTAGTATTCCGAGAACGAGCGTGTTCCGCCGGCTTGAATATAGTTGAGCGTGTATTTCTGCATGACCTCCAGCGGATAGATGCCGGCCTTCGCGAGTCGAAGAATGGCGCCGTTCATGTCGGTTGCATAGATGCGGCACCTGTCGTACAGGTTCTCCTCCTCGAGCAGAATGGCGAGCGAGTACACTTCCTCGCCCATCGAACACCCCGCCTGCCAGATGCGGATGAACGGATAGGTTCGCAAGAGCGGCACGACTTCGCGCCGGAAGGCGAGAAAGAACGGCGGATCGCGAAAGACGGCGCTGACATTGACCGACACCTCGAGCAGAAAGCGCTCGAAGGCCCCGGGATCGTGGAGCACTCGCTCCTGCAAAGCCGAAATGGTTTCGACGCGCTCGCTCCGGACAGCATTCTGAATTCGGCGGCGCAACGACGACCGGGCATAGTTCCGGAAGTCGAAGCCGTACTGCCGATAGACCCCCTCGACCAGAAGATCGATTTCGATCTCCTCGAGCGTGAAGCTGGACAGCCGGGCAGGGCATCGGTCGACTGCGACCGGCGACCCGCCGCCACCCTCCACGTGATGCTCCTGGTTGTCCATGTGTCTCCGTTATCGATACAACCAGACGCGGAGCAGCGAAATCAACTGTTCGTTGTCCACAGGCTTGGCGATGTAGTCGGACGCGCCCGCGTCAATGCATTTCTCGTGGTCGCCCTTCATCGCTTTCGCCGTCAGCGCGATGATCGGCAGGTTCCGGAATTTCTTCAGCTTGCGAATCGCGCGCGTCGCGTCGTAGCCATCCATTTCGGGCATCATCACGTCCATCAATACGACGTCGACATCGGGCGTACTTCTGAGCAGCTCGATGCCATCCTTCCCGTTCTCCGCGTACACGACGTCCATCTGCTGCTGCTCGAGGACGCTCGTCAACGCAAAGATGTTGCGGATGTCGTCGTCGACGATCAGCACCTTCTTCCCTTGCAGCACGGGATCGGTCCGATGGAGCTGTTCCAGCAGGCGGCGCTTCGGTTCGGGAAGACTGCCTTCCACGCGGTGCAGGAAGAGCGCAGTCTCATCGAGCAGCCGCTCGGGCGACTTCACGTCCTTCACGATGATCGTCTCGGTCACACGCCGCAGCTCGGTCTCCTCGCGCTTCGACAATTCCCTTCCCGTATAGACGATAACGGGAATCTGAGCCAGTCTCGGATCGCGCTTCATTTGCGCCAGCAGCTCGAACCCGCTCATGTCCGTCAACCCGAGATCGAGGACGATGCAATCGAATGGCCTCTCTTGAAGCGCGTCGAGGGCCTCCTTGCCGCCGGCGACGGCGGTTGTCTGGACGTCGGTGTTCCCGATCAGCTCGACGATGCTGTTGCGGTCGGTTTCGTTGTCCTCGACAACGAGCAGATTCTTCACGCGTCGCTCGATGAAGCTCGTGATACGCGCAAATGCGTCGTCGAGCGTCTCCTTCGTCACGGGCTTCGTCACGTGCGCCATGGCGCCGAGCTTCAGGCCCCGTTGCCGTTGTTCGGTCACCGAAATAATGTGGACGGGGATGTGGCGTGTCTGCGGGTCGTGCTTGAGACGATCGAGGATCGCCCATCCATCCAACTCCGGCAGCTCGACGTCCAGCGTGATTGCATTGGGCTTGAGGTGCCTCGCGAGCGCCAGGCCGGTGTCGCCCCGTACCGCGACGACGGCCTTGAATCCTCGCTCTCGAGCCATGTCGAGCAGAATCCTGGCGAAGTTCTCGTCGTCCTCGATGATGAGCAGGACGCGATCGTCGGGGCCGACGCGGTCACGGTCGTCGTCGAGGACGTTGTGCTGCACCGCCGCGGCGTCGACCGACGGCTCGGATTCGGCGATCGTGGCGACGGAACGGCGTGTCGCGCCGCGTGGGACGGTAGTGGGCTGCGCGGCCGCGACGGGCACATAGGCGAGGGGCAGGTACAGCACGAACGTGCTTCCGATGCCCGGGGCGCTGCTCGTGAGGCGGATTTCGCCTCCGAGCAGCCGCGCGATCTCGCGGCTGATGGAGAGGCCGAGACCTGTACCGCCGAACCTGCGGCTGGTCGTCCCGTCCGCCTGCTGGAACGCCTCGAAGATGATCTTGTGTTTGTCGGAGGGAATGCCGATCCCCGTATCGGTGACCTGGAAGGCAATGACTCGTCCCGCGCGGTTCAGCGTCTGCTGATCGGAGGTCCATCCCGCAGTCGCCAAATCAATGCTCACCGTTGCGGATCCGCGTTCGGTGAACTTGAATGCGTTCGACAACAGGTTGCGCAGAATCTGTTGCAGGCGCTTGGCGTCGGTCTGCATCGCCGGCGGCACGTCCGATCCGACCGCGATCGTGAATGCGAGCGCCTTTTCGGCGGCGACCTGGTCGAAGGTCCGATGCAGGTAATCTGTCAGCTCGGCAAAGGGCATCGGCGTCACGTTCACATCCATCGCGCCTGATTCGATCTTCGCGAGATCGAGGACTTCGTTGATCAGGTCCAGGAGATCGGCGCCCGAGGAGTGGATGGTTTTCGCGTATTCGACCTGTTTGTCGGTAAGGTTGCCCTCTGAATTCTGGGTGAGGAGCTTCGAGAGAATGAGGAGGCTGTTGAGCGGCGTGCGGAGCTCGTGCGACATGTTGGCGAGGAACTCCGACTTGTACTTGGACGTGACCGCGAGCTGCTCCGCTTTTTCCTCGACCGACGCGCGCGCCAGCTCGATCTCGCGATTCTTCTTCTCGACTTCCAGGTTCTGCTTCGCCAGCAGCTCGGCTTTTTCCTCGAGCTCCTCGTTGGTCTGCTGCAGCTCCTCTTGCTGCTGCTTCAGGCGCTCTTCGGAGGCGCGAAGTGTCCGGGCTTGCTGTTCGAGGCGCGTATTGGTTTCCGTCAGTTCCTCCTGCCTGGTCTGCAGCTCGACCGCGAGCGATTGGGACTGCTTCAGCAGTTCCTCGGTCCGCATCGTGGCCGTGATCGTATTGAGCACGATGCCGATGCTCTCGGTGAGCTGCGAGAGAAACGAGAGGTGCGTCTCGCTGAACCGCTGGAACGACGCCAGCTCGATCACAGCTTTGACGTCGCCCTCGAACAGGACCGGCAGCACGGCGATGTTCATCGGCGCGGCCTCGCCCAGGCCCGAGTTGATCTGCACGTAATCGGCAGGGACGTTGGTCAGCAGGATGCTCTCTTTCTCAAGCGCCGCCTGCCCGACGAGACCCTCGCCGGGACGAAAGCGGTTGGCCAGATTCTTCCGTTCCCGATAGGCATAGCTCGCCATGAGCCGCAGTTCCGGCTGGCTGTCGTTCTGCTCGTTCAGGTAGAACACGCCGTGCTGCACCGACACGAGCGGCGCCAACTCGGACAGAATCATCTTCGAGACGGCCATGAGATCGCGCTGACCCTGGAGGAGGCGCGTGAACTTGGCCAGATTGGTCTTGAGCCAGTCCTGTTCGGTGTTCTTCTGCGTCGTGTCCTTCAGGTTCCGGATCATCTCGTTGATGTTGTCCTTGAGGGCCGCCACCTCACCGGCGGCTTCGACCGTAATGGATCGCGAGAGATCCCCGGTCGTGACCGCGGTGGCGACGTCGGCAATCGCGCGGACCTGCCCGG
Organism: Vicinamibacterales bacterium; assembly: GCA_036005125.1. GTDB lineage: Bacteria > Acidobacteriota > Vicinamibacteria > Vicinamibacterales > UBA2999 > DASYQV01. The sequence goes on from DASYQV010000296.1 coordinate 18,682, forward strand.
TCAGGTTGGCCGCCAGGCGATTGACGTTGTCCGTGAGGTCGCGCCACGTCCCGGCAGCCCCTGGCACGCTCGCCTGCCCGCCGAGCTTCCCTTCGATACCGACCTCGCGCGCCACGCTCGTGACCTGATCGGCGAAGGTCGCCAGCGTGTCGATCATGCTGTTGATCGTCTCCGCAAGCTGCTCGATTTCGCCTTTCGCCTCGAGAACCAGCTTGCGTTTGAGATTGCCGTTGGCGACGTCGGTGACCACGCGTGCGATCCCGCGAACCTGGTTCGTGAGGTTGTTCGCCATGAAGTTGACGTTGTCGGTGAGGTCCTTCCAGGTGCCGGCCACACCCTTGACCACGGCCTGGCCCCCGAGCTTTCCTTCCGTTCCCACCTCGCGGGCCACGCGCGTTACCTCGGAGGCGAACGAGCTCAACTGATCCACCATGGTGTTGATGGTGTTCTTCAACTCGAGTATTTCGCCCCGCACGTCGACGGTGATCTTCTTGGAGAGATCGCCGTTGGCGACGGCCGTCGTCACGGCCGCGATGTTGCGGACCTGGCTGGTGAGGTTGCTGGCCATGAAGTTGACGTTGTCGGTGAGGTCTTTCCACGTGCCCGCGACCCCTCTGACCTCCGCCTGCCCTCCCAGCTTGCCTTCGGTGCCCACCTCGCGCGCGACGCGGGTGACCTCCGACGCAAAGGAGCTGAGCTGATCGACCATCGTGTTGATCGTGTTCTTGAGCTCCAGGATTTCGCCACGCACGTCTACCGTGATCTTTTTGGAGAGGTCGCCGTTGGCCACCGCCGTCGTGACGGCCGCGATGTTGCGGACCTGGCCCGTCAGGTTGCCCGCCATGAAATTCACGCTGTCGGTGAGATCCTTCCAGGTGCCCGCGACTCCCTTGACCACCGCCTGCCCGCCCAGCTTGCCCTCCGTGCCGACCTCGCGCGCCACGCGCGTCACTTCCGACGCGAACGTGCTGAGCTGATCGACCATCGTGTTGATCGTATTCTTCAACTCGAGGATTTCGCCCCGTACGTCGACCGTGATCTTCTTGGAGAGATCGCCGTTGGCGACGGCGGTGGTGACAGCGGCGATGTTCCGTACCTGGTTGGTCAGGTTGCTCGCCATGAAGTTGACGTTGTCCGTGAGGTCTTTCCACGTGCCGGCCACGCCTCTGACTTCCGCCTGGCCTCCCAGCTTGCCTTCGGTGCCGACCTCGCGCGCCACGCGCGTGACCTCCGACGCAAAAGAGCTGAGCTGATCGACCATGGTGTTGATCGTGTTCTTCAACTCGAGGATCTCGCCCCGGACGTCGACCGTAATCTTCTTCGACAGATCGCCCTTCGCGACCGCAGTCGTGACCTCGACGATGTTGCGCACCTGACTCGTCAGATTACCCGCCATGAAGTTGACGCTGTCGGTGAGGTCCTTCCAGGTGCCCGCGACGCCCTTGACGTCAGCCTGCCCGCCCAACCGGCCCTCGGTGCCGACTTCGCGCGCCACGCGCGTCACTTCCGACGCGAAGGTGCTGAGCTGATCGACCATGGTGTTGATGGTGTTCTTCAACTCGAGGATCTCGCCCCGCACATCGACGGTGATCTTTTTCGACAGGTCGCCGGTGGCAACCGCGGTGGTGACCTCGGCGATGTTGCGCACCTGGTTGGTCAGATTGCTCGCCATCGCGTTGACGTTCTCCGTCAGGTCGCGCCACGTCCCGGCCACGCCCCTGACTTCCGCCTGTCCTCCGAGCTTGCCCTCGGTGCCGACCTCGCGGGCCACGCGCGTCACTTCCGATGCAAACGAGCTGAGCTGATCGACCATCGTGTTGATCGTGTTCTTCAACTCGAGGATCTCGCCCCGCACGTCGACCGTGATCTTCTTCGACAGGTCGCCATTGGCCACCGCCGTGGTGACGTCGGCAATGTTGCGTACCTGGCTCGTCAGGTTGCCTGCCATGAAGTTGACGCTGTCGGTGAGGTCCTTCCATGTGCCTGCGACGCCCTTGACGTCGGCCTGGCCGCCCAGCCGGCCTTCGGTTCCCACTTCGCGCGCCACGCGCGTCACCTCGGAGGCGAACGAGCCAAGCTGGTCGACCATCGTGTTGATCGTGTTCTTCAACTCGAGGATCTCGCCGCGCACGTCGACGGTGATCTTTTTGGACAGATCGCCTTTTGCGACCGCCGTGGTGACCTCGGCGATGTTGCGCACCTGACTCGTCAGGTTGCCCGCCATGAAGTTGACGCTGTCGGTGAGATCCTTCCAGGTGCCCGCCACGCCCTTGACGTCGGCTTGGCCGCCCAACCGGCCGTCGGTCCCGACTTCGCGGGCGACGCGCGTCACTTCCGAGGCGAAGGCGTTGAGTTGGTCGAGCATCGTGTTGATGACGTTCTTGATCTGCAGGACTTCACCGCTGACCTCCACCGTGACCTTCTGCGTCAGGTCGCCGTTGGCAATCGCGGTGGCGACCTTCGAGACGTCCCGCAGCTGCACGGTGAGGTTCCCGGCCAGCATGTTCACGTTGTCGGTCAGATCCTTCCACGTGCCGGCAATGCCCCTGACCTCTGCCTGCCCGCCCAGCTTGCCTTCGGTGCCAACCTCGCGCGCGACGCGCGTCACTTCGGAGGCGAACGAACTCAGCTGATCGACCATCGTGTTGATCGTGTTCTTCAGCTCGAGGATTTCCCCGCGGACGTCGACTGTGATCTTCTTCGACAAGTCTCCTTTGGCGACCGCGGTGGTCACCGCGGCGATGTTTCGTACCTGACTCGTCAGGTTGCCGGCCATCGAGTTGACGCTGTCGGTGAGGTCCTTCCACGTGCCAGCGACCCCCTTGACGACGGCCTGGCCCCCCAGCTTTCCCTCGGTGCCGACTTCGCGTGCGACCCGGGTGACCTCCGAGGCGAAGGTACTGAGCTGCTCGACCATGGTGTTGACGATCCGCGCTGTCCGCTGGAACTCGCCGGTCAGCGGTCGTCCATCGATGTCGAGCGCCATGGTCTGCGTCAGGTCGCCTTTCGCGACAGCCCCGATCACTCGAACGACTTCGGTCGTGGGCTGGGTGAGATCGCTCACCAGGGTATTCAACGCCTCGACCTGACCGGCCCATTGCCCGGTTGCACCGGGAAGCGAGGCGCGTTGCTGCACGCTGCCGGCCTTGCCGACCACGCTGCCGATCCGATCCAGCTCCTTCGCCGTGCGCTGGTTCAACTCGATGATGTCGTTCAGGGTGTCGAAGATTTTTCCGGTGACGCCGGTTTTCTCGACCGGCAGTCGCACGGAGAAGTCGCCGCGCTTGTAGGCCGTGAGCGTCCGAAGCAAGAGTCCCGGATCA
>DASYQV010000297.1:0-8641 GCA_036005125.1 Vicinamibacterales bacterium
GCACCCGCCGCCAAGCGTGCCGACGAGGCGGCCGAGATCGTCGACGAGAAGCTTCGCGCCGACGACCTGAGGGGTGCTGCCGACGGTCCGCACGACGGTGGCGACCGCAAAGCGGCGCCCTTCGCGTTCGAGCTCGGCCATTCGGGCGAAGATCTCCCGCACGGACCCAGTATCCGCCAATCGTCGAGCCGGTTGGATGCCCGCCCTATCCTGCCGGCAGGGTAACCGTCGAATGAGGACGCGGCAGGGCAGGTTACTACGGAAGTACGCCATCGTGTTCGGCGCGCTAGTCGGTGGCACGCTCATCGCGGGCAGCCTTCTCCAGCTCTACTTCTCGTATCAGCAAAGCCAGGCGGCGATCCTGCAGCTCGAACGAGTCGAGGCGTCGCGCGCGGCGCTCCGGATTTCGCAGTTCGTCGACGGCATGAAGGCGCAGCTGCTCGCGATCCTGCCCCCTCCTGGCCTCGGCGAGGTACCACTTGATCAGCGCAGGGCGGATTTCCTCGCGCTCCAGCGGCGAGCACCGGAGATCGACGATGTCAGCTTCATCGACCGCAGCGGCAAGGAGCAGCTGCGCGTCTCGCGACTCGCCCTGAACCTGCAGGGCCACGCGGCGGATCGTTCACTCGATCCGGAATTCCTCAGGACACGTTCGGGAACGGTCTATTTCGCGCCCGTCGACTTCCGGGGCGGCTCCGAACCCTATTTCCGGATCGCGGTCCCCGAAGGAAAGGACGCAGGCGTGACGGTGGCCACCGTGAACCTCCGCTTCGTCCTCGTTCCGGTGTCGGAGATCAAGGTCGGTGATGCCGGCCACGCGTACGTCGTCGACGCCGCCGGCCGGCTCATCGCCCATCCCGACATTAGCCTCGTCCTGAAGGTCACCGACCTCTCATCGCTCCCGCAGGTGCAGGCTGCGCTGCACCGCCCATTGGCACAGGAGCGCGCGATGACCGCCCGCGACGCCGCGGGGGAATCGGTGCTGACGGCTTTCGAGCTCATTCCATCGACCGGCTGGGCCGTGTTCGTCGAGCAGCCGCTCGATGAGGCTTTCGCGCCGCTAAGCGCCTCGTTGCTGCGAGCTGTGGGCATCATCGCGCTCGGCCTCGCGGTCTCCCTCGCGGTCAGTCTGGTCTTGACGCGCCGCATGATCGAACCGATCGAGGCGATCCGCGCGGGTGCCGCGCGCATCGGCGCGGGCGCGCTTGACCAGCGCATCGAGATCCGCACGAATGACGAGCTCGAGGACCTTGCCGACGAGTTCAACCGAATGACCGCCCGGCTCGGCGAGTCGTATGCGAACCTCGAGCAGAAAATCGCGGACCGGACGCACGACCTTGGCGAGTCGCTGGAGCAGCAGACCGCGATCGCCGAGGTACTTAAGAGGATCAGCCGCTCGGCCTTCGACCTTGAGCCGGTGCTCGGGATCGTCGTGGAGAACGCCGCCCGCCTCTCGCAGGCAGACATCGCCTGGATGTCGCGTGTCGAAGGAGACAGCTTCCAGACGCTGGCGTACAGCAGCGGCTTTCCGGCCGAGCTCCGCGCCCAGCTCGTCGCCGACCGCGAGCGGCTGGGGACGGAAGGTTGGATCCCGGTCGGCGCGACCGGTGGCTTGATGAGCATGGTCGTGGAGCGACAGAAGACGCTCCACGTAGCCGACGTGAAAGCCGATCCGCAATTCGACAATTCCCGCGTCGTCCGGAGCACGGAATCGCGAACGGTGCTCGGGGTACCCATGCTCCGCGAGGGCCGCGTCATCGGCGCGATGATCTTGAGCCGCTACGAGGTCCGTCCCTTCAGCGAGCGCGACATCGAACTGGTGCAAACGTTCGCCGACCAGGCTGCGATCGCGATCGAGAACGTGCGCCTCTTCAACGAGATCGGCGAGAAGAGCCGTCAGCTCGAGCTTGCGAGCAAGAACAAGAGCGAATTCCTGGCCAATATGAGCCATGAGCTGCGCACGCCTCTGAACGCGATCATCGGGTTCTCGGAGATGCTGCTTGAGAAGATGTCCGGTGGTCTCAACGCGACGCAGGACCAGTACGTGCGCGACATCCTCTCCTCCGGTAAGCACCAGCTGGCGGTCATCAACGACGTTCTCGATCTCGCGAAGGTCGAAGCTGGGCGCCTGGAGCTCGAGCGCTCGACCTTCTCGGTGTCCAGGACCGTCGCCGACGCGGTCGCGTTCGTTCGCGCCCGCGCCGCGCAGCACCGTATCGCGCTTTCCGAGCAGCTCGATCCCGAGCTCGGTGAGATCGAGGCGGACCAACGAAAGGTCAAGCAGGTCCTCATCAACCTTCTTTGGAACGCCGTGAAGTTCACACCCGACGGCGGCCGCGTGGCAGTGAGCGGGCATCGGACGGATGGCGAGGTCACGATCGAAGTAAGCGATACGGGCGTCGGCATCCCGCCCGGTGATCTAGCCCGAATATTCAGAGAGTTCGGCCAGACGGCTTCAGCGCGTGGTCACGAGGGGACGGGCCTTGGGCTCGCGCTCGCGAAGCGGATCGTCGAGCTTCACGGCGGGCGTATCTGGGTGGAGAGCAACGTGGGCCAGGGCAGCACGTTCCGTTTCACGCTACCGGTCGCGTGTTCATGAGAGCCACTCCGTCACCCGTGACGCAATTGACGGCGGGATCGTCAGTCCGAGCGTTTGCGCCGTCTTCAGATTGACGACGAGCTCGAACTTAGTGGGCTGCTCCACGGGCAAATCCGCCGGCTTTGCCCCGCGCAAAATCTTGTCAACGTACGCGGCCGCGCGAAGATAGAGGTCGGGCAGGTTCTCTCCATAGGACATGAGCCCGCCCGCTTGGACGTAGCCGCGATCCGCGTGCATAGACGGGATCCGAGCGCTGGATGCCAGCACCGCAATTCGCGCGCGATTGGCTTGAAACAGGGCGCCGTGGAAGATCAAGGCCTGAGCGCGGTCGCGGCTGGCCGCCGCGAAAGCAGCCTCGAGCTCGTCGGCGGCAGAGCTCTTCACCGCGAGCGCCTGGACCTGAAGGCCCAGCTCCTGTGCTGCGGCCTGCGTCTCGCTGAGATTGAGCGCTGCGCCAGGCGAGGAGTCCCAAATCACTGCGACGCGCGCGAGGCCGGGAACCACCTCCTTCAGGAGCTCCAGACGCTTGGCGGCGAGTTGCGTGGTGAGGCGGCTCAGCCCTGTAACGTTCCCGCCGGGATGCGCGAGGCTCGCCACCAGGCCCAGCGACACGGGCTCCTGCACCCCGGCCATGACGAGCGGGATCGTGCTCGTCGCTCGCTTGATAGCCAGGGCGGGCGTGGAGCCGCCCGTCACGATCACGTCGACGGGCAGGTCGACCAATGCCACACCGAACGCTGCCAATGCGTTGGCGTCGCCCTCGCGCACCTCGAAGCCGATGTTCTGGCCCTCGATCCAACCAAGCTGGCGCAAGCCCTCGCGAAAGGCGTCTAGGTTCTGCGTGCTTCCCGCGGTCAGGAGGAAGCCGATGCGGGGTATCCGCGCCCGACGCGCCTCCGTTGAGGATGGCCGATCGCACCCACTCAATAGCGCGAGCCCACCGACGGAGGCGCCCAACCTCGCTCCGGCCACCAGGAACGTGCGCCGGTTCATCGGATCCACGCGGAGACGCGCGACGCGACCGAGGGCGGGATCGACAGGCCGAGCGCTTGCGCCGTCGTGACGTTGATCACCAGCTCGAAGGCTGTGGACAGCTCGATGGGCAGCTCCGCTGGGTTGGCTCCGCGCAGGATCTTGTCGGTGTAGTTCGCGGCCCGGCGCCAACTCTCGACGAGGTTCTCGCCGTAGGACATAAGCACGCCCGCCTCGACGTACTGCCGCTCGATGGCCATCGAGGGAAGCCGAGCCCTCACCGCTAGGTCCGCGATGCGCCGCGAACGCGCCGCGTTCGTGCCGAATAGCGGGCCATGGAGCGTCAGCGCCTCGGCCCGCCCGCTGCTTGCGGCCGCAACGGCGGCTTCGAAGTCATCGACGGACTTCACCGCCAGCACCTGGACCTCCAAGCCCAACCCCGGCGCCGCGGCCTCCGTCGCATTGATCTGGAGCTCCGCACCCGGTGAGAGATCCCACAACGCGGCGAATCTGGCGAGGCCGGGGAGCACTTCCTTCAGGAGTTCCAGGCGCTTCGCGGCGAGCTGCGCGGGGAGGCGGGCGAGCCCGGTGATGTTGCCGCCCGGATAGGCCAGGCTCTCCGCGAGACCGAGCGACACTGGCTCCGCGACACCGGCTATGACGATGGGGATCGTCCTCGTCGCCTGCTGCGCTGCTCGGGCGGAGGGGGCGTGACCCGTCGCGATAACGTCCACAGATAAACCCAAAAGTTCCGTTGCGAGGCTTGGCAACTTAGCGTTGTCGCCCTCGGCGTAGCGACGCTCGAACGTGATGTTCTGGCCCTCGACCCACCCCAGCCCGCGCAGAGCCTCGCGGAAGGCATCGTAGTTCTGCTGATTGGTTGAATCGCCGAGGATGCCAACGCGCGCGACCCTAGAGATCTTCGGCGTAGTCGGCGCGACACGGGACGCCACGTCGCAGCCGCCAAGCAGGGCCAGCGCACCCAATTGCGCTGTCTGTTGAAGTAGCCGCCGGCGGCTGAGGCCGCGACCGGATGGCTCCGCGGTCACCGAATTACCTCGGTCGCCTGGCGCAGGACGCTCTCGGGGATTGTTAGGCCGATGCGCTCGGCCGCCGCGAGATTGACGATGAAGTCAATTTGGGTCGGCATCTGAACGGGCAGGTCGGCAGGGCGAGCGCCCTTGAGGATCTTGTCTACGAGCTGAGCGGCAATGCGCACCGAGGAAGGCTGGTTCGGTCCGAGTGCCATCAGGCCTCCAGCCTTCACGAACGCCGCGTCTGTCGTGTACATCTGTGGCAGTCGCATCTTCGCCGCGAAGTCCGGGATCTGGGCAACATCGCGAAATTGGTTGAACGCGGACTCGATAAGTAGGGCGTCGGGTCGCGACCGCGCGATGGTCTCGAAGACGAGTTCGAGCTCGTCCGGGCTGCGAAGGCCGAAGATTTGCAGCTCGATTCCGAGGGTACGGGCGGCGCTTTCTGTGTCGCGCAATTGCAACGCCGATCCTGAGTTGTTTGCGTTCCAAAGAACCGCGACTCGCCTGAGACCAGGGACTATTGCCTGCAGTATCTCGAGTCGCTTTGGGCCGGTGCTCGGCGCGGCCGAGACGCCAGTCATGTTCCGTCCCGGTCGCGCCAGACTCTCGACGATTCCCTGGGCGACCGGGTCCGTAACGCGCACGAAGACGATCGGGATCGTCTTCGTTGCTTGCTTTGCTGCGAGGGTCTGAATCGTGCCCTGTGTGACGAGGACATCGACCGGGATACCGATGAGCTCGGACAACAGCCCACTCACACGCTCGGTCACCTCGCCTGTTGTCCGTACTTCGATAGTGATGTCCCGGCCATCCACGTAGCCGAGGTCGCGGAGTGTTTGCCGGAAGGTGGGCTCTGACTCGGCAAGACCCGAAACGCTGCCGGCGACATAGCCGATCGTTCGACTCTTCGAGGACTGCTGAGGGCCTGCGAGAGGCGCGGCGCAGCCGGTCAGTAGCCCAAGGGCACAGGCGCCGGCGACCCGCCGAACAAAGACGCGTCGGCTGATACGCGCGTTCACCGAATTACTGCGGTCGCCTGGCGCAGAACGCTTTCCGGGATCGTCAGGCCTATCCGCTGAGCCGCCGGAAGATTGACGATGAAATCGAACTCTGTCGGCTGCTCGACCGGCAGGTCCCCCGGGTGAGCGCCCTTCAGGATCTTGTCGACGAAGTCCGCCGCACGCCGATGGATCGCCGCGTAGTTCGCCCCGAGGTGCATGAGGCCACCGGCTCTGACCATCTGTACGTCTGCGTAGATCTGCGGGAGCCGATGCTTCGCGGCGAACTCGGGAACTCGCTCATATTGGGGGCTGACCGAAAGTGCGGGGAGCATGACCACGGCGGCGAAGCGTTGCTGGACTATGGCTTCGAGGGCGGCATCGAGCTCGTTCGGGTTGCGGACGCCGAACCCCTGACTCTCTAGCCCAAGCACGCGAGCCGCATCCTGGGTGGGCAGGACCTGGCCCCTTTCCATCGATGTCCCCTGTGTTGCGTTCCAGAGGATCGCAACGCGCTTAAGGTCGGGCACCGCCTCTTTCAGGAATTCGATGCGCTTGCCGCCAAGCGCTCCCGAAAGTGTGGTGACGCCGGTGATGTTTCCGCCGGGGTGCGCGAGGCTCGTGATGAGCCCCAAGCTGACGGGATCACTCGTGAGAACGAATACGATCGGGATCGTGCTCGTCGCTGCCTTGGCGGCGAGCTGCGCCGGACCAGCCTCAGCGACGACGACATCGACCGGCAGGTTGACGAGCTCCGCCGCCATGCTGGGCAGTCGATCGGTCACGGTATCCGCGACCCGGAAATCGATCACGATGTCGCGCCCCTCGACGTACCCGAGTTCGCGGAGCCGCTGTCGGAACGGCGGGCTCAGCTCATCGACAGAGGTCTGTGCGTTCCCAGACAGGTAACCGATATGCCGTAGCCTCGGTGTCGGCGATGGGGTGACGACCTGTCCGCCACAGCTGGCCAACAGCGTCGCGGCGCCAAGGCGGTGGATGAACGCGCGGCGACTCAGACCTGCACTCACACGGGGCCGATCGCACGCGGCCGAGCGATCGCGAGACGCCATGGCCCGCCTTCCTCGCCGCTCCTCACCCCTGGAGCGTGCCCGAGTCTACGCGCAGCATGCGCGAGGCCGGCGACGATCGGGGTGTGACCGGCGCCGACCTCGCTGTTCGTTCCGGAATATCGCCTTAGGGGTTGCTCTCGGGGCACCCCACGCCGCAATACGTCCCGTCCGGCATGAGCGTGCCGAACAAGGTCACATCTGTGTTTTGGGGCAGACCGTCCGAGTACCCCGTCGTGTTCACGTAGTTGAAGCCGCCGTGCTGATCGAGGGTCGAGCCGGCACCCGCCATGCCGAAGCCGCGCTCGTCAGCCTGGCTCGCGGCCGGGATTGACCACCCACTCGCAAGCGCCATGACGCCGATGAAACCGAGGACGAAAGCGAGAATCGAAACGCGATTCATCTTTTCGTCCCTCCCTTCCTCGCCTAGTCGTGACTCTTCCTGTCACTAGGGCGTGAGGACGGCCGGAACGGCCGTTCACCTCGGGTGAACGGCGGGCTACAGCTCCCAGCGGAGGGTGGCGCGCGGGTCCGGCGCGTAGCTGCAGAAGGTGCCGGTGCGCAGCGTGGCCTCGAAATGCCTGGCGAGCTCGGGGCTGCTTTTCGCGATGTGCTCGAGAGCGCCCTTGATCGCACGGGTCACGTTGATTCGGGCGCGCTCGGCATCCGATGAGGCCTTGCGATCGCGCCCGCCGAGCCCGGCGGCGGCGGCGAGCTCGTGGGCGAGGAGGTCGCGCTCCTCCTTCGCTCGGCCGGCCCGTTCGCGGTCGTTCCAACGCTCGGCCTCGCGGAGCTCTTCCTCGAGGTCGTCCAGGCGTTCCTTGTACTGCGCCTTCGCCTCGGCATCGAGGATCGGGCCCGCGTCGCCCCCGACGGCCAGAGGCGCACCATCGGACGGCGCCTGCGAGATGACCAGGTCGAGCGCATGCACCTCCCGGTCCGGCGCGCGCAACAGGGCCGCGATGTAGTGGAGACCCTTCGCGTCCTTCAGGCGGAAGGCGGTCCCCTCGAACGCAATCGTCCAGAACTCGCCCTCGCGGCGGAACACGGCGGTCCCGCCAAGACCGCGCAGGGAAAGGATCTCGACGACCTGCGACGCGACGCGATCCTCGAGCGTTCGATTCAGCTGCGCCAGCTCGGCGGCCTGGCGCTGGATCGTGTCGTGAAACGACTTGATCCGCAGGAGCGAGCGGATCCGCGCCAGGAGCTCCTGCTTTTCGAAAGGTTCGACGACGAAGTCGTCCGCCCCGGAGTCGATCGCGGCGACCTTGTCCTGATCGGGGTTCGCCGTGATCATCACGATCGGGACGAATCTCGTCGCGTCGTTCGCGCGGATGCGTCGGCAGACCTCGTAACCGGTTATACCGGGCATGACGACATCCAGAAGGATGAGATCGGGCGGGTCGGTCGCGGCGAGTCGAAGCGCCTCATCGCCAGAGGATGCCGAGCAGATCGAGTATCCGTATGGCCCGAGCATGGCCTCGAGCAGCCGCAGGTTTTGCGGCCGGTCATCCACGAGGAGGATGCGATCGCCCACTTATTGCCTCGTTGGCAGCTGCAGCTCAGAGCGCGAAGCGGCTGGCCGCCTCGGCGGCGCCGAAAAGCAGCACCACCTTTTCGGCCCGCGTGACCGAGTCTGTCGTTACGCCCTGCTTGGCGGCGATGATCGTCCTCACGAATCGGACGATCGCGTCCTTGTCCTCATCCGACAGGCAGCTGGCGGGCACGGCAAGGATCGCGGCTTCCCAGTCGGGGAGGGACTTCGTTTCGCCGGCATACCAGCGTGGATCGGCGATGTGCCGCAACGAGACCTCGAGCGCGTTCGAGAGCCGTTCGACGAGCTCGATGCCGGGATCCGCGATCTCGCCCGCCTCGAGCCGGCTGATGTAGCCCTTGTCCACTCCGGCGAGGTCAGCGAGAGCCTGCTGCGTCAGCTTGCGGTGCCTTCGGAACCGCCGCACCCGGTCG
>DASYQV010000298.1:0-11399 GCA_036005125.1 Vicinamibacterales bacterium
TCGTGTTCCTGCTCGGCATCGCGATGTTCGGGGCGATTGCCTTCGTGCCGCTGTTCGTCCAGATCGTCATGGGCGGCACGGCCACCGAGGCTGGGCAGGCGCTGACGCCGTTGTTCCTCGGATGGGTGCTCACCTCGGTGCTTGGTGCAGGCGCCAGCGTGCGCCTGGGATACCGGCCGGTCGCTGTAACGGGCGCTACGCTCCTGACGCTGGGCTTTGCCGGTCTCTCGATGCTCGACGCGGACACGCGCCGTGCGTTCCTGATCGTGAACGTGCTGCTGCTGGGCTGCGGGATGGGATTGTCGATGCTGTCGCTGCTGCTGGCCGTGCAGCACGGCGTGCCTCGTTCGCGGCTCGGCGTGGCCACCTCACTCAACCAGTTTTCGCGGAGTATCGGCGCGGCGATTGGCGTCGCCGCCATGGGCGCGCTCCTCTCGCGCGAGCTCACCGGGCTCGATCTGCCGGGCGGCGTGCAGGCCGTGGCCGCCGGCGCCATGCAGATACACGGCGCGGTGCGTGTGCAGTTTGCCGTCGCCCTGAGGCACGTCTTCACCTTTGGCGCGCTCATCTCCGGTGCCGCGCTCGCCGGGACGTGCTTTCTTCCGCCGGTGGATCTGTCGCGCGGCGTGCCAATCGGCGCGGGCGAAGCCATGCTCGCCGCGGAGATGGCCAGCCTCGAATCCGAGGGGGAGCCCGAGGCGGTCAAGGGATCGTGATCACACCTCGCGCATCGAGCGGCGGTGTCCGCAAATGCGACTCGGCTTTGTCTGGCTGCCATACGACGACACGGACGGCGGTGAGCCGCGCTCGAGCGCACAGGAGACAACGCTTACACAGTTCCAGGCGCAGGAAAACCATTTGTGCTTTTTCTTTGCGGCGTTCGTGTCCGTTGTCGTTCTCCTCGATCACCTGACGCTCCTCCCAGGGGACGGAGATCGCCCCGGCACGAAGCTCGCACATATCCGTCAAGATGGGCGAGCCCGGCCTGCGCGTCGGCGTGTACGTCGACGCCGAGAACCTGAGCAGGAACGGCGGAGAACGCATGCAGTACCGCGTGCTCCGCAACATCGCCTGCCGCGAGAACGGACAGCCGATCCGGCTCAACACCTACATCGCCTTCGACGAGCGACGGGCCGAGACCGACCGCACGTACCGCGACTCGATGCTCGAGTATTACTCGGCGGTGCGTGACGCGGGATTCAAGATCATCGAGAAGAAAGTACAGCACTTCATCGATCCGATTGGCGTCGAACGGAGCAAGGCGAACGCCGATCTCGACATGGCGGTCGATTCCCTGCTGCAGTCGGAGCATCTCGATCGCGTCGTGCTCGGCACCGGCGACGGCGATTTCGTCCAGGTCGTCCGTGCGCTGCAGAACCGGGGCTGCCGGGTCGAAATCATCGCGTTCGACAACGTGTCGGGCAACCTGCGCCGGGAGGCGGACCAGTTTCTCTCCGGGTACCTGGTGCCGGGTCTGGTTCCGACAGCCGGCAAGCCGTGGGGCCAGCCCGGATCGCGGGTCCGCGGCGTCTGTTATTACTATCCGGGCAACGGCAAGGAGGTCGGCTTCTTCCGGTTTCTCGAACGGCCCGACGGGAACCTGTGGCTCCGCGACGAGCGCGACGAGCACTCGCCGTATGCGTCCGCAGCGTTCCATGTCAACAACATGCCGGCTGGTTTCGATGCCACGCTGCTCCCCAGCCGCGAGATCGTCTTCGAGTTCGAGCTCGAATCGGCTGACGGCTACGAACGGCCGCGTGCCAAGGACATTTCCGTCTGCTATAAATACCCTTCCGTTTGATCCGCGACGAGATCGTATCCACGTCCTTGACGAGCCGGCTATCATACGGCCGCGCCCGTCCTACCCCTCTTTACCCGTTTACCCGCGAGGCACAACATGGTCCTGACGAAATCCGAACTGGTGAGCTCACTGCAGCACGAAGTCCGCATCCTTCTTCATCTCGCGAGCAAGATCGACAGGGCGATGCTCGACTACCGTCCGACGCCGAAGCAGCGCAGCACGCTCGAATTGTTGAAGTACCTGAGCTACATGGGACCGACGCTCGTGAAGCTCGCCCTCGGCAAGGTTGAACGTGGCGATCCCGGTGTCTGGATGGCCGTTCGGGACGCCGCCGAGGCGCGGGACTTCGATGAAACGCTTGCGGCGATTGCCGCGCATACGGAAACCTACGCCACCCTGCTGGCCGATGTGTCCGACGAGGACCTCCGTGCCGAGTTCGAGGGGTTCAGCGGCAAGACCACGCGGGGCGCGTTTCTCGTCAACCTCGTGCTCTGCGGCTGCGCGGCCTATCGCACGCAGTTGTTCCTGTACCTGAAGGCCTGCGGGCGCGAGGAGCTGACCACGGCCAACCTGTGGCGCGGTGTCGACGCGCCTGCTGCCGTCTGACCAGATATCTTCCTGACGCGCTCCGCGCGCCGGGCCTTTGCGAGGAGCTCCCCATGCTGAATCGCAGAACGTTCTTCAAGGATGCGGCAGGCGCCGTCGCGGGAATGCTCGTCGGCGGCGCGGGAGTTGGAGGCGGTGCGTACGCGCAGACCCGTGCTGCCGACGAGCGCCGACAGGTCGTCGTCGGCGGCAAGCGCGTCAGGACCGTGGACTTTCACGCGCACTGCGAGATTCCGGGCATCAGAGAAATGATGGGGAGCAAGTCGTCCGCCAACAGCTCGCTGACGATCGGTCCGCAGCGCGTGCGGGAAATGGATACGATGGGCATCGATGTCGAAGTGCTCAGCATCAATCCTTTCTGGTACTCCGTCGAGCGGGACCTCGCTCGCCGGCTGATACGAGAGCAGAACGAGAAGCTGGCCGAGCGCTGCGCGGCGTATCCGGATCGATTCGTGGGGCTCGCCACCGTGAGCCTGCAGCACCCCGACCTCGCGGCGGCCCAGTTGGAGGAAGGCGTCAGGAAACTCGGGCTGCGCGGCGGCTCGGTCGGCGCGAACGTCAACAACGAAGATCTGGCCTCCAGTCGATTCGATCCGTTCTGGGCCAAGGCCGACGAGATGGAAACGCCGATCTTCATCCATCCGCAAGGCGTTCCGGAGCTTGAATCCCGTCTGCGGGGCAACGGCGTGCTTGGAAACGTGATTGGAAACCCGCTGGCGACGACGATCGCGCTGTCGCATCTGATTTTCGAAGGAACGTTGGATCGGTTTCCGCGGCTGAAGATCTGTGCGGCTCACGGTGGAGGCTATCTGCCGTCCTACGCGGACCGATCCGATCACGGGTGCCTGACGTTTCCCGAGCAGTGCACCAGGACGCTCAAGAAGCGGCCTACGGATTACCTGAAGCAGATTTACGTCGATTCGCTCGTCTTCTCGGGCGAGGCGCTGCGCCACCTGATCGCCGTGTGCGGCGTCGGCCAGATCGTGCTCGGAACGGATCATCCGTTTCCATGGACGTCAACCGCGGTCGATCATGTTCTTGGAACGGCAGGTCTGAGCAACACCGATCGCATCGCCATCCTCGGTGGCAACGCCGCCAGGCTGTTGAACATGCCGACGTAACCTGAGGTCAGGCGTCGGTGCATCATTCAAGCCGATCCGGCACTCGACGCGATGCCTGAGTACGCGAGACATTAGGCGGAACTGAGCACACCGTGACCCCGGATGAGCGGAAAGCCCATTTGCGGACGATCCTCGACCAGCACAACGAAGCCGTGCGAACCTTTCGCGCCAGCAGCGACGCGTTCGATCACAAGGTCGAGGGAATGCGACACACAATGACAGCCATTCAAGAGGCCAATCAAGCGCAACGGGAGGCGATAGACGCCATCATCGCGGCTAACAATGCGGCGCTGGCGCTGTTCAACGACGAGGCTTGATTGTCGATTTTGATCTAGACCACCCCATCGCCGCGCCAGGCGGCGACGGTCGATGCATCGATGCCGAGCTCGGCCAGTATCTGATCCGTGTGCTGGCCGACGTCTGGAACGGGGCCCATGGCCGGCTCAACGCGGTCGTATGTCACGGGAGGAAGGAGCGCGCGCAGCGGGCCGGCCGGCGAATCGACCTCGCGCCAGCGATCGCGGGCGGCCAGTTGGGGATGCGCGAGGAATTGCTGGATCGTGTTCATCCTGGCGTTGGCGATCTGCGCGCGATCGAGCCGCTCGATCAGCGCCTCGGCCGACAACGTCGCGACCCGCGACGCGATGAGACCGTCGAGGACGTCACGATGCTCGACGCGCTTTGCGTTCGAGCCGAAGCGCGGGTCGGCGGCCAGGGCCGGATCCTCCAGCACGACCTCGCAGAACCGCCGCCACTCGCGCTCGTTCTGGATGCCCAGATACACGACCTCCCCGTCTCCCGTCGTCACTGGACCATACGGCGCGATCGAAGCATGGTGGGCGCCGGTCCGCCGGGGCGCCTCGGGCCCGTATGCCGCGTAGTACATCGGGTATCCCATCCACTCGCCCAGAGCGTCGAACAGCGAGACCTCCATTGCGGCGCCCGCGCCGGTTTTCTCGCGCACGAAGAGCGCGGTCAGCACCGACGTGTACGCGTACATGCCTGCGGCAATGTCCGCGATCGAGATACCGACCTTGGACGGCGTGTCGTTCGTGCCGGTAATCGACAGGAGACCGGCTTCGCTCTGAATCAGCAGGTCGTACGCCTTCTTCCGCGCGTAGGGCCCGCTGGATCCGTATCCTGAAATCTCGCACGCGATGAGGCGCGGGAACGCCGCGCGCAGCGCGCCCGCGCCGAATCCCAGCCGGTCGATCGCGCCGGGCGCGAGATTGTGGATGAAGACATCAGCCCTGGCGAGCAGTCTGCGCAGGATGCCTTGCGCCTCGGGACGTTTGAGGTCGAGCGTGAGCGACTCCTTCGAGCGGTTGAGCCACACGAAGTGACTCGCCATCCCGCGCACGGCCGTGTCGTACCCGCGCGCGAAGTCGCCGACCGACGGGCGCTCGATCTTGATGACGCGCGCGCCCATGTCGGCAAGCTGGCGCGTTGCGAAGGGCGCGGCCACCGCCTGCTCCACGGCGATGACTGTAACGCCGTCCAGAGGCAGCATATGGAGTGTATGACTAACGAGGCCCTGCCTCAGACGGTCGAGCATGTGGTGTGTCGAGGTCGCTGCCGGTCGGTCTGAGGCAGGGCCTCGTTAGACACAGGGTTGGTTTGCCCCGCTCCGCGGGGCGAGACGCCTTGACAGGCCCGCTGAAAACTTGACTCATTTGTATGGCCTGGGGCCTGTCAAGGCGTCTAACGATCGCACGTCGTTACGGAGCTGGATACCGCGCAATGCGGTTGCCGTTAATCGTGCCGAGCCAGATTTCCTTGCCCACCTGCAGTGCGACCGTTGAACTGAAGAAGCGCTCGCTCGCCGGGTAGCGAATGATCTCCTGCGCTGTCATTGTCTTCGGGTCTATCCGCGCGACGACCGATGCCGCGTCGTCGCACACCTTTCTGAGGCACGCGATCACGCGTTTGATATCGGGACCTCCGTGGCCGGCCGCCAGAAGCGTGCCGTCAGCCTGCCAGCGGATGTTGTCCGGGTGGAACGTGACGTCAACGGTATCCCTGGCGACCTGCGTCTGTCCGCGGGAGAGTCGCATGATCTTCCTCGCCGGCCACAGGTTGATGTAGAGCCATTTGCCGTCTCGCGTCGCTTCGATCCCGTTCGGGCCCTGGGACTCACTCCCCGGAACGATCTTCCAGCCGTCTCTGGCGCTCCATTCCCAGACTTCGCCGGTGTTCGTCGGGTCGGGCTTCGGCGGTGGATTGCCGCGGCGATTGGGACTCGTCGCCGCGAAGCCGCCCTCCGGAAGAGGGGTCACGGAGTTGAAACCCGCTGTTTGTGGCGCGACCGCACAGCCCACCCACGTGAACGTAGGTGGCCTGGCGCCGGTGTCGACCTCGAAGACCTCGATCGACTCGCGGAAACCATGGTGAACGACATACACCTTATGGACCTGTTTCGCACCCTGCGCGACGGCGAGGCCGTGTGCGCTGAACTTCTCTTTCTCGCCAGGATCCAGTGGCCCCGGACATGCCGCGTACGTCGTCTTGTCAAAGCGCTCCCGCGGCTTGGGCGTGGGATAGACCTGGATCGTGGAGTGATCGCGCGTGTTGACAAGATGGACGCCGCCGCCGGTCAGCCCCGAGGCGACGACCCACTCGGATCGCGGAACCGGAACGAGATCTTCGGGACTGATCACGCCGCAGATGAACTTCACGGTACCCGCAGGTTCGCACCCGGTCGACTGCCTTGTGGCGACCGGCGGAACCGCCGAACACAGCATCAACGCGGCCAGAAACAATCGCGTCTTCATAGTCACCGCCTGTTCCCACCATTGGTGGACTTCTTCTCCAAGGCGCGCGCACCGGCGAGGATGCCCTCCATTCCGTAGTTCCCCTCGTGGCATGCGTACTCGTAGATCAGATCGTCGGTCTTCACCATTGGCAGCGCGACCGTCCACGGCTTCGTGTACATCTGAGGATCGTCGACCGTCATGCGATAGGCGATGGTATTGGCGTCGGTCCGTGTGAAGCGTTCGACGATGTGCAGGGCTTGACCGCTTCCGCTGGTCGAGCTGAAATTGGCCCACGGCTGCAGCGCGCTCACCTTGTCGGCGAAGTGCGTCGTGTCGACCACGAGGGTGTCCCCCTCCCAGTGGCCGCGCGAATCGCCGAGCCACTGTCGGATCTTCGGCGACACATGTGGCCGGCCGTCCAGAGAAATGATGCGAGGCTCGTGGATCTGCTCCAGCAGAATGGCCACGTAACCCGGAGCCTGGAAAATCTGCGCGTTGTTGTTGTAGGCCCTGGGGAGCATCGCATTTGGCATGCCCCCGCGCGTGATGCACCGTTCCCAGAGGTGGCGGTCCTCCCAGGTATCTGCGCCGCGAGTCCGTGTCTTCGTCGCCTTCGCTCCCTCGGGCGTCAGAGGCGGCAGCTTGCCATCGGGCGGATCGACGACCAGAGAGGTCTGCTTGGTCGGCGCGCCCGTGGAGGTCCAGAAGCGGTTGTAGGTACCCGGATCCCCGGGCCGCGGCGGGCCCTCCTCGCGATTCTCCGCTTCGTCCCGGAGACTCTTCAGCTCCTGGTCTGTCAGCAGTTCCCGCCCCCCATACCGGGCCGGTCTTTCGAACGGTGTCGCACCCGACGTGTTCCAGACGCCCTGCAGGTCGGGATCGCCCCAGGCCGTGCGCGGCGCGGTCCATGTCCTCTTCGCCTGCGCCTTCTGATTTTCCTCAGGCGCCGCCGACAAGCTGATGACGGCCATCGTGAACCCGAATGCGGCGACGCGGATCAGATATCGAGGTGTCATTTTGCGAACCTCCTTGCCCGAACGCGCATGAACGGCGCTACTCCTTATATGGCAAGTATCCGGGACGGTCAACGTGTTCGCGCCCCGACTCATGATGCGCCCGCCCGGCACTCCAATGTGCACTCGTTGTAGAATGCCTGGCCAAAGGATGCTCATGCGAACACTTCTGATTCTCGCCATGTTGACAGGGGCTGCTGCCTTCGCGTCGGCCCAGACGATCAAAGCGTTGCCGCCACCGTCCGATGTCAAGGCTCCGCCCTCTGACGCCAAGACGACAAAGAGTGGACTGGCATACAAAGTCCTCACGCCAGGCAAGGGGAAGCGCCACCCGAGCGCGCAGAACCAGGTCACCGTGCACTACTCGGGGTGGACGACGGACGGGAAGATGTTCGACAGTTCGGTTTCACGCGGTGAGCCGGCGACATTCCCGCTCGACCAGGTCATCGCGGGGTGGACCGAAGGTGTGCAGTTGATGGTCGAGGGCGAGAAGGCACGCTTCTGGATTCCCGAGCCGCTCGCTTACCGCGGCCGGCGCGCGCCTTATGGAATGCTCGTGTTCGATATCGAGTTGATTCGGATCCAGTAGGGATCCTTCTTCCACGGCTCCCGCAATCGCCAGCACAGGCGATCGTTCACGAAAGAGCGCGCGAGCTCCCGCGCGCTCTCCCACCATACTTTCTCGCGCTGGACAGCACGTCGTGAAACGGGTGCACTACTTGAACTCGATCCAGATCGCGCGAGGAGTTCCGCCCGCCCATTCCTCTTCGTGCGGAACAGGCCTCTGGGGTGCCGGCGCCGCGCTGGCCTCGCCGCCTGTCCCGCCGGTGCGCGCGGACGTGCCTGCCGACGTGTTCGTCTGGGTACGCGCCGGGAAGCCCAGCAGCTCGCCCTGATGACGTTCGAAGGGCGGGTTGGACGGCTTTCCGAAGTCTCTCGTCAGGAGCTTGCCGCCCGAGAGGAAGACCGCGATTGTCTGGGTGTAGTGAAGGTGATTCGTAATCGTCTGGTCGGGCATCCACACCTGATCCCATACGTTGACGCGATCGGTCTCGAACAGCTTGACCGCGTTGATGCGCGGGAACTGGCCCGGAATGCCGTCGACGACCGGCGTCTTCGGCGACGGACCCTCTTTCAGCTGAAACACAATCGCGCGGCTGGGAACGTCGTTGAGCCCTTCCTCCTGCTGGACCGTGCCCTTCGACTCAAAGCGTACGGCGCCGAATTTCTCCTGCGAAATGCGCGTGGTGCCGTCCGGTGCCGTGAACCTGACCGCGCCTTCCGTCAAGGTGATCACAACCTGATCGAGCGGCAGCTGGTACATGGCAGATACGATCCCTCTCGGTCGCAACACTTCCCACGCGATGGCGCGGTCGTTCTCACCGAGCTTGAGCACGCCGGCGCGCGGATAGGGCGCCGCATGAGTCTGGGACCTCTGCGCCAACGATGTCGACGCACAAAGAATCAGCACGCTGGCAGGCAACTGAAACGAGTGAACGGCCTCCTCATGTTTCCTCCCGCGCGCGGCTTTCAGGCGATATCGGTGGCGGATGATACACCGGCAGGACCTGGGCGGCAGCAGACGTATACTGCGCCGATGTCCGAGTCGCAGAGCCCGGGGTCCCCAACGCGCGGTTCCCAGCGCGTTGGGGTGGAGAGCCCGGGGTCCCCAACGCGCGCTTCCGAGCGCGTTGAGGTGCAGAAGCAGGTCGCTCAGAGCATCGGCGTCCCGGTCGCGCGGCGCCACATCTTTCTCTGCTGCGACCAGACGACCCCGAAGTGCTGCGACAAGGCTCGCGGGCTCGCGGCGTGGGAGTTCCTGAAGCGCCGGTTGAAGGAGCTCGGGCTCTCCGAACAGGGTGGAATCCTGCGTACGAAGGCGAACTGCCTGCGGATCTGCGAAGGCGGCCCGATCGCCGTCGTCTATCCCGAGGGGGCCTGGTACCGTGCGTGCGATCCGCCGGTGCTCGAGCAGATCATCCAGGAGCACCTGATTGGAGGCTCCGTCGTCGCAGCGCACCTGATCGAGGAGCACCCGCTCGACCGCTAGAACCCTTGAGAGCCCGAAACTTGACGCATCGAGTCAAGTTTCAGGGCTCACAAGTGAACTATAGCGGGCCGAGGCCCGCTGGGCCGGAGGCCCGCTAGAACCTTCCTCCGAGCAACTCGGGAACAGGAATTCCGCGAGTCTGTCGTGACGTCCCTATCGGTCCAGTTCCTGGGACACGTTCGAGGACCGTCCTCGCACTGCGGCATTGAGCGCCGCCAGTCGACGCCGAAGTCCCTTTTCTTCCTTGGTGGTCTTGCGGTCGGACCTGGAGGCCGCCACCGCGGTACCGGCGAAGTGGCTGTTGATGTCGCGCGTCAGCTCCGGCGACACATCGGCGAACTTCCGGTCCTCGAGCTTCTGAAGCAGTTCCGCGTACGTGTCGTCAGCGAGCGGATTCTTTCCAGGCGCCGGCCGCTCTCCCGTGTCGAAGTCGCTGTTTGCCAGATCCAGCCGTCCCCGGCCCAGCGCGTCGAGCTCACCGCGATAGCGGTTCCGTGTGGCCGTCACGCTCTCGAGAAACAATCGCTCGGCTTCCGGCGTCAACGGTCTGAACGCGAGCGCCCGGAACGGTCCGACCTTCGGCACGATCTTCAGCAGAAATGTCACAAAGCGGGCCACCGGTCCCGGCTTGTAGTATTCGGTTCCGAACTGCCGGTCGTAGTCACGGCCCGACAAGGCGAAGACGAACGCGCCGCGCTCCACACCCGGCGTCATCCTCTCGATCTCGTCGTGCTTCTCGGTCCACGCGATGCGCGTCATCTCCGGTATCGTCGTGCCGATAGCGCGCCTGTAGGTTCCGATCGCGAGATCCACGTTCCGGAAGATGTCTTTCAGCTCGAGAGCGTAGGTCTCGTGGAAAGCCCGCTCGAGCAGAGGCTCGGCCACTTCGAAGCCGATGCGCTTCCGGTACTCCTGCGAGGCGTATGCGCCGCGAGCCACCTGCAGCACGTCGAATGCGAATTCGACCATCAAGTGCCGCGCTGGCGAGTCCACGTAGAGCGCGACGTCTCCGACCTTTCGGCGAATCTTCGGGTAGACGAGCGGAACCGCGCGGTTCACCGCAATCGAGTGTCCCGTGTTGTCGGATGCGTAATGTGCCAGCGCACCCAGCGCGAACGCGTAATCGTTCAGATCCTGCGCGTCCCGAATCAGCGCTTCCACGAAATCGCCCGAGCGCACGTAATGGGTCAGGTTCGTGAAGAGGCGGCTGCCGAAGGGGTAATAACCGAGGTCCTGAATCAACGACCCGCCATAGGCGAACGCGCGCGCCTTCTCCAACTCGGCTGATGAAACACCAGGAAACCGTTGCCGCAGGAGCCGTGACACGACGTCGTCCCACATCGAGTCAACGACGGCCTCATGCGCAAGGACGGAGTACGCGGCCGCCGGGCGCGGACAGAGGATCAGCGTCGCGTATATGAGGACGGCGATGGTTCGACAAATCCGGCGCATCTGCCGAACGTGAGTAGCGGGCGGCATCACCTCTTCGCGGTCCCGGGCACGCCGGGATGAGGTGCATCTCCCTTGCCACCAGCCGGTCGCGAGCTTTCGCGCGAAGCTGAGCTGGCCCCAGTGGCGCTGAGAAACGCTTCTCGAAGAGTGATTGTGTTGTGGCGAATGTGATCGCGGCTACACGCGGCGGGATCGCGTCATCCTGAGGTCCCATGATCTGACTGTTGCCGGTCGCTTTCCGGTTGCGTTGGCGGCGGCGGACTCGTGGGGTGCGGCTCTCGCGTCGTCCGATGCCACAGCCAACCGGCCACGCTCGCGGCGGCCAGTCCGACGACTGCCCTCTTCATGAGCTGCGCGGTGCCGACCGGCTTCTGCTGCGCCGCGGCGGTGAGTCGCCTGTACGTGTCGCTCTCTGCGGAATTCTCCGTCCGCGGTTTCGAGCGTCGTTCAGGCGCCGGGACCCATCGCTTGATGAACGTGAAGGCTTCTGACGCGCACACGGGGCACTGCTGCTCCGCGTGAATCTCTTCGCAGTCGAGGCAGAGGCGGGCGATTCGGAGTTGCATCGCTTCAGTGTACTTGGTGCCGCCACCTCAGGCTTCA
>DASYQV010000299.1:0-1542 GCA_036005125.1 Vicinamibacterales bacterium
GGGCCTGGACGATTTGAATGAAGCCGCCAACGAAATTGCCGAAATCCGGCAGGGCACCGCCCAGACAGCGTTCGTTCAGGCTGCGGTCCTCGGGGCCGTTGGCGCGGTTGATAATCCCGCCACCCGCGCCGCTCAAGTACATCGGAGGCGTCTCGTTTCGTCTGGGTGACACGGGTCCGTACTTTCCGCCGGCGCAGCCAGGATGTTGCTCCTTGCAGGCAGCGGTTGGTTGCAGGAGCGCGAGCTGGAATTCTCGCAGAGCGTCCCTCGCCTTCTTCGCCTCCGGCGCGAGCGGAGGAATTCTCCCGTCCGGCGGATCGACGACGAGCGAGGTGCGCCTGCCGACGGGCAGGTGCATCGTGAACGGTGCCTGGCTGAATTCGGAATTGACGTCTCGCTCGGTTCCGCGGGTCCGGCGGCTGTCGGTGCTGTCCCGGCTGATAATGTCCGAAATCCGCCGATCGAGCTCCGAGCGCTCTGCGTCCGTAAAAAACTCTTTGTCGGCGTACCTCCTGGGCCGCTCCAAAGGGACGTCGACGTCCCTGGTCCAGATGCCCTGGAGATCCGGCTCGCCCCACGGCGTCTTCAGCGCCGGTCCCGCCTTTCCGGTGACCGTCGGCGCTTTGCTCGTCGTCGCGGGAGTCTGGCCTGAGACCCCGCGGATCGCCAGCGATACGATCGCGACTGTTGTGACCATCCCCGCCAGCAACAGGAGTCGCTCTATCTTGCTCATGACGTGCTCTGTGAGGCATGCTCGCCCGGCTTGCCGAAGGGGGATCCTACTACCGATCGGGCGGAGAAGGCGGCGCGCCGGGCTGCGGACGCCGCCGGTCCGTCAGGATTTAGCGATGATCACGCTTCCAAGCCAAGGACCCGCCAACGGCCGTACTGTCGGAAATGGTGGTCGAACGTGAAGGCCCTCGCGATGTGACGCGCCTCGAGGACGGCGAATGAGATCGCATCGCACAGGGTCCAATCCTTGTCTGTGTGTCGAGTCACGATCTCCCTGGCGCGTTCCTCTTCGACCGGAAGCGCCCGAACAACCGGCAACCGGCCCGTGAGCAGCCACTCGCGCGCGAGCGTGCGTCCGAGCTTTCGTACCAGGAGCGCGTGCGCTTCAACCTCGATGTAGTTGGTGATGAAGCTCGGTCGCCCCTCGGACGCGATCTGACGCGCAACGGCGACCGCTCGCGTGTGGTCCGCGTCGTCTGCGTCGAGCAGCGCGAGAATGGCGCTCGAATCCCACAGGACGGCGCCGGTCACCGATCGACGATGGCGTGCTTATCGCGAGCACCGGGGGCCCGGCCCCCGCCATGGCCGGCGCCTACCAGACGGAAAATGGGATGGTCGTGGGACAGCGGAGGAATTCGCGCTGGCTGGCGGCGCCGGGCATGAGTCCGAAGTGCTGTGGCCGGGACGAGTCGTCGACCGCTTCGACGAACGCTCGGCAGTTCGCCACGCTGGATCAGCCGCCAAACCGTCGAACGTGACACCCCGAGCGCGCGGCCCGCTTCCTCGATGGTCACCAGTTCAACGGTCATT
>DASYQV010000300.1:0-6224 GCA_036005125.1 Vicinamibacterales bacterium
GGCCGTCTAACGTCCGAAATTGGCGCTTTTAGCGCAAAACCCGTTAGCTTCTGCCAGCTTCCCAAGCTGGACGTCGCCGGTTCGAGTCCGGTCGCCCGCTCTTTGAATTTCAAGAACTTGCAACGCCGCCCGAATCGCGAATTCGGGCGGCGTTAAACGTTGGTGCCCACTACAACAATATTGACCGCGACTGGAGATCGAGCCTCGGGGGCCCGCGCTTCACGCACGGTCCACCAAGTCCGTTTTTTCTCACGGATTCTCCGGCAACGCCGTCTCGGTGGTTTCCGAGACTTCAAGCGGAGATGGACGCCGGTCGAATCACCAGGACGTTTTTTGAAACCATGTCGACTGACGCTCTAATCGAGGTTTTAAGGTTTACGTTCTCTCGGCGACCCTTTTGCTCAACCAATAGCTCGCAACCGCGGTCTAGCGAACAACGCTAACGCTGAAAAGCGGGTCACTGAATTTTGCAAAGGAATCGACAGATGAACGACCACCACGAGGAAATGGACGATGAAGGCGATAGTAGTGACAGACCGGACTGCGGGAACGGCCGGAATGAAGCTGTTGGAGCGGCCCGAGCCGCAGGCAGCGATAAACGACGTCGTCGTTCAGGTTCATGCGTCGGGATTCGTCGGGACTGAGTTGGCGTGGCCCTCGACTTGGACCGATCGCCTGGACCGTGACCGAACACCGTCGATCCCCGGGCACGAGCTGGCTGGAGTGGTCACCGCCCTGGGCTACGGCACGACGGGACTGTCGGTCGGACAGCGAGTGTTCGGCCTCGCGGACTGGTATCGCGACGGCACCCTGGCCGAGTATGTGGCAATCGAGGCACGCAACCTCGCGCCACTGCCGGGCGACGTTGACTTCACAGTGGGCGCGAGCCTGCCAATCTCGGGCCTCACCGCGTTGCAGGGACTGTTCGAGCACGGCCGCCTTCGGGCGGGCCAGAGCGTCATCGCGCACGGCGCGGCCGGCGCAGTCGGGTCGATGGTGACGCAATTCGCACGAGAGGCCGGCGCCCACGTCATCGGCACTGGACGCGCAGCCGACCGTCAGAAGGCGCTCGAGTTCGGCGCGCAGGAGTTTGTCGACCTCGACAACGACGTCCTCGAAGACGTCGGCGGCGTTGATCTGGTGTTCGATCTCATTGGCGGCGACATCGGGAAGCGGTCGGCGCGCCTGGTTCGAGCCGGAGGAACGCTGGTGTCCATCGTCGGGCCGTCTGAGGCGCGGCCCGTTGACGGCCTTGCGATCGACTTCGTTGTCGAGTCCGATCGTGCCCAACTGAGTGAGATCGTCCAGCGGGTGCGGGACGGACGACTGCGGACAAACATCGGCACCGTCTCGACGCTCGACAAAGCTGTCGCCGCCTTCAACCCGACCGAGCGACGCCCGGGGAAGACGATCATTCGCGTTCGCCCGTGAGGACTCGGGGACGGCGAGCAGTTCTGCCCTCCCACATGGATTGTCGCCACCTTCCCGCCGGCCGGGATCGTGCTCGAAACCGGCCGGCATTGAAGGCTTGCACCGTGCAAGACTTGTGGGCGTCGGCTGGCCCATGTCTCGCCGCTCGGATGGGCGCATATCAACCTCACTGGCGAATATCGCTGGCCAAAACCTTAGCGTAGGATTCCGCCCCCTCCCGCAAACGGCCCCAGGGGCGTTTTACGGGATTAAGCGGGGACGGATCATTCTGCCCCTAGAAGCGCCGCTACGGCTCGCTGAGGCGCTTCTAGCCTTGTTTTCGCCTCAAGTAAGCGATGCAACGATGATTGTCATACGAGGCTGCTCTCTGATTCAATAGCGGGTTAGTTGAAAAGACGCGATCGGAGTGCCACGGCGTCGCAAACGGGCCCTGTGGTACGCGGATGTAGATGCGGCGGTCCGGTCAACTTCGTTCCGGCGCAACAGGTGGTCGCAGCGTCGACATTGGAGGACGTACGCTTCCAAGGCGCGTACGAGTTCATTCGTCGGCGTCGAGGCTTGTTATCCGCGAGCTACTGTCGTGCGACGACGCTGATCAGCTTCGGCTAGTCGTCCGATAGTCGCGGATACCATTCGAATGCGTTGAAGTCCTTTTTCTCGATCGCCTTTTCGAGAACAGACCACATCCGCGGCTCCTCAGTGTATCTAAGCTCATCGAGATCGACGAGCTCCAGGGCGGCGCGTGAACGGACCACTTTCGGCACCGCGAATCTTTCCGTCTTGGTTCCGCGGAGGTTCGCCGCAGTCACCGTCACCACCACCGTAGCGTCCGTCTGGTGCCGTGGATCAAGCAAGAGCACGCCCTCAAGCTCGAAGCGCTGTCCATGTCTGAAGTCCTCGCAAGTCGCTGCGATCTTGGTCGACCGGCCGTCGAAATCTAGTTGAAACTCGTGTCTGTCAACGGGCGGCCGCACGAGATCCCGCATATTGAATGCAGGCACCGGCATCGCAAGCTGATCCTTGGGGCGCGGCGCAAGCGGACCTGCCTGCTGAAAGAAGACTGGCTTCGGATTGAACGTACCGCCGATGATCAACACTTCGACAATCACGTTGTCGGCTCTAATGTTTCCCGAGTTGGACACGACCAGCTCAAAAGGTACCTGTCCATACATCAGCTCGAGCCCCTGCGCATACCGCGCGACGAATTGCGGCACCGTCTTCTTCTGATATGTCTCGTAGCGCTTATCGAGACTGCTGTCGTGGTTGAAGGCGGTAAGCGGTCCGCTTTGCTGGGGCGGCTTCGGATCCTTCGCGAGGATGCGGCGAACGAGCGCTGATGCCTCCTCGTCACTGAGTTTCTGTACTTCGTACACCTGCGGCTGTGCTACGGCGGTGGAAAACCGAATGTCAAATTCCGGTTCCGTCTTTTCGTATTCAGCGAGCCGCTGCCTCAGTCGGACGTTCTCCTTTTCCAGTGGGCCCGGATCCGGTTTCGGCCACCACGTCTCCGGCGCATGGTGCGTTCGCAAGCCGTGGCGCTTCGCCATGAACAGCGGATTGATGTCCTGACTGACGACGAGCTTCTCGTTTTCAGGAATTTCCCTGGCGTTCAGCGCCTCCGCAATGATGCGTGCGTCGCCCTGCGCCGGATCAAGATCATCGTAGGCAGTCCAATCAATACGCCCCACGGTAGCGATCGCGAGCTCCACACGTGGTGGTCCTTCAGAGATAACGACACGCTTTCCCGTCGTGGCGATCGGCGCTATCAGACGGTTGAAATCACGCGCACGCGTCCCGACGCGTCCATCCTTTTTCTTTGCGTCGACCTCTTTAAGCACCGTTGGGGTGACGAGCAAAAGCATCGGACCGGCAGAATCGATCTCACTCCATGGCAAATCCTGAAGCGGCAATGCTTCCAAGACCATATTCGAATCCAGGAACGCCTTTGTCCGAAACTCTGAGTAGTCGTCATCTGCCATTTGTTCTGCGCCGTTTCGTGGTGGCTGTAGTGTATCTCCCGCTGACGCATGACCGCCGTTTACGGCAGCGCTTTGAACCCCTGAGAGCCTACCTCGAACGTCCGCTCCTGGCCGGTCAGAGATCCGTGGGGTGCCGACCGCAACGGCCGCTGTCCGTCTGAAGCGGTCAACCAGCCGGCTCCGGCCAACGACAACTGATGGCCGATTTCTGCCGATGGTGCTCACCATTAGCGAACACTCCGGCAGGCGTCTCCTTCAGGGATTCGCGACCAGCGCAAAGTCGAAGCCGTTGCCGTGGCGCCGTGGGAACGATGGCGTCACCCACACGCCGATCGAACCCTTCTTGGTGCCTATCGCAGCTCGCTTATAGCGTTCCGGATGGCCTCGTCCACGAGTTGTCGATCGGCATCGGTATCTCTCATGACGGTATCCCAATGCAGCCGCACATAGGCAGACCTGTGTTTGCTCTTCAGCACCAACGTCTGCAGGCCCCGTCGCTGGCCGAAGGCGTAATCCGTGGCGTAGCCGAGAAGGTCGTGCACTCCTTCCTGCCATATGCCAGTTTGCACGGCGTCGATGATGGCGGCCATGCGTCGGTGAAATTCGCGAGGCACATCGACCGCAAGCGGCTCTTCATCCATCACAGCGGTGTCGTAGGGGTGACGATTCACAATATGCTCCAGAGTATACAGGCCAAGCCTGCTGATTCGCCCGTTGGCGTCGTCCACGTTCGAGACGCCGAATAGCGAGCGACGCGCGGAACCACTCTTGTGTGCTCAGGTAGATGTCGGCACTCGACGGTTCGAGTTATAACCGTTTAGATCAATACGGGAAATTCTCCATGGCGTATGTGCGCTGTCACACTTAACCGGGACTCTTTTTCTTAAGAGCTTCCGAACGGCTGCTCCTGGCCGTGAGCCGTGATTCACGCGACGCGCTGGGGGTGATCGGCCTACCCGCCGGTCGAGCACGTTGGGATGGAGCAACGGAACGCGTTAGTACACCGATTTGCCTCGGGATGACTCGTTCGCGCACGCCTCCCGCTACGGGAGAGCGGCCGTACGGAAGCTCACTCCACGGGCATGGCATTCCGCTCGTCGAGGGTGACCAGCTTCTCGCCGCTCCGGACGTCCACCGGCTGATTCCACATGAGGTGCTTGTTGCCAACCTTCGCATCGCTGAGCACCCAGTAACGCCCGGGCGGCAAAGGCGGCGTCTGAGCGTGGCCCTTTGCATCGGTCGTTGCCAGGCCGACGCTGTAGGGCTTCAGTGCCAGCGCGCCCTGCTGGCAAGCCGGAGCGTGGGCCGTGCACGCGCGCATCCAGGTCTGCAGCACGGTGCCGGAAGGTGTGTTAGTGATGCCGCCCTTGATCAGCGCGACCTGCGCGTCTTCCTTCAACACCCAAAGCTTGCGGCCTGCGACGTTGTTGTCCGCGGACGGTGTGCCCACCGAGAACGACAGCACGCCACCCGCGGTTGTGTTCGATGACGCGGCGGCCGGTGCGGGCGCATTCTTCGCGATCGCCGTTGGCGGCGCAGCCGCAGGTGCTGGAGCGCTCGTTGCGGCGCCCGTCGAATCGCCCTTGAGTCGCACGAGCACGCAGTTGGGCTGCGCGGTCCAGTGCACACGATCCGGCGTATCGAAGTCGAACTCGATCAGCTTGATGCTGGTCCTGGGCAGCACGACGACGTGCTTGCCTCCGCCTCGATATTCGACCTTGTCGAGCTCCTGCACGGGCGTGCGCTGATCCCAGCCGACGAGCGTGTCGCGGCGGAACTCGAACATGCCGCCACCGAAAAGCACTTCGCACATCCCGCCCTTCGCCAACGCCATAAGACCGGCGAATGGGTCCGATGACTTCGCCGTGCTGTCGGCGCGCCGCGTCCACTTCCCAAGCGGTGGATTGTTTTCGGGCGCGAGCGCGGGTCGCTTCTGCCACATGGCGCGAGCAGCATCCCACGCAGCCGCGTTGCTGGGATCAGCAGTCTGGCCGCGCGCGCCTCCGGCCGCCCCGCCCGCGCCACCGCCGCCGGACGGCGCGTTGATCCGGCTCGACTCCTCCTGCTGCCGGCGCGCATTGTCCTGCATCAGCTGCTGTTGTCGCTGCTGTTCCTGCCGCTGCTGTTCCTGTTGCCGCCAGTACTCGCGCTGCTGCCGCTCGTATTCCATTTGGGCAGGCGTTTGCGCAAGAGAAAGGCCAGCCGCGGCGGTGAATACGGTGGCGCAAACAACGAGCAAGTTGAAGCGGAACGCGTTTGCCATGGTGGCTCCCATTCCAATCTTGCGGTCGGCTCGCTCGGCGCGGATGGCCGGCGTCCGAAAATCATGCGCCGATCACCTGAGTGACACCGCGCCGCGGAGGTACCGCCAGATCAAGTTCGACGCCCGTCGCGCGAGCAAAGGCGCTGCTCGCTTAGGGCTTTATGCTCCAGCGCCACTCGCGGATCTCCGGCATGTCCTGTCCGTGCGTGTTGATGTATTGCCGGTGCTCGACGAGCTTGTCTTCGAGCCGCTGCTTGAGCTCCATCCCCTTGCGGCCGGTTCGCGGCACGCGATCGATCGTGTCGATCACGAGGTGAAAACGGTCCAGGTCGTTCAGCACTGTCATGTCGAAGGGCGTCGTGATGGTGCCTTCTTCCTTGTAGCCGCGAACGTGGATGTTGTCGTGGTTGGTGCGGCGGTAGGTCAGCCGGTGGATCAACCACGGGTAGGCATGGAAGGCGAAGATGACCGGCTTGTCCTTGGTAAAGAGCTGGTCGAAGTCGATGTCGCTCAATCCATGCGGGTGCTCGGTTTGCGGCTGCAGTTTCATG
>DASYQV010000301.1:0-6777 GCA_036005125.1 Vicinamibacterales bacterium
GTTTCCACAACACTTCCCGGACGATCCGATCTTCCCCGGAACCCTGATGATTGAGGCGGCGGGTCACCTGGTGGCGCTCTGGGCGTGGGCCCCGGGGCAGCGCGGCCGTCCACGGTTGGTCCGGACCAGCGCGGAGTTCCACAGTCCGGTCAGGCCCACGAATGACCGGCTCCGATTGCGCGCGGAGGTTCGGCGCAAGCGGCACCTCAACTTTGCCACGATTGGCATTTGGGCAGACAACACTCAGGTCGCGACACTCGGGCGGTGCTGGCGGTGGTGCCCGAATAGGCAGTTCGGTTGACAACGTCCCGCCCACCCCTAGGTTACCTTGAAACCGGCCCCGACCAACGTCGCGGCCGGTTTCTTCGCTTCCGGGATGGTGAGATCATGCCGACAACGCTTCGGAACTACATCGGCGGCGCGTGGGTCGCGGCGCACAGCGCCGAGACGCTCGAGCTGACCAATCCGGCCACCGGCGAGCCGCTGGGCCGCGTGCCGCTATCGGGCGCGCACGACGTGGACCAGGCGGTCGCCGCGGCACAGACCGCGTTCCTCAAGTGGCGCCAGGTGCCCCCCGTCGTCCGCGCCCGCTACCTCTTCAAGCTCAAGTACCTGATGGAGGAGCATTTTGACGACATCGCGTCTACGGTGACGCGCGAGCACGGCAAGACGCTCGATGAAGCACGCGGGTCCGTGCGGCGCGGGATCGAGAACGTCGAGCACGCCTGCGGCACTCCCGCGCTCATGATGGGCAAGACGCTCGAGGATGTCGCGTCGGGGATCGACTGCGAGTACGTGCGACAGCCGCTGGGCGTATTCGCGGCGATTACGCCGTTCAATTTCCCAGCGATGGTGCCGTGCTGGTTCTGGCCCTACGCGATTGCGACCGGCAACACTTTCATTCTCAAGCCCAGCGAGCAGGTCCCCTTTTCGTCCACACGCATTCTCGAGCTCGCGCATGAGGCGGGCATTCCCGCGGGTGTACTGAACATGGTGCACGGCGGCAAAGACGCTGTGAACGCGCTGCTCGCGCATCCCGGCATCGCCGGAATCTCGTTCGTCGGCTCGTCACCCGTGGCCAAGTACGTCTACCAGGAAGGCGCGAAGCATGGCAAGCGCGTGCAGGCACTGGGCGGCGCCAAGAATCACGTCGTCGTGATGCCCGACGCCGATATGGACCGCGCTGTCGCCAACATCAGTGAGTCCTTATTCGGGTGCGCGGGCCAACGCTGCCTAGCGGGAAGCGTCGTCGTCGCCGCGGGCAAGGCCTACGAGCCGTTCCGCGACAAGCTCCTGAGCGCAGCGAAGGAGCTGAGACTCGGGTACGGCCTGGACCCCGACGTCAACATGGGTCCCGTTATCTCGGCAAAGCACAAGGAGAAGGTGCTGTCGTACGTCGAGGCCGGGAGAAAGGAGGGCGCGACGCTGCTGCTCGATGGTCGCGCCACCAAGGTCGAGAAGCACCCGCGGGGCCACTTTGTGGGTCCGACCGTGTTCGACGGCGTCCAGCCCGACATGACGATCGGCAAAGAGGAAATTTTCGGCCCCGTCGCGGCGGTGACTCACGTGAGCAACCTCGACGAGGGAATCGAAATGGTGCAGCGCTCCGGGTTCGCCAATGCGACCTCGATCTTCACGCAAAGCGGGAAGGCCGCGCGTGAGTTTCGGTATCGGGTGGGCGTCAGCATGATCGGCGTCAACATCGGCGTTGCGGCCCCGATGGCTATGTTCCCGTTCGGCGGAACCAAGGGCTCGTTCTTCGGGGATCTCAAAGCGCACGGCAGCGACGCGATTGAGTTCTATACCGACAAGAAAGTCGTCATTTCGAGGTGGTGATGAGAAAAGTCGTCGGCGGGCTCATTCAGATGTCGAACCCGATCAATGATTCGGGGGCATCTGTCGAGAAGATCTCCAAGGCGATGCTCGACAAGCACCTTCCTTATATAGAGGAAGCAGGCAAGAAGGGCGTGCAGCTCCTCTGCCTGCAGGAAGTCTTCAACGGCCCGTATTTCTGCCCCAGCCAGGACGCCAAGTGGTGTGACATCGCCGAGCCGATTCCCGGGCCGACGGTCGAGTTGATGCAGAAGCTCGCGAAGCAGCACGAGATGGTGATCATCGTGCCGATTTACGAGCGCGAGATGGCGGGCGTCTACTACAACACCGCCGCCGTCATTGACGCCGACGGCAGCTACCTCGGCAAATACCGCAAGAACCACATTCCGCACACCGCCGGGTTCTGGGAGAAGTTCTTCTTCAAGCCGGGGAATCTTGGGTATCCCGTCTTCAGGACCCGCTACGCCACAATCGGCGTGTACATCTGCTACGACCGGCACTTCCCCGAGGGAGCCCGGTTGCTCGGCCTGCATGGCGCCGAGATCGTGTTCAATCCCTCGGCGACGGTGAAGGGACTGTCGCAGTATCTGTGGAAACTGGAGCAACCCGCCCACGCCGTCGCGAACGGGTATTTCATGGGCTGCATCAATCGAGTCGGCACCGAGCCGCCATGGAACGTCGGCCAGTTCTATGGCTCGAGTTATTTCGTCGACCCGCGGGGCAATTTCCTGGCGCAGGGCAGCGAAGACAAGGACGAGCTCGTCGTAGCCGAGATGAACCTCGATATGATCGAAGAGGTGCGGCGGACGTGGCAGTTCTTCCGCGACCGCCGGCCCGAGACGTATGACGACATGGTGAGGCAGCTGCCGTAATGATCGTGCTCTTCCGGGCACTGACCTATGCCACGCTGTTTATCGGGCTGCTGTTGGTCTTCGTTCCCGACCGCATTCTGACGCAAGCCGGAATCGTGCGGCCCGCGGAGATCGGGCCGATCCAGATCATCGCCATGCTGGTGGTGCTGGGCGGGGCGGCGCTGGCGATTGCGTCGATCCTCACGTTCGCCTTCATCGGCAAGGGCACGCCGGCGCCGTTCGACCCGCCGCGCAAGCTCGTGATTGCCGGGCCGTACCGGTGGGTCCGCAACCCGATGTACATCGGCGCCGGCTTCGTGTTGCTCGGGGCCGCGATGTTCTACGGCTCCATCGGTCTCGTGCTGTATACGATCGCCTTCTGGTCCGCGGCGCACCTCTTCGTGCTGTTCTACGAAGAGCCGGTGCTGCACCAAAGGTTCGGGCCCGACTACCAGGCGTACACCGCTTCCCGCCGCCGCTGGCTGCCCCGATGGCGCTCCTGATTCGCGGCGGCCGGATCATCACGGCCACGGAAGACTACACCGCCGACATCTACGCCGAAGGCGAGAAGATCGCGCGGATCGAGCCCCAGATTGATTCGCGGATCCTCGCTCCCGGGACCGAGGTGATCGAGGCCCGCGGCAAATACGTTTTTCCCGGCTTCATCGACCCCCACGTCCATATCTATCTCCCGTTCATGGGCACCTACGCCGCCGACGATTACGAGTCGGCGAGCAAGGCGGCACTCGCGGGCGGTACGACCACGCTGATCGAAATGATTTGCCCCGGCCCGAGCGACGAGCCGGTGGCGGCGTTCGAGCTGTGGAAGTCCAAGGCCGAAAAGCTGGCGGCCGTCGACTACACGTTTCACATGTCCG
This sequence comes from Vicinamibacterales bacterium, assembly GCA_036005125.1. Taxonomy (GTDB): domain Bacteria; phylum Acidobacteriota; class Vicinamibacteria; order Vicinamibacterales; family UBA2999; genus DASYQV01. Next base: position 3,563 of record DASYQV010000301.1, read on the forward strand.
TGGTGCGATTCGAGGACGACATCCGCGATCAGTTTCGCGAAATCGTGAAGGCCGGGGTCGCCTCGTTCAAGGTATTCCTCGCCTATAAAGGCGCCTTGAATCTGTCCGATGAGCATCTGTTCGCCGCGATGAAGCTCGCCAAGGAGCTGGGCGTGATCGTGACCGCGCACTGCGAGAACGCGGATGCGATCGACGCGTTGCAGAAGGCCTTGCTCGCAGCCGGAAAGAGCGGTCCTGAATGGCACGGCCCGTCTCGACCACCGGTCGTCGAAGCGGACGGCGTGCATCACCTGTGCACGTTTGCCGAGCTGCTCGGCACGCACGTCTACATCGTGCACACGTCGTGCGAGCCGGCGGTGCGCGCGGCGCTCGCCGCCCGGCAGCGGGGCGTGAACGTCTGGATCGAGTCGGTCATCCCGCACTTCGTTCTGGATGAGACCTACGCCGCGCGGCGTGCGTTTGAGGGTGCCAAGTACGTCATGTCACCTCCGTTGCGAGCCCAAGCCAACCAGGCTGTGCTCTGGAACGGCGTGAAATCGCGCGACATCAGCACGATCGCGACCGACCATGCGCCATTCCGCTTCGACGACCAGAAAAAGATGGGGAAGGACGCGTTCACCAAGATCCCCAATGGGATTCCGTCGATCCAGGAACGCGTCGATCTGGTGCACACCTGCGGCGTCAGCGCCGGCCGGTTCGGGCTCCAGGCGATGGTGGACGCCTGCTCGACGCAGGCCGCGCAGCTGTTCGGGCTCTATCCGAAGAAGGGCGCGATCCAGCTGGGCAGCGACGCCGATCTGGTCGTCTACGATCCCGCCTACCGCGGCACGTTCTCGAAGGAGTGCAGCTACTCGAACGTGGACTACAACGCGTACGAGGGGTGGGAAAGATTGGGGCGGCCCGTAGCGGTTTCGGTGCGTGGTCAGGTACAGGTGAGGAATGGAGAGTTCGTGGGGACGATTGGTCGAGGGCAATTCTTGAGGCGCGAACCAACACATTGAGAGGTATCATGGATTCGCAAACAGTCCGCGCCAAACACAAAGAGTTCTTGTTCCCGTGTGTCGCCAACTACTACGCGGAACCGGTCGTCATCACCGAAGCACACGGCTCCAACGTGAAGGACCTCGACGGCCGCGAGTACCTCGACTTCTTCGGCGGCATTCTGACCGCCGGGATCGGGCACTCACACCCGGAGTTCGTGAAACGCATCCAGGATCAGGTCGCGCGGTTGGTGCATACGTCCAGCGTCTACCCCACCGTGGAGCAGAGTCGCGTCGCTGAGCGGCTCACGCAGATCACGCCGGGCAAGCTCAAGAAGAGCTTCTTCACGACGAGCGGCACGGAAGCCGACGAAACCGCGATCATGCTGGCGAAGATCTATACCGGCCAGCAGGAGATCATCGCCCTGCGCCACAGCTACGCGGGGCGGAGCCAGGGAGCGATCGCGATCACGGGACAGCAGCCGTGGCGCATCCTGCCGACGCAAATTGCCGGCGTCAAACACGCGCTCTCGCCCTACTGCTATCGCTGCCCGATGGGGCTCGAGTATCCCGATTGCGGCATCCGCTGCGCGCAGGATATCGAGGACCTGATCAAGACCGAAACGAACGGCCGCCCGGCCGCCTACATGGCCGAGCCGATTCAAGGCGCCGGTGGGTTCATCACGCCGCCCAAAGAGTACTTCGAGATCGCGGTCGGGATCGTGCGCAAGTACGGCGGCGTCTTCATCTGCGACGAAGTGCAAACCGGCTGGGGCCGAACCGGCGACAAGTGGTGCGGCATCGAGCATTGGGGCGTCGAGCCGGAGATCATGACGTTCGCCAAGTCCATCGCCAACGGATTCCCCGTCGGCGCCACGATTGCCACCGAGGAAGTCGCCAACGCGTTCACCGGTCTGACACTCTCGACATTCGGCGGCAATGCGATCTCGATGACCGCGGTCGACGCGACGTTGGACGTGATGCAGCGCGAGAACACGCCCAAACGCTCGGCGGAGCGTGGGCGGCAGCTGCGGGACGCGCTCGAGGAGTTCAAGAAGCGGTTCGCGTTCATCGGCGATGTGCGCGGCATGGGCCTGATGCAAGGCATCGAGCTCGTGGAGGACCGCAAGACCAAAGAGCCATCGCCCAAGAAAACCCTCGCGCTGCTGGAGGCGGCCAAGCACCAGGGTCTCCTGATCGGCAAGGGCGGGCTATACGGCAACGTGATCCGCATCGCGCCATCCATGCTCATCAGCAAGGCCGAAGTGGACGACGGCTGCAAACGGTTGGAGCGCGCGCTCGCCGAGGTCAAATGACGCTCCCTGCCCGGACGCCACTCGCCAACGAAGACCTGCTGCCCGTCCCGGCCGACCGGCGCACGTGGAACTGGTGGCACATCGCGTCGCTCTGGATCGGGATGGCGATCTGCATTCCGACCTACACGCTCGCGTCGGGGCTCGTGGATCAGGGATGGACCTGGCAGGCAGCCGTCGGCGCCGTGGTGCTCGGCAACCTCGTCGTGCTGGTGCCGATTGCCCTCAATTCTCACGCGGGCACGCGCTATGGCATTCCCTTCCCCGTCCTCGCACGGTCGTCGTTCGGTGTGCTGGGCGCGAACATCCCGGCGCTGCTGCGCGGCCTCGTCGCCTGTGGCTGGTTCGGGATCCAGACGTGGATCGGCGGCTGGGCGATCTACAAGCTGTTCGAAGCCATCTGGCCGGGCATCGCCACGCTGCCGCAGATCCTGCCGGCGTTCGTCGGCCTGAACACCGGCGAATTCCTGTGCTTCATGCTGTTTTGGGCGATGAACGTCTGGATCGTGCTGCGCGGCATGGACTCGATCAAGTTCCTGGAAACGTGGGGCTCGCCGTTTTTGCTCGCCGTTGGAGTGGCGCTGTTCATCTGGGCCGCGGTGCGCGCCGGAGGTATCGGTCCGATGCTCACGAACCCGACGGGCGGACGGGCCGACGGGCCGACGGGCGGTTTAGGAAGCGTCTTCGGCGCTGGTTTGACGTCCGCAGTGGCGTTTTGGGGGACGATGGCGCTCTCGATCCCCGACTTCTCGCGTTATGCGCGAAGCCAGCGCGATCAAGTCGTGGGACAAGCCGTCGGGCTGCCTGGAACGATGGCGGTGTTCGCCTTCATCGGGGCGGCCGTTACGAACGCCACGGTGGTCATCTTCGGCACGAGGATCGCCGACCCCGTCGCACTGCTCGCACGCATCGGCGGCCCGCT
>DASYQV010000302.1:0-14599 GCA_036005125.1 Vicinamibacterales bacterium
GGTTCCGGCGCTCTCGCCGAGCTGCCAGATGCCGACTCCCGCCGCGGCCATGAGAGGTGTGGCGCCTTCTTCGGTCTTGATCGAGGGGTCGGCGCCGTGTTCGAGAAGCACGCGCATCAACGCGACGTCTCCGAGCTTGGCTGCCTGAAGGAATGGCGTTGATCCGAGACGGTTCAGGACGTTGCGCGCGCCGTCATTCGGCTCGCGAATCATGCGCGCGTTGGGATTGGCGCCGCTCTGCAACAGCTTCTTCGCCAGCTCCAGGCTGCTCAGGTTGCCGGTCGGCACGGGCGGAGGAAGCCCGTGCCGGATCGGGGGACGGCGCGTCCACGCCAGCTGATGGAGCGGCGTCCATCCCTGCGCCTCGGCATCCGGGTTGGCGCCACGGGCCAGCAGTTCAGCCGCGAGCTGGAAGTGGGCGTTCAGAATGGCGAGGACCAACGCACTCGTGCCGGCGGCGGTGTTTCCACGACCTCTGATGCCGGTGTTGAACACCTGCGCGAGGGTCAGCTCCGGGTTCGAGCGCGGACCCGATGCGCGAGCGCCGCCTGGCGCCTGGACGGTGTCATTGGCGTTCGCGCCGGCGTCGAGGAGCGCACGGACCGCATTGATGCGGCCGCCGCGGACGGCAAACAGGAGCGCCGTGAACCCGCCCCTGGACCGTGCCTGCACATCCGCTCCGGCCTCGACGAGCACCTTGACGACCTCGGCGTGGTTCTCCGCCGCCGCCCACATCAGCGCCGTCTGTCCGCGCCACCGCTCCTTCACGTCCACGGTCGCCCCGTGGGCGAGCAGGAGCTTGACCGGCTCCACTCTTCCCGTGCGAGCCGCCGTCATGAGCGCCGTCTCGCCCTCCGGGTTTGCGGAATTGGCGTCCGCGCCCGCATTCAGCAGCTTCTCGACGATCGACGCGTTTCCGTTGGTGCACGCCACGTAGAGCGGCGTGATCCCATACCGGTTTGCGGCCGCGGGACCAGCTCCGGCGCGAAGCAGCAACTCGGTCGCCTCGACGTCGTCGCGCTCAACCGCGATGTGAAGGGCCGTCGTGCCGTCCGGCGTCGCGGCGTTGACGTCGGCGCGCTGTTGAATCAACGCGCGAAGCGTGGCGTGGTCCGCGCTTCTGACCGCCTCGACGAGCGGCGTCTCGCGGCCAGCCGCGCTCACGGACGCCGCGGCTACCAACAGCGTGATCAACAACCCGCCCGCGTGCTTCAACGGCAATCTCCGATTGGCTGTCGTACGTCCATTTCGTATGTAGGCCGCCTCTTTGGATGCGGCCCACCGGACCGAGCCGGGTCTAAAGACCCGGCCTACGTACGGAAGACCCGGCCTACGCACTGACGTCTAAACGTCCGCGAGCGGTTCCAGCTCGATGCTTCCGGAGCTGTCGCCCAGCTTCTCGAGGTTGACGCCCACCTTCTCGAGCATCGCCAGGTGAAGGTTGTTCATCGGCGTATCCTTCGGGAACCGCAGGTGGCGTGCACCCTTCAATCGTCCGGCGCCTCCGCCCACCAGGACCAGCGGCAAGTCGAGGTGCGAATGCTGGTCCGAATTACTGAGGCCGCTGCCCTGCAGGATCATCGAGTGATCGAGGAGCGTGCCGTCGCCATCCGGCAGAGAGCGCAACCTTCCGGCAAACAGGGCCAGCAGCTCGATGTGATAGGCGTTGATCTTTGCGGCCTTGGCCAGCTTGACCGGGTCGTTCTGGTGGTGCGAGATGGAATGGTGCGCCTCGGGCACCCCGATGAACGGATACGGTCTGTTCGTCTGCTCCCGGCCGAGCAACAACGTGAAGACGCGGGTGATGTCGGCCTGAAACGCCAGCGCGGCGAGGTCGAACATCAGCTTCGAGTGGTCGTCGTAGGACTCGGGAACGCCGATCGGACGGTCTGGCAACTGCAGCAGCGATTCTCCGCTCTGGCGCTCGGCTACCTGAATACGCCGCTCGATCTCACGCATGGAATCGAGATACTCGGCAACCTTGACGCGGTCGCCCGCGCCGAGCCGGCGCTCGAGGCCTGCCACGGCTTCTTTGACCGAGTCGAGAATGCTCCGGTCCTCACGCACCTGCGCCAGCCGCTGCTCGGGTGTGCCGCCGTCGCCGAACATCCGCTCGAATACCACGCGCGGGTTGACTTCCATCGGAAGCGGCGTGGTCGCCGTGCGCCACGAAATCGTGTTCCAGTACACGCAGCTGTAGCCGTTGTCGCAGTTGCCGACGAGATAGTTCTGCTCCAGCGCGAGCTCGAGCGACATCAGACGCGTATCGGTCCCGATCGACTGCGCCGCAATCTGATCGACGGTCGTGGCGTTCCGGACATCGGAACCCTCCGTGCGCTTCGGATGCACACCGCTCAGCCACACGGTCTGTCCGCGTGAGTGCTCGCCGTTACCGTCGCCGAGCGATTCTGCCTGGCGCTGGCAGAGACCCGTGGGCACGACCACCTGATCCTTGAATGGCGCGAGCGGCATGAGAGTGGGCGACAGCTCAACGAGCGCCGGCCCGGCGCCAGCAGGCGTCCACGCGCTCATCGTCGCGCCGTTCGGCGTGTAGACGAAACCGAGGCGGCGGACAGGACCGGCTGCCGTTTTCGACTGTGCCGTCAGCGCCGGCACCATTGCGTCCAGCAACGGCAACGCGACGGTCGCGCCGATTCCACGCAGGAAGGTCCGCCGCGGCAACGCTATCTTTGAAATGAACATCACAGCTTCCTCAAACGCATTCATGATTCTTGATTCATGATTTGAATCAAGAATCAAGAATCAAGAATCTTCCTGATGTTGATACAGTCCGCTACTCCAGGCTCCTCATCTGAAACGGCGCGCTCCTGGCGACACCCAGAATCAACGATTGCAGGCTGTACCGATCCTTCGCTGCGTCCCGGACAATCGCACGGACCGTCGGCGCGTCATAGTACTCGAGGCCGCGGCCGAGCGCATAAATCAGGAGCTTCTCCGTCGCCGCCATGGCAATGAGCTCCGGCTGGCTCAGAAGCATCCGGCGCAGGCCGGCAGGTCCGTCGAATCGGGTCCCGTCGGGCAGCACGGCTGACGCGTCGATGGGCACGCCGTCCTCCTGGGTGCGCCACTGCCCGGTCGCGTCGAAATTCTCGAGAGCAAATCCCAGCGGGTCCATCCGCGCGTGACAGCTCGCGCAGACCGCGTTGCTGCGATGCTGTTCCATGCGTTGACGCAGCGTGAGCGGCCGCTCGCCTTTCTTTTCCTGGAGCGGCGGCACATCGGGTGGCGGAGCCGGCGGCGGCGCGCCAATGATGTTTTCCAGGATCCATTTGCCCCGCCCGACCACGGTGGTGCGATCCGCGAGTGACGTGACCGTGAGGACGCTCCCGTGCCCGAGGAGACCCCGGCGGTTCTCGTCGGCAAGCCGCACACGCCTGAAGTGGCTGCCGTACACGTTCGGAATACCGTAATGGCGCGCGAGCCGCTCGTTGACGAACGTGTAGTCGGCCGTCAGCAGGTCGAGCACGCTGCGGTTTTCACGCAGGATGCTCAGAAAGAACAGCTCGGTCTCGCGCCGGAAATCCTGGCGCAGGTTCTCCCCGAAATTCGGAAAGAGATACACGTTCGGCAGCGAGCCTTCGATGGTGCGCAGATAGAGCCACTGGCCGGCGAAGTTCTTCGCGAGCGCGTCCGAACGCGGATCGGCCAGCATGCGCCGCACTTCCTGTTCGAGGACACCGGGCCGGCTGAGCCTCCCCTTCACCGCAAGGTCGAGCAGCTCGTCATCCGGAATGCTGCTCCAGAGGAAAAACGACAGCCGCGACGCCAGATCGAGATCGGTCAGGCGATACGGCGTCCCGGGAGCGACGCCGGCGGGATCCGTTTCGATGCGGTACAGGAACTGCGGGCTGACGAGCAGGCGGCGGAGGGCGAGCTCCATGCCGCCCTCGAAAGTCGACCTGCCGCGACCGTTGTTGTAGAAGTCGAGCAGCACGTTGAGCTCGGCATCCGTGACCGGGCGGCGATACGCGCTACGCGCCAGCTGCGACAGAATCTGCTTCGCGCAGCCGGCTTCGGCGGCGCGGCTGGTGGGACGGCACGAAAGGATCCGGGCGCGACTCTGAGAGCCCTCTGCTCCGGTCGCCGCGAACGGTCCGGCAATCGTGACGCTCCCGAGGTACGGCTGCGAGCGCTGGCCGCCCTCCGCGTGCGGGATCTCGAACGGCTCGCGCAGGGTCTCGACGAGCGCCGACGTCTTCTTGATGAAGGTCACGCCGACGACGTGCAGTCCGGCCTTCACCGGCACGCGGACCTCGAGCGTATCGTCGGCGCTATCGTACGTATCCCCGGCCGCCGCCATGCCTACTCGGCGCGGGCCGATCATCAACATGCGGACCCGCTCGCCATCGATGGTCACTTCCAACTGATGGACGTCGGTGCCGCCAGCGAGCGGTTCGACCCCGATCACGTATTCGGCGTCGAGCGGGAACTGATACCGGATCGCGGTCCCGCCGCGCGTGCCGATGGGCAGACTATCGAAGCTGATGTCTTGTGACAGGTCCGCGCGCAAACGGAACGTTTCGGCGGTTGGCGGGATCGTCGTGCTCCCGATGGCCACGCGACTGATGTGCCGCGCCGCTGCCATGTACCTGTCGAGCAGCGACGGCGTGATCTTCAAGACGCCTGCAATGTTGTCGAACCCGTAGCTCATGTCGTCGGCGGGAAGCATCGACGCCACGTCCACGTCAACGCCAAGCAGATCGCGGATCGCGTTCTGATACTCGGCGCGATTCAAACGGTGAATGGCTTCGGTACGGCCCGGCCTCGGGTTGGCGGTCGCCTGGCGATCGATGGACGACTCGAGCCAGCCGACGAGCGTCGCCTGCGTCGCCGCATCCGGCCGGGGACGACCGGGAGGCGGCATCGCGTTGGTGCGGAGCTTCCGGATGACTTTCTCCCACACCGCCGCGTCCACCGACACGTCATCCAGATTCAGCGTGTCGAGCGCAAGACCGGCGGTCTTCAACCGGTCGTTATGACAGGTGACGCAATACCGATTCAGGACGGCACGGTGCGCCGCAGCGGCGCCCGAGGGCGAAGACGTGGTCGACGGGCCCTGACCGGCCGCCTGGAGCGAACCGATAGCCGTGATCGCCAGCCAGCCTCCAACGGCTGCCAGTACGGTGCCTCGAGACATCCTTCTACTCACACCCCCGCTACCTACTCACACCCCCGCTACGCACACGTCACCCGTTCGGAGATCCTGCGGCCCCGCGCCGGGATTGTCAACTGAGTTGGTAATCGTATGAGTCGGTACTCGTAGGCCGGGTCTTTAGACCCGGCACCCGCCCTACGCACGGCGGGAAGTACGTAGGCCGGGTCTTTAGACCCGGCACCCGCCACACTGGGCCGCATCTAAAGATGCGGCCTACGTACGCTATTGCGTAACCTGTGCAAAATACGGCGGTAACCCCTCCTTGGTCTCCTTCAGGATCTCGACAATCGTCCGGCGGTCGTCGAGGCTCAGCCGGGTGTACGGCGCGCCCCGTTCGCGCCCCGACAGGATCGCCCACATGCGTTCATAGACGAGGTCCATTGCGGTGCGTGGCAGGTGGTCGAAGGCTTCCGTATTGATCATGTAACTGCAGGGATAGCGCATCAGACGCTCGTCGAGCGCGAGCTGCCGGAGCGACCGCCCCTCTCGATCCAGCCGCCCTCCCGCGGAAAACTTCTCCGCAAACGTCGTCGATCCCCGTATTCGACCGAGCGGCGCCTCGTCAACAAACAAGAGGTAGTCCACAAAGTCGTTGACGGTCTCGCGAAGCGTATTCGGATCCGATCGCCCGGGTCCCTTTCGAGGAAAGGGCGCCTGCGCCGGCTCGGGCCTCAGGGCCGCTCGGGCGTCGGACGCCAATCGAGCCAGCAGGTTCGTCATGCGGGTCTGATGCTCGAGCACCATCAGCGCGACCACGTCGCTGTGGTGCGTTGGAAACCCGCGCAAATCGAAAAGGCCCTGGAGCGAATCGAGCTGGCGCGGCTGTGCCTGTTTCCCGGTCTGCGAGCGAAGCGACTGAGGAACCTCTGCGTTGGCCAGATGCCGCATCGATCCCGTCCGCCCGGTGACGTACCACCCGCCCCACCTGTCTTCTACGGGCGTCCGATGATCGGTGGCCGCGCCGGCCGCGTACGAGTATTTGTCCTGCGGAATCGAGAACGTGCTGAACGTGAGGAGTCCCGGAACACCAAGCGTATCCGGTGAGAGATGACACGTGACGCACCGCGAGGACTCCCGCCTGAGCTGCGGTCTGGCTGATTCACGCTGCTCGAGCGTGTAGAAGTTCACGCCCTGGCCGGGATCGAGCGCAGCCAGCTCGATCGTTTCCGCCCCGCGCACCCAGCCGAGCGCCACCTCGTCGCCGAAGAACACCGCCCGGGGGTTGCGCGGGGAGATCAGATCGAATTGCATGCTGGTCTGCGAGAACACGACCACCTGCGACTCCACGGGCACCCGGAGGGCCGTGAGCAGGGAGCGCAGGTACCCGTTGTCCGGGTCGAACGCCAGGCGCACGGCGCCTGCCTCGATCTGACGCGACAGCGCGGATATCCGATCGGTTGGCGGCCCGGAGGAATCGCGCTGCGCGGCTGCTCCGGCGATCAGGCAGAAGAGGGGCATGAGGGCACAGGCCGCGGCAACACAGGTTCTCGCGGGGATGACACGCATGCGACCCGGATTATGCCATGGGAGCGCCCGGAGGAAGCCGAGGGCGCCGGGAAGAAGCCGAGGGCGCGGAGACGGATCAAACGCGGAGAGCGCCAGGGGGCGCAGAGACGACTAAAACGCGGAGCTCGCTGAGGGCGCAGAGTCTTCCTGGTCTTGTTTACTTCCTCTGGAGCTTCTCCGCGTCCTCCGCGCGCTCCGCGTTTAATCCGTCTCTGCGCCCTCTAATCCGTCTCTCCGCGCTCTCCAGTCCCTCTCCGCGCCCTCTCTGCTACAATCGCGCAGCATCCATGAAATACGAAGCTTTCCTGTGCGCAGTGCTCCTCGCATCCGCTGCGTGCGGATCTCCGCCGCCCGCGAAGGAATCGGTACCCAAGGAAACCGCGAAACCGGCGGCGTCGGCCGAACCTCCACCTGGCGGATACGGGGTGTACGTCACGAATGAAACGTCGGGCGATCTCACGGTCATCGACGGCGCGACCCAAGAGGTGAAGACGACGATTCCGCTCGGCAAACGTCCTCGCGGCGTGAGGCCGTCCGCTGATGGCAAGCGCCTCTTCGTCGCGCTGAGCGGCTCGCCGCTCGCGCCGCCGGGCGTGGACGAATCGAAGCTGCCGCCGCCCGACAGGACGGCTGACGGTATCGGCGTGATCGACCTCTCGACCGGGAAGCTCACGACGGTGCTGAAAGGTGGATCGGACCCGGAACAGGTGGCCGTCAGCCCTGACGGCACACGTCTGTACGTGGCGAACGAGGATGCCGCGACGGCGAGCGTGCTCGACGTCGGCACGCAACAAATCGTCGCCACGCTGAAGGTGGGCGGGGAGCCTGAAGGCGTCACGATGAGTCCAGACGGACGCTTCGTGTACGTCACGTCCGAGGAGGACAATCAGGTGTCGGTCATCGACACCGCCGCGAACAAAGTGATCAAGCAGTTCAAGGTCGGTCCCAGGCCCCGTGCGTCCGCATTCTCGCCCGACGGCAAGCGCGCCTACGTGACCTCGGAAAACGGATCACAGGTCTCCGTCGTCGACGCCGGAAAACATGACGTCATCCACACCATCAAGCTGACAGGCGAGAATGTGCGCCCGATGGGAGTTGTGGTTGCGCCCGACGGCGGCCGCGTGTACATCACGACGGGACGTGGCGGTCTCGTGATTGCGATCGACGCCAAGACCAACATGCCGGTCGGGTCGGTCAAGGTTGGCGATCGTCCCTGGGGAATCGGTGTCAGCCCGGACGGCAAGCGTCTGTTCACGGCCAACGGCCCGTCGAACAACGTCTCGGTCGTCGATACCGACACGATGATGGTTGTCGCGACCGTGAAAGCCGGCCAGCGGCCGTGGGGCGTCGCGGTGGTTGGCCGGTGAGCCGGCCGATTACCTCGTGACCGTCACAGTCACGTCGCGTGTGGTCTTGAGAGCCCTGTCCCGCGCCAGCGCACGCACAACGTAAATGCCCGGCTCTTTGAAGGTCGTCGTCACCGTGAACTTGCCGTCCGGCGGCAACGGGCGTGGCGGCGGACCACTCTGGCAGAGCGAATCGCGGCCCCTGAAATCCGGGTTCGTCTGTTCGGGATCAAACGCGACGGCCGCATCGTTGCCACGGTAGAGAGACCACCCTGCGAGCAAGGGGGGGCCGCTGGATTCATCAGGCCGGGCATGTGGCAGCCCATCGTCGCTGGCGATCGCCGTCAACCGCAGCGGCTCGCCGACCTTGACGGCGCGATGAGTCCCGCCTTCCACATCCACCACCGGGGGTTGGTTATCTCCTTCACCGAATCGCTGGCCGAAGGCGCTCAGGTTCATCATTGTGACCCGCTTGTCCAGGATGTACTCGGGTCGCAGCGTCGCGTATGCCTTTTCGGTCTTCCCGTGCGCGGTGATGGTCCACACCAGCTCGCTCTTGCCGAAGTCCGCTGGCACCCGAACCTTGAAGATGAACATGCCGCGTCGCGGAAAGAAAGTGGTGGGCTGCCCGCGATCCGGTCCGCCGGGCTCGATACTGTTGTCGGGTCCGACAGGGATGTGAAGGACCTCCTCACAGTTGCGGTTGAAGAACCCGAACACCAGGTCGAACGAGCCGTCCGGGTTCCGCTCCCACCCTTCGTACGCGGGGGCAATGTTCTGCCCGTGTGTGAACGCCTGCCGCCCGCTGATCTCGGTGACAGAAGCCAGCATCAGGACCAGCGAGGCGCCGATCGCAAGGAGCGCGCGCAAACATTTACACAAGGCGCCGGTCCTCATGTCTAGTTCTGCTGATTGGTCCGTTTGACCTGGCTCTTCGTCGCGCGCTCGGCAGCGACCTCCTTGTACTGTTCCTCGGTCAACCAGGTCGTTTTCGTCAACAGCACGAACATGTCGTCGATCGAACGCTGGCCATGGCCCTTCCAGTTCCGCGGATCGACCACGTTCCGATTCTTGCTGGTGTTGTCGTACCACCCGATGAGATGCAGCACCGTGCCCTTGGGCAGCAGCGGTGCGACGTCCTCGTTATAGACGTAGACTTTCGCCCAGTTGTGGTCGTACTTGGCGCAATTCAGCATCTCGCGTCGATTCTGATTCCCCCGGCGGAGGCTCTCGGATGGATAGATGGCCTCGACGCACATCCGCCTCCCGCTCGAATGCATGTGCGGCTCGAATGTGTTGAGGATCCCGTGCTTGGGCATGATGTAGAAGCCGTCGAGCCTCACGTTGTCCGCGCCGCCGGGGATATCGATCGTGTCGCCGCCGACGCTGCCAAACTCCCAGCTCTGGTACTTCGGCTTGTATCCCTTGGGATGGAACGTGAAGCCAACGTCGGCTCGCACGGGTATCGGCACGCCCGCGGCGAACAGGTGCGTCGTGAACCTGAGCTCCGAGCCGGCTGGCAGGATGACACCGACGCCATCGGGATAGACGGTCGCATTCTGTCCGATCTCGTGTGTCAGCCGGAACTGAGCGCGGCCCTGCTCCGACTCGTAATACAGCTCCCCCGTATGGATCCCGAGGTGGTGAATCGTGAATCGGCCGTAGCCGCTGCCGCTGCGCACTTTCTCGTCCAACTTGGCCTTGGTTTCGGGGTCCAGCAACCGGACCTCCTTCACTTCCACGGCCTTGATATAGCGGTCCTCGGTGAGACCCGTTGGAACCGGCCCGACCTCGTCGTGATAGTCGGCCCCGACGGCGGGCATCGTGATCACGGGCGTCGATACGATCAGGTCCGGCGGGCCGATGGTCCACTCCTTCGCGTCGGCCCATTTGACCGGCGGTGGCATGTCGGCCGGATTGCCGCGAGGAGCCCCGGCATCGGCCCAGGCGGCGAAGATGGCGATCTCGTCATCGGTCAGCGAGATGTCATCCTTGAACTGCTGGATCCCGACGTTCTTCTCGATGAACCACGGTGGCATCTCGCGCAGTGCCGTTCGCGTTTTGATCGATCTGGCCCAGGGACGCGCCTCTTCATATGTCAGCAACGACATTGGCGCGACAGAGTCGGGGCGGTGGCACCGCTGACAGGAGCGCTGCAGGATCGGCGCGATGTCCTTTGTGAACGTCACGTCCCTTGCCGCCCTGGCTGGACCGGCGAGTGCGGGTGTCGCGGCCGCACACAACCAAAGCACCCAGATCGTCACCGCGTGGGCGAATCTGACTGGAGTCAACATCGCACCCTCCTGAGACGTAAGCGTCGGCCCGTGGGGCTGCCTTGTCAAGCAAGATCTTCCCGCCGGAAAGCGGCGAAAAGACGTACGTAGGCCGCATCTTCAGATGCGGCCTAACGGACCGAGCCGGGTCTGAAGACCCGGCCTACGTACGAATATTCGAGTCTATCGAGCCAGCGGATCGGGACGTATCTGGAACCGGACGATTTTGCTCTTGGTCCCCTTGCCGCCCTCGATGTGCCAGAGGAAATTCGTCCCGTAATTCGCCCAGAGCGCGCGTCCCTTCCAGCCGGCATTGGGATCGTCGATGCGGCCGTCGAGCCCCCGTGAGTAGAAGCCGAGCGGATACGGCACGCGCAGTTGCGTCCACTCGCGTGTCTTCGGGTTCAGGACGAGGAGTGAATCGGACCCGGTCCCGGTGGCAATCGGCGTGTTCTCACCGAACCCGGATGCGTTGAACTGATCCACCCAGTTGTAATAGTGGAAGTCGGCGTTGATCTTGGGAGCGCTCTTCATCTGCGGTCCCTTGGTCAGCGCATAGAACGTCCACCCCTCGGAACAGTGCTTCCCGTCGACGGTTGTGGGGCCGTTGAGGACCTTGCACTTCCTCCGATCGAAGCTCGCAAAGCCACCGCTTCCCGACAGCGCCATCCAGATGACGCCGTTGCGGTCGACGTCGATGCCGCGCGGCCCGAAGTGTTCCTGCGCCTGCTCGTCAGGGATGGTGAACATCTCGGTCTTGCACGTCTCCGGAGGGTTATTTCCCAGCTCGGTGCGCGTGATCCGTCCGGGATAACTGGTGACGGCCGCCCACACCGAGTCATCCGTCGGGCTCACGATGACGCCGTAGCTGCCGGCATTGACCCGCGTGTCGAGCTTCGCATCGAACGTGCCGAGCGCGCCGCCGCCGCCGCCCTCGTTCTGCGAGCGGCCGCCGCCGACCGGCTCGTTCCACGGCTTGGTGATTTTCCCGTCGCCGTTGGTGTCGAGCACCGTCGGACACCAGCCGGTCGAGAGCTTCTCGTCCTTCGTCTTCTCCCACACCTTCACGTTGACCCACGGGATGGTCGGCCCGCCGCCGCTGAAGTACAGCATGTCCTGCCTGTCGCTGAACTGCAGATGGTGCGTCCCGAAGCACGTGTAGATCAGCTCGAACTTGCCGGTCTTCGGATCGTAGACAGAGGCGTTGCGGAGCGCGGGGTTCGCGGCAGGGAAGTACGCCGCGTACTTGTTCAACTTCCCGTCCTTGCACCAGTCGGGCAGGACCTGGCTGACCGTGGTGGTCGCCCAGAGGCGGCCCTGGTTGTCCATCATCGGGTTGTGCGGATCCGATACCCCGGCGTGCACGACCTCCTCACCCCAGAAGTTCGATGGTCTCGGCATGGTCCTCGGGAACCGCGACCGCATCGTCTTCGGGTCGTCGCGCGTCGGGATATCGATTTGCGTGGCGCTGTTCTCGTTTGGATCGACGGTGATGAACCGGCCGTGCGCCGCGTCGACCGCCCAGACGGGCCCGTTCGCGTTCACGCGCGGGTTCTGCTTGGACGTCGTGATCTCGTCGTGCATGTAGGAGGTTTCATTCCCCCAGTCCCACAACGTGATGACGACGTTGCGTTCGACGCCGGTCGGACGCGAGGGCACCGGCGGCAGCGCGCCGGTGACGATGCGGTCGGTCCAGTCGGCGTACATCCTGAGCGCCCTGGGCCCCAGGCGTCTCGCCACGCCCTCCATCTCCGCGCCGCGCTGCCCGGTCCTCACACGGTGATCCCACGCCTCCAGTGAAGACGGGAAGTTGAGCGATCTCATGTGGTCCAGACTGCGTGTGAGCCGGTTGCCGAGTTGATGGCAGAGCATGCAGCCCTGTTTCAACTGGTCCATGTACTGCGCCTGCGAGCGGAACGTCTCGGGGATGCCATTGACATTGGCGCCCTTGCCCGGGAACTCGCTCGCGGGCGGAACGTCCAGCAGCGAGTACCAGTAGTTGGCTGGATAGACCTGGGCCGCCTCTGCCGGACTCGAGGCGAGCGAGGCCTTCAGCGTAATCGTCTGGCCCGGCTTGGCCGCGATCGGCGCCGAGTCGACGAGACCGTATCCCCGCACCCACACGTTGTAGGTGGCGTTCGGCATTTCCGGCAGCATGAAGCGGCCATCGTCGCCGGTCAGGACAATCTTGACGAGCTTCGTCGGCAGCTCGGTCGTCTCGGCAATCACCCACACTCCGGCTTCGCGACCCTTGCTGCTTTCGACCACGCCGCCGATGTAGCCCTGCGGGCGTCGCGCCGCCTGCGCCTGCCGGGCCT
Source organism: Vicinamibacterales bacterium (assembly GCA_036005125.1). GTDB lineage: Bacteria > Acidobacteriota > Vicinamibacteria > Vicinamibacterales > UBA2999 > DASYQV01. The sequence goes on from DASYQV010000302.1 coordinate 12,620, forward strand.
CGGGGTACGCGGTCATCGTGAGGATCAGGACGGCGGACATGGCCGCGGCACTGCACAACGCCAGTGCGAGGCGTACGGCACTTCCCCGCGTGGACCACGAAACGCTCTTCATAAGAACTGCTCCTCGTGTTCGAGTCTCATGCTTGTCGCAGGGGCGTATCGTCGATGAATCTCCCGGTCGTGTCAAGGCAAGGCATGGCGGCTCGAGGGGAGATCTCCGTTTCAACGCCCCGAAAGGTGTCCATAGGGCCACGCCTTTGCCGACCGCCACTCGCGCTTGATTGTTCGCGGCGACTCACGGCCCCGCGGACACAGGCGAGGCCGCGGAGACGGCGTAAACGCCGAGGTCGCGAAGTTTTCGTTCGGGGATTCTCTGGCGTGCTCCGCGCGCTCGGCGTTGAAATCGTCTCCGCGCGCTCGGCGTTTGAAATCGTCTCCGCGCGCTCGCGACAAGCGATGTGAACGTTGCGCTCTGCCCACTTGTCTGACATGCTGTCAGACATGAAGACCGTCACGCTTCGCGCGTTGCGACGGGATGCGTCGTTGCTGGATGCCGCTGCCGCGGGGGAGGACATTGTCGTGACCCGATTCGGCAAGCCGTACGTTCGGATTATTCCGGCACGGCAGCCTCGCTCGTTTCTTGGCGCCGGGACGCATCTGCTTCAGAAGGAGCCGGTATCCTCCGAGCCGATCCCGGCCAGGGAGTGGAAGGGCGTCACGTGAAATATCTGCTCGACACGGCTCCCTGGATCAACGGTGTCACGTTGCCCGCAACGCTTCCACTCCGCATCCGTCGCCTCGTTGCAGACACCGAAAAGAAAGGCCTGTGCAGCATCAGCCTGCTGGAAACGGCGATTCTCCACAGGTTGGGCCGGCTCAGATTCGAAGGCGCCCTGGAGCATTTCTTTGCTGTCGGGCTGTCGGAGGACCTGGAGCTTCTGGAGCTCACACCCGCGATCGCGGCGAAGACAAACGAGCTTCCCGAAGACTTCCCAGGCGATCCCTTCGACAGGACCATCATTGCGACCGCTGCGGTCCTCAAGCTGACGCTCATCACGACCGATCCCGCTATTCGAGACACGCGGGCATGCGCGGTCGAGTACTACCCTTTTAAAGGGCGCGGGCCCAAGAGATAGTTCTGAGCTCCATTTGCGCAGCCGCTCGAATAATGGCGCGGAAAGAAATGAGTCCTGTGATGGCTTCCGTACTCATCGACCGTCCGCACCAATTTTGCCAGCGCCTTCTGGACGTCGGCCTCTCCCATGAAGAACCTCCCGGTTGCCTCGAGACCATCCCAGAATCGCGCTTCTGCACCTTCGGTGAGATGCGGTGCGCCCGACATGCGTCAAGCCTAACAGCCGGAATCATCGGAAGCCACCTGCGACCGTGTTGGGGCCGACGCGTGCAGAGCCGTGAGGTCCGCGGAGAGCGCCGAGACGATTTCAACGCCGAGCACGCAGAGCACGCGGAGATTTTTCCTGGGGAATGCTCCGCGAGCTCGGCGATCTCTGCGTTGAGTCCGTCTCGGCGTCCTCCGCCTCCTCTGCGTGCTCACGCGGGCGCGCCCGCGAAACCAGGCATCACTTCGCGCGCGGCTCGTCGACCGTCCAGCGCACGCCCTCCTCGATACCGAACCGCCAATCGAGGTCCGCGGATTCGACTGTGGCGTAGTACATGCGTGGATCGTCCCTGACAATCGATTGCCCGCTGCCCTCACCGCCTTTCTCGTCTGCCACGGTGGCAATGACACGCCCGCTGACGCCGCTGTTCAGCGTCAGCCGGAACCTGCCGCGACCCTCGTTCCCTCGGCTCCGCGTTTCCCATCGGAAACGCAGAGTCCCCGTGTCGCTGACGAACGCCTCGGTCAGCCGGTTACCCTGACCCGACCAGGCGCCTACCGGCCGCCACACGATCGTTTCGGCGTGCTTTGTCGGTGGAGGCGTGCCGGACGAGCAGGCGGATACGAGGAGCGGTAGAATG
>DASYQV010000303.1:0-5227 GCA_036005125.1 Vicinamibacterales bacterium
CAGCCTCGACGCAGGAGTTCGAGATGGCCGTGCGGTGGGGTCAGATCAACAGCCGCGAGATTGTGCTGGTCGGAGGCTTTTCCGATCGTGCGACCGGACGCGTCGATAAGAAAACAGTTCGAGAACACGAGCGCCGTCTCGGGCTCGGCGCTGGCCACCGCGGTCTGACGTTCGAGTTTCTCGGGCAGCCAGACATCGTCATGATCGATGAAGGCGATGAACTCGCCCCTGGCGTGAGCCACCACCACAGGTCGAGCGACGCGTAGTGTTTGTTGGCGCTGCTGAACAATCCTGAGTCTGTGGTCTTTGAACCTATTCTGAACGATCTCGATACTGTTATCAGTGGACCCGTCGTCGACGAGAACGATTTCGAAGTCCTGAAGCGTCTGCGCGAACACGCTATCCAATGTCTCGGCGATGTACCGGGACCCGTTGTGCATGCAGATCGCGACGGTGACTGTCGGGTTTGACAAGGGCCTCTCCAGAAGAGGATTCCACACGAAAGCGGCACCAGTGGGAAGCACCCTTAGACCCGGCGTGGGCCGCATCTGAAGATGCGGCCTACGTCAACTCAGGTGAGCTCAGGTTGTAAAGGCTGGTAGTTGTTGCCGATTTCCGTCGCGAATCGGCAAATGCTGCGGGACGTCCCTCCGATAATTGCTATTTCTTCAGCTCCTTCAGGTAGGACTGCGCCTCGGCCGCGTCGGGACCGTTCGGGTTTGCCGCGATCACGCTCTCGAAGATCCTGATCGCCGCATCCTTGTCGCCCCTGGTGGACGCGATGATTCCGAGTTTGATCTTGGACGGCTGCCAGTGGGGGTCGACGTCGAGCGCGCGCTCGTGCATCTTCTCGGCTCCGGCCAGGTCCCCCTTGTGAAATTTGAGCTCGCCCAGGCAGTAGAGGAGCTCGCGGCTCGCCGACTCCGAGGGGACTGATGACGCCAGCAGTCGTTCGGCGGCGTCGAAATTGCCGGACGCCAGGTGGGTGAGGCTGATCTCGACGGTCGCGTATTCGTTGGCGGGGTCGCTTTTGAGTACTTCCTCGTAAGCCGCAATCGCCTGGTTATAGATTGCCTGCTTCGCCGCGTTGTCCCGTTCTCCCCCGGCCTTCTGTCGATACGCTCCGCCGATGACCATGTTGATCATCGTAAGCGCCGGGTTTTTCGCCTTGACGGCCTGATACGCGGCAATCGCCTGGTCGAAGCGTCCCGAATCGCGCAGCACGTTGGCCGCGTCGATGTCGCTCTGAATGTCCTTGGCGAGCGCCGGCGGGCCAACGACGGCGCGCCGCAGCGTGAATTCGATCGGCGGGTTCCCGGAGTTGAGCTGGCGAACGGGCGCGTTGCCTTGCTGCGGCTGGTATCCGGGCGCTTCGGCCACGAATGTCCAGATGCCGGACCGGAGGCCGATCATCGCGAAGCGACCCTTGTCGTCCGTGCTTGCGGTGAACTGACCAGGTGTGACGTTCGGATTGAGAGCCTTGACCGTGGCCCCTCTGATAGGCTTGCCGTCGGTGTCCCTCACGACGCCGCCGACGCGAGCCTGTGCGAAGATGGAAACCGCGAACGCGAGGATAGCAACCGTCGCGACGACGACGTTGACAAGACGAGGACGCCGCATGCTCGACTCCATGATGGAATGATTTTGCGGAGGTATATGTTATAGCAGAACCTGCGACCGATGACCGCAAACGCGATCCGGACTGCCTCCCTCCTGTTCCTGGCATTGTCTCTGTCCGGCGCGTCGGCGCGTCAGGACAAGACAGGCCCCGCGGCCGCCGGCTTCGACTCCAACCGCCTGCGCCTTGTCGATTCCCTCGTACACGCCGCCATCGCCGACCGGCTGCTGCCCGGAGCCGTGGTCCTCGTCGGCCGCGGCGACCGCGAGGTCCTGCTCAAGGCCTACGGGAACCGCGCGCTCGTTCCGGCGCGTGAGCCGATGACGACCGACACTATCTTCGACCTCGCGTCGCTGACGAAAAGCGTGGCGACGGCGACGAGCGTGATGATGCTCGTCGAACAGGGCCGCCTCCGCCTGACCGATCGCGTCGCCACCTACATCCCGGAATTCGGGCGTTACGGGAAGCAGGACATCACCATTCGCCAGCTTCTGACCCATGTCGCCGGGTTGCGCCCCGACGTCGATCTCACGCCCGAGTGGCAGGGCTACGACCGCGCGATCGAGCTCGCGGTCGAGGAGGTGCCAACGGCGCCCCCCGGCGAGCGCTTCGTCTACAGCGACATCGGGTTCTTTCTCCTGGGGGACATCGTTCGGCGCGTGAGCGGAACGCCGCTGGACGTCTTCGTCCGCCAGCACCTGTTCGAACCGCTCGGCATGAAGGACACCATGTTCCGTCCGCCCGAACGGCTGCGCCCGCGAATCGCGCCGACCGAGCGCTGCGCTCCACTCGCGTGGCCGTGCAACACGCCCGACGCGCCAATCCTGCGAGGCATCGTCCACGATCCCACCGCGCGCCGCATGGGCGGCGTGGCCGGGCATGCGGGACTCTTCGGCACCGCAGGCGACCTCGCGCGCTTCTGCCGCATGCTGCTGCGAGGCGGCGAGCTGCAGGGTGTGCGGTTGCTTTCACCGCTGACCGTGGCGACGATGACCGCATCCGCCAGTCCGCCCGGTCATCGCGAGCAGCGCGGGCTCGGGTGGGACATCGATTCGTCCTTCTCCTCCAACCGCGGCGAGCTGCTGCCGATCGGGTCGTTCGGCCACACGGGGTTTACGGGCACCTCGATCTGGGTCGATCCGGTGACGCAGATCTTCATCGTATTCCTGTCCAATCGTGTCCATCCCGACGGGACGGGTAACGTCACGCCGCTGCGCGGGAAGGTCGCAACCGCGGTGGCTGGGGCGCTCGTCGACGCGCCGCCGCTCGCCACGTTGCAACAGCAGCGTTTGACGGGCGGCGATTTCGGCGCGTCCGGCGCGGCGGCGGCTCGGCCCGCGCCTCACGTGCTCACGGGGATCGACGTGTTACGGGCCGAAGGATTCGCGACGCTCCGTGGCAGGCGCGTCGCGCTGCTGAGCAATCTGTCGGCGCGGGCCTCGGACGGAGCATCGACGTTCGACGTGCTCCGCACCGCGCCCGGCGTCGACCTGGTCTCCGTGTTCAGCCCTGAACACGGGTTCAGCGCCGCGCTCGACACCCACGTGCGTCGTCGCGTGACGAGAAAACCGGTGTGATCATCCACTCGCTGTATGGGGATACGGAGCGGCCGACTGCGGCCATGCTCGACGGGCTCGATGCAATCGTGGTGGATCTCCCTGACGTTGGCGCGCGCTTCTACACCTACACGACGACGATGGCGTATGTCATGGAAGAAGCCGCGAGGCGCAGGGTGCCGGTCGTCGTGCTGGATCGTCCCAATCCGATCAACGGATATCAGGTCGAGGGTCCTGCATTGGACGCGGGCATTTCTCACTTCGCCGCGTACTTGTCCATGCCCATCCGCCACGGCCTGACGCTCGGCGAGCTCGCGCGCGTCTTCAACGCGGAGAAACGGATCGGCGCCGACCTGTCCGTGGTGGCGGCAACGGGCTGGACGCGTGAGCGGTGGTTCGACGAGACCGGCCTGGCGTGGAGCAACCCGTCACCGAACATGCGCAACCTGCACCAGGCAGCGCTCTATCCCGGTATCGGCGCGATCGAGTGGACGAACATCTCGGTAGGCCGCGGCACCGATTCGCCGTTCGAGCAGATCGGTGCGCCCTGGATTGACAGCCGCGCGCTGGCTGCTGTGCTCAACGAGCGCCGCATCCCGGGAATCCGCTTCTATCCGGTTCGCTTTACGCCCGCGTCGAGCGAGTACGCGCACGAGGCATGCGCGGGCGTCTTCATGGTGATCACCGACCGGGCGGTCCTCCGCCCGGTTCGTGTCGGCATCGAAATAGCCGCGGCGCTCCGGAAGCTGCACCCCGACCGCTTCGACTTCAGGAATACGGTCCGTCTGCTCGGATCGCAGCAGACCATCGACCGGATCCGCCGCGGCGACGATCCGGCCGCGATCGCGGAGTCCTGGGCGGGTGACGAGGCGCGCTGGCGCCTCATGCGAGCGAAGTATCTGATTTATCGGTGAAGGGTATTGGAACGTACGTAGGCCGGGTCTTTAGCCCGTTATGCGGCCACACACGCGAATTTTGTACTCGTTGTGCGACCGCATAACGGACGAGGCGCGCGGAGCGCGCCAAAAAGACACTGGGTCTAACCAGGAGAGGGCTCTGCCGGGATATCAAGGGCAGAGCCCGGCTCTGCCCTTGACTGGTTAGACCCGGCGACTGCCACTGGGCCGCATCTAAAAGATGCGGCCTACGTACGAAACATGCGGCCTACGTACGCACTGTCAGCGGCGTTCCGTGACGGTGATGGTGATCTCTTTGTCAGTGGTCAACGCTCGATCGGTCGCTCTCGCCTTCAGCACGTAGACACCCGGCGTGGTAAACGTCGCCGAGGTCACCGCCTTTCCGTCCTTGACGGCCGCGTGGTACGGCTCGAACTCCACCGTAGCCGGGGCTCGCCAGATCATGTACGAGACGGACAACCCTGGCGGCGCCTGCGGACGGATCTTCGACCCGCGCTGAGTCAACTGGAAGTCGGGCACGTTGTTCGGGAGCAAGTCGGTTGTGAACTTCGACGGCTGCAGGATCGGTGGCGTCTCCTGACCGACGGCCTGCTTTCGCGGAGCTCTCTTCTCTTTCGGATCCGGCAATCCGTCATCGGTCACGTCCACGCTGAGGCTCACGACGCCGGTCATCGCGGTGGGCGGAACATTGAGGGCGACAATCGTCGGCGGCTTGTTCTTGCTTTCGCTAGCGGCGGCAGGCTTGGGCGCCGGGATCTCCCATTCGGGCTGAAGCCAGCCAACCGCGCGGTTCGTTTTCCCGTTCACCGTGACGGCCCAGATCAGCTCCTCTTTCGGACTCCAGCTCGCTGGAACCGTTGTGGAGAACGCCTTCCGGTTCGTGCGCGTGTAGAAGTACGTGGGCTGCCCCCGATCGGCCTGCCCGTGATTGAAGGTGTTGTTCGGTCCGATCGGAGCCGACGGCTCTTCGACGTAGTTTCTATTCAGGTATCCGAAGTGCATCTCGAAGGTGCCGTCGGGATTCCTGGACCACCCGTCGAAAATCGGCTGAACGTCCTGCCCCACGTTGAATCGGAGCATGTACGGCAGATGCTCCAACTGTGCGCTCGGCCGCTGAGCGAGTCCGAGAATCACGA
>DASYQV010000304.1:0-12307 GCA_036005125.1 Vicinamibacterales bacterium
ACCTGGCGAAGCACGTCGCTATTGACCTGGATCGACATCTTCTGCTTCACCTTGTTCATATAAGCGGCGAAGAACTGACCGCGGCGCTCCGACAGGAGCTGCTCGCGGAACGCATCGCGCCCCTGCCTGAACTCCTCGGGCGTCACATCGTCGCGGTCGGCAACGCGAAGGATGACCGTGCCGGTCCCGGCGGCGATCGGCTCGCTGACGCCGCCCACCGGCAGCGAGAACGCGACCTTGTCGATTTCCGCGCTCACGCCGACGTCGGGAATTGCCGACTCCCGGGCGATGAGCTCCGTGCTCTTGGGCGCCAGACCCTGCGCCTTGGCCGCTGCATCAAAGTCCTTGGCTGAGCGCAGCGTCGCCGCGATCTCATTCGCGCGCTGGCGGCTCAGTTCCTTCGCGCGCTCCTGAATCACGTCGTTCTTGACCTTGTCCTTCACTTCGTCCAGGGACGGCACGTACGGATCCTTCTTCCCCGTGACCGTGACGATGACGGGACCGCGCGCGGAATTGACCGCCTGACTCACTTCGCCGTCCTTCAACTGGAATGCTGCCTGTGCGACCGCCGGCGCCCCACCGATTCCCGGGATCGGCTCCTCCCGGGTGAAGAAACCCGACTCCTGCACGGTATAGCCGCCAGCCTTGGCTGCCGGCTCGAGATCTGCCGGACGCTTGATCTTCCCCTCGAGCGCGCGCGCCTGTGCTTCCACTGCCTCCTGCGCGTGCCGGAATTTCAGTTGTTCGGTAATCTGGGCGCGGATCTCGTCGAGCGCGCGCGTGGTCCCCGGCTTCTTGTCGACGAGCTTGATGATGTGGAAGCCGAACTGCGTCTTCACGAGATCGCTGACCTGTCCCGGCTCCATCGAGAACGCGACCTTCTCGAACTCGGGCACCATGCGGCCGCGGCCGAAGTAATCGAGATCGCCGCCATTGGCCTTCGACGCCGTGTCATCGGAATGCGCCTTGGCTAGCGCGGCGAAATCGCCGCCCGCCTTCACCTTGGCAAGCAGATCCTCGGCTTGCTTGCGGGCGGTCGCTTCGTCCTTCCCTTCGGTGCTGATCAGGATGTGGCTGGCACGTATCTGATCGGGTGTCTGATACTGCTCGACCGTCTCGTTGTACTGGCGCCGCACTTCCGATTCGGGAACCGTCGCCTTTGCGCGGGCCTGGTCCATGTCGATCAGCACGAACTTGATCTTGCGCCGCTCACCGATGCGGTAATTCTCCTTGTGCGCGTCGAAGTACGTCTGCACGTCGGCGTCGCTCACCGAGACCTTGTCGCGGAACGTGTTCGCGGTCAGCGCCACGAGCTGCAACTTCACCTTCTCGTTCCGGTGTCGGTACTCGCGCTCGATATCCGCATCGGAGACCGACATCCACGCCGTCAGCGCTCCGCGCAGTTTGTCCACCAGCATGCTGCGGCGCAGACTCTCCTCGAAATCGCCTTTGGTGATCGGCGGCCGCTGACTCCGCAGGACCTGTTCGTACCGCCGTTCGCCGACGAATCGGCCTTTTTCCTGGAACGCCGGGATCGAGAAAATCTGCTGTGCGAGCTCTTCGTCGCTGACGCGGATCCCCTGACGCTCCGCTTCGGCGATTGCCGCCTGCTCGTCGATCATCTGCTGCAGCACCTGTCGCTCGACCCCGAGCTGCCGCAGGAGCTGCGCGCTGACCTTGCCGCCATATGCCCCCTGGTACGCCTGGATCTGGTTCTGATAGCGGCGCCGGAATTCGCCCGCGGTGACGTCGCGGCCTTCGACCTGGGCGATCACCGCGCCCGGCGAGGCGCCGGCCGCGGTCGGGTTCTGCAGAAAGGCGGGAATGTAAAAGACGATGAACGTCAGCACGACAAGGGCGAGACTCCACTTGAGCCAGCCCTTGTGCCGGCGCATCCGGTCGAGCATGGTCATTGGACGTTCCTCGGACCAGGCAACGCCCCTGCCTTGATTTCCCGGCAGGGCTCCTTGCCTGGTCAACAGTGTCTTTTTGGCGCGCTCCGGCCTTCGACTTTGCTCAGGGCTTCCCGAGCATCGTCGAGGGACGCGCGCCTAGTCCGTCATGCGGTCGGGCAACGAGCACAGAATTCGTGGACTAAACAGTTTAGCGTACGACGTGAACTACTACCGCTGTAACCAGTTAAGTCGCCGGCTGAACATCGCCTCCATGGCAGAGGGCCGGCGGACATCACGCACATGCCGCTGAGCGTCGTTCCGAACCCCGGGGTCCCCAAGGCGCGTCTTTGGCGCGTTGGGGTACAAACCCGGCCGCGAGCACCGGCAAGAGAGCACGCGGCGCGGGGCAATCAGTATGGTATATTTTCTCAGATTAGAAGGACTTAGCGGCGTTCGCGCCGCGAGACATGCCGGAGCACGAGCCCCCCTCAGCGAGGCGGCGCGGGGCCGGTGGCCGGACGCCGGTCACGTTTGCCGTTCACCAACCCAATGCCGATTACCCCGTTCCCGTCGATCGCGATCGACGCCCGGGTCGAATGCTGTACACCGTTCCACTAATGGTGCAGGCCCACGGTTCCGATCTCGCTGCGCGTCTGAAACACCAGCTCAAGGAGCTTCGCGCGCGCATCGAGCGACGTGACGTGTTGTTGGATACCGTCAGGGGCGCCCATGCGACGCTCGATCCTCCGCGCGTGGCCCACTGGATCGTGCTCCAGGCCGGCAAGTGGATTCCCGCGCCCTGCTGGGCGATCGTCGCGCACGATCTCGACGGCCAGCCGACGATGCTCGCCGACCAGGGGCTCACGCCGGACATCGGGCCTTCACTGTGGGGTGCGGCGACCTGGGTGTTGAAGCATGGCCGGGAATTCTTTTCCGCGGACCTGTCCCGTGACTTCCGTATGAGCGGTCAGGTCAGCGGCACCGTTGTCGCCTTTCCACTCGCCTGTCGTGGTCGAGTAATCGGCGCGCTGGTTGGCGTCGATCCGGAGCCTTCGTCGGCGATTCCGCCGATCACCGGACCGATCCTCGAGGCGTTGCAGTCGATCCTCGAGCCTCCGGCGATCGCACTCGACAACGCGCTCATGATGCAGCGTGCCGAGGCGCTCTCGGTGACCGACGACCTGACGCGGCTTTACAACTCGCGATATCTGAACCAGGTGCTGCGCCGCGAAACCAAGCGGGCCTCGCGCAGCGGCCGGCCCCTCTCGCTGTTATTCATGGACCTCGACGGTTTCAAGCAGGTCAACGATACATACGGCCACCTGTGTGGCAGTCAGGCCCTCGTCGAAGCCGCCGCGGTGATTCGAGGCTGCGCTCGCGAAACGGATGTGGTCGCCCGCTTCGGCGGCGACGAGTTCTCGCTGATTCTGCCGGATACCGGTCGCGAAGGCGCTGTGTCGGTGGCCGAGCGCATCCTGGACCGCGTCGACGAGCACATCTTTCTCGTCGCTGATGGCCTTTCTGTCCGGTTGACCGCATCCATTGGCGTCGCAACCCTGCCGGACGTGGCTGGATCAGCCGAAGAATTAATACGAGCCGCGGATATGGCCATGTACCGGGTGAAGGAATCCGGCAAGAACGGTATTCACGTGGCGGCAACGGACGAGGAATCCTCATCCCGCTCGGTTGAGCCACGACGTTGATTCGTGATTTGTGATTCGTGATTTGCTTGCGCGGGGGTTTTCGATGGTTCGTTTCGAATCACAAATGACCAATCGCAAATCGCAAATCGCAAATCACACATGATGCAGGGCGTCGGCGTCAGCCGCGCAAGGAGCAAACTCGTTGGGACTCGGCTCAGTTTTCTCGCTTTTCTCGAGTGACCTCGCCATCGACCTCGGCACCGCGAACACCTGCGTCTATGCGCGCGGCAAGGGCATCGTCGTGAACGAGCCCTCGATCGTCGCGATCAACAAAATCAACGGTCGCGTCGAGGCGGTCGGCAAGGACGCCAAGGAGATGCTCGGCCGGACGCCGGGCAACATCGTCGCCATCAAGCCGATGAAGGACGGCGTCATTGCGGACTTCGAAGTCACCGAGAAGATGCTGACCTATTTCATCAAGAAGGCGCACAACCGCAATGTCTGGGTGCGCCCGCGTATCGTCATCGGCGTGCCGTCGGAGATTACGCAGGTCGAGAAGCGCGCCGTGAAAGACAGTGCCTACCGCGCCAAAGCGAGCGAAGTGCACCTTGTCGAGGAAGCCATGGCGGCCGCGATAGGGGCCGGCATGCCGATCACGGAGCCCTCGGGCAACATGATCGTCGACATCGGCGGCGGCACGACCGATATTGCCGTCATCTCGCTGGCGGGCATTGTCTACAGCAAGGCGGTCAGGGTTGCCGGCAACGAGATGGATGAAGCCATCATCCAGTACATCAAGAAGACGTACAACCTCCTCATCGGCGAACGCACCGCGGAGCAGATCAAGATCGAGATCGGCTCCGCGTATCCGCTCGAAGAGCGAATGACGATGGAGATCAAAGGCCGGCACCTGATCGAGGGCGTGCCGAAGACGATCACCATCACCGACGAGGAGATTCGCGAGGCGCTCGCGGAAACGGTCAACGTCATCGTCGACGCGGTCCGCGTCGCGCTCGAGCGGACGCCGCCCGAGCTCTCCGCCGACATCGTCGACCGCGGGATCGTGCTCACCGGAGGCGGCTCGCTGCTCAAGAACCTGGACAAGCGTCTGCGCGAGGAAACGGGACTGCCGCTCGCGATGGCCGAGGATCCGCTCTCGTCCGTCGTGCTTGGCGCCGGCAAGATGCTTTCGGATTTCAACCTCCTGCGGAAGATCTCGATTGATTGAGGGGCTGAACCCCCCGGCCTGAGGCCCCTGAGGCCTGAGGCCCGGGGCTGATGCCTCGCCCAAGGTATGGCTCTCGTGGACTTCCGCCAGCGCACCGGCTACATGTTCGTCGCGGTCACGATTGCGCACATCATCCTGATCTCTGCTCAGGTGAATACGCGGCGCGGCGTGCCGATGCTCGAGGCAGTGACCTTTGGTGTCTTTGCCGAGGTGCAGCGTGCCTCGACTTCCGTCATTGAAGGCGTCCAGCACGGTTGGGAAAACTACTTCGCGCTTCAGCAGGTGCGCCGGCAGAACGAAAAGCTGCGCCAGGAGAATGGACAGTTGCAGGTGCAGCTCCAGCAGGAACGCGCGCTGTCCACTCAAACCCGCAGCCTGCAGCAGCTTCTCGAGCTCCGGCAGCGGACCTCGCTCTCGACGACGGCCGCCTCGGTCATCGCCGGGGGTGCGAGTCCTGATTTCCGGACGTTTACGATCGACAAGGGGACGAAGGATGGACTGCGGCCCGACATGGCTGTCATTGCACCGACAGGGGTCGTCGGGCGGATCATCATGCCGAGCGCCCGCGCCTCCAAGGTTCAGCTGCTGATCGACCGGAACGCCGCGGCAGGAGCGATCGTGGAGCGTTCCCGCGCGCAAGGGGTGGTGCTCGGCACCGGCGGCGACCGGCTGAGGTTTGAGTACGTGCCCGGGGCGGCTGACGTTCAGGTTGGTGACAGGGTCGTAACGTCCGGAATTGACGGCATTTACCCTAAAGGCTTTGCTATAGGTCAGATAGAATCTATCCAGAAGGGTGCGGGCGTCTTCAGCGCCATCGTGGTCAAGCCGGTCGTGGACTTCTCCTCGCTGGAGGAAGTTTTGGTAGTACTGACGCCGGCCGCGGCGGGGGGCGAGGGCTCGTAAGTGAAAGTCGCCGGCGTTCTGGTCGCCATAGCTCTGGCGCTCGCGTTGCAGACGACGCTTACGCGGTTCGTGGTCGGTGGCACTGCCGCCATCGATCTCGTGCTCGTCGTGGTCGTTTACGTCGCCCTGACCACCGGTCCGGGGACCGGCATGCTGGCTGGCAGCGTTGCGGGCATCATCCAGGATGCGCTATCGAGCGGCGTCATCGGCATCGGCGGCCTCGCCAAGTCGCTCGTGGGGTTCCTGGCGGGGGTGATTGGGCAACAGTTCATCGTGACGGCGGCATTGCCACGCTTCGTCATGTTCCTGGCGGCCACCGTGGTGCATTCGGCGATGTTCATGGGCCTATACATATTGCTGGGTTTGCGGAGCTTTCCGTCGCCCTATGCGGCGGTCCTGAGCCAGGCGGTGGGCAACGCGGCGGTCGGCATGATCGCGTTCACAATTATCGAGATGCTGCCCGGGGTAATGGAGCGGCGGCGGGTTCGACGAAGGTTATAAGAGACGGGTCATGGCAGTCGCTGAAGATCGACGACGCATCGGAGTGCGCCTCAACGTCCTGCAGGTCGGGGTCATTGTCCTTTTCGCGGTGCTCGCCATCGCGTTCTGGTACCTCCAGATCGTCCAGCACGCGAAGTTCGAGGAGATGGCGGAGAACAATCACCAGCGGACGCTTGCGCTGCGCGCGCCCCGGGGCGTCCTGTTCGATCGCAACGGCAAGGTGCTGGTTGAGAACCGTCACTCGTTCAGCGTCTCCATCGTCCGCGAACACACCAAGGACCTCAATCGCACGGTTCGGCTCCTGGCGGCCGTTGCCGGCCTCGACGAGCGATTCGTGCGACAGATCGTCGATCGGCATCGAGCCGAACCGAGCTATCGGCCGATTGTGATCATCGAGGATGCGTCGCTTGCGCAGGTGGCGGCAATCACCGCGAGGCGTCTCGACTTCGAGCTGCCCGACGTGGTGGTCGAGGAAGTGCCCACCCGCCAGTACCCGACCGATGCGCTGGCCGCGCACCTGTTCGGCTATGTCGGCGAGGCGAGCGATACACAAGTCGGCGACGGCATCCAGAGCGGCTCGATCATCGGACAGTCGGGCATCGAGAAGATTTACAACAAACTCCTGATGGGCCAGGACGGCGCCAAGCGCGTCGTCGTCAACAGCGTGGGGCGCGAGATCCGCACGCTCGAAGAGATCCCGCCGGTCGAAGGGCGCCGCGTGCAGCTCACGATCGACCAGGACCTGCAGAAAGCGGCCGAAGATGGATTCCACCGCTTCGGCTTCAACGGCGCCGCCCTCATTCTCGACCCGCGCAACGGTGACGTGCTGTCGCTCGTCAGCCTGCCCGCCTACGATCCCAACAGCTTTGCCGCGGGTATCGATCGCGTCACGTGGGCCTCGCTCAACAGCGACAAGCTGCGGCCGCTTCAGAATCGGGTCATTCAGGGACGCTATTCGCCCGGGTCGACCTTCAAGATTGTCGTCGCCACGGCGGCGCTCGAAGAAGGGCTCGTGACCCCCGATTTCAAGGTGAACTGTCCGGGCGGCGCGACGTTCTACGGACGGTATTTCAAGTGCCACCTGAAGGGCGGGCACGGCGTCGTCGACATGCGGCATGCAATCGAGAAGTCGTGCAACGTGTACTTCTACACGCTCGGGAACATGCTCGGCGTCGACCGCATCAACAAGTGGGCGCAGAAGCTCGGCATGGTCGGCAAGACCGGCATCGACCTGCCGAACGAGATCGAGAGCATCGTCCCGTCAACGGAGTGGAAGCGCAAGCGTACCGGCGAGAAGTGGTACGCCGGCGAGACAATTTCGGTCGCAATCGGCCAGGGCCAGGTGTCGGTGACGCCGGCCTCCATGGCGGTGATGATTGCCACGGTGGCCAACGGCGGCACGCGCGTGACGCCGCGGATCATCAAGGCGGTCGACGAGGGGGACGGCACGTGGCAGCCGATGCCGAGCGGAGCGGTCGCGAACAAGGTGGCGTTCAGGCCTGAAACGCTTGCGGCCCTGCACGACGGGCTCTGGATGGTCGTGAACGCGGCGGGCACGGGCGGACGCGGTCGCATCCCGGGACGCGACGTGGCCGGGAAAACCGGTACGGCCCAGGTGATCTCGATCACCGGCCGTCAGGCCGCTCGCGGGACGGACAAAGACCTGCGCGACCACGGCTGGTTCGTGTTCTTCGCCCCGCGCGATAATCCGGAAATCGCCGGCGTGATTTTCGGCGAACACAACGAGCACGGGTTTTTCAGCGCGCCCATTGCCAAGCACGTCATCGAGACGTACTTCGCAAAAAAGGAAGGGCAGCCGCTTCCGACGCTGGATGCGAAGCCGGCGCCCGCGCAGCCGGTGCCGCCGGCGGTGGTTGCCGAGGCGCAGCCGGTGGTGCCGACGCCGACGCCTGCGGCGCAGCAGTGAGCTACGAAAGACGTACGACTAAAGATTCCAGATGTTCGAACGCAGACTCTATTACCACATCGACTGGGCGATGATCGCCGCGCTCGCTGCCCTCTGCGGCATCGGGCTGGCGACCATTTACAGCGCGACGGGCGGTCCCACGCGCGTGTATTTCACCCAGATGTACGGCATTGTCCTCGGCATCCTCGCGATGGTCGTGTGTACCGCCATCGACTACCGGACGCTCACCGACAAGTCGCACATCATCTACCTGGGCGTCGTCGCACTTCTCATCTACGTGTTGTTCTTCGGCGCCGTGCGCGGAGGGTCGCGGCGCTGGATCGATTTGGGCGTGTTCAATCTCCAACCGTCGGAGTTCGCCAAGGCTGCGGTCGCGCTCGTGCTGGCCAAGTTCTTCGGCGAGAGCCGCCGCGGCGCGCACACGCAGATCGACCTGTTCGTGGGCGGCGCGCTGATGGCGGTGCCACTCCTCATCATCTCGCGGCAGCCGGATCTCGGAACAGCGGTGACGCTGATTCCGGTGTTCTTCGCCATCGCCTACGTGTCGGGCATGCCGATGAAGATCTTCGGCATCATCGCGATCGTCGGCGTGCTTGCCGCCCCGCTCGCATGGAATTTCGCGCTCAAGGACTATCAGAAGGAGCGCATCCAGACGTTCCTGGACCCCACTCAAGACGCGAGGGGAGCGGGGTACCAGCAGATCCAGGCCCGCATCACCGTGGGGTCCGGATGGCTTTGGGGCAAGGGCTTCATGAAAGGGACGCAGGGCCAGCTGCGCTTCCTTCCCGTGGCCCACAACGACTTCGTCTTTTCGGTGCTCGCCGAGGAACAGGGATTTGCGGGCGTCCTGGTGGCGCTCGGGCTGTATCTGTTCGTCATCCTGCGCTCGTTGGAGGCGGCGCAGCTGGCGAAGGACCGGCTCGGCGCCTATCTGGTGCTTGGAGTGCTGGCGAGCTTCACATTCCAGGTCATCTATAACATCACGATGTCGGCCGGCCTTGCGCCGGTCAAAGGCTTGACGCTTCCGCTGATGAGCTACGGCGGCTCCTCCATGATTGCCACCCTGGCGGGGTTCGGCCTGATCCTCAACGTCCGGATGCGTCGCTTCACGAACTGAGTCGGCTTCAGACTCCGGGCTTCAGGCTTCGGGCCCTGCCCGGCCCGCAGCCCGGAGCCCGAAGCCCGCAGCTTTAGAAGGTCCTCCGAAATGCCCGACACGCTCCCGACATGCGCGCTGCGCCGCATCATGGCGTTGCTCGTGTGTCTGCTCGCGGCCGCACGGCGCAGTAAAGAGCGGAGCGATGTGTCGCCGGTGTTCGAGAGGTCCTCTCGGAGTTGGCATGAGCAAGGAGATGATCATCTCCTCGAACGGCCACGAAACGCGAGTGGCGATTCTCGAGGACGATCAGGTTGCCGAGATCTTCATCGAGCGCGAGCGTCAACGCGGTGTCGTTGGCAATCTCTACAAGGGCCGGGTGTCCAAAGTGCTGCCCGGCATGCAGTCGGCGTTCGTTGACCTCGGCCTCGAACGCGACGGCTTTCTGTACGTTTCGGACGTCGCCGATACCTTCGAAGAGCTCGACCGGCTCGAAAGCGATGACGAGGAGCACGCCGGCCCGTCGAACGGGTCCGCTCCCCAGGCGCTCCCGTCTCCAGGCGTCAACGGCCGGCAGCCGACCGGCCGCGGGCCGCGTGGTGGCCGCGACCGCGAGGGCTCGTCCCGGGGCTCGTCGAGAGGCGAAAAGAACGGCCCGCCCGAGCCCAAGATTGAAGAGCTCCTGAAAGAGGGCCAGGAAATCATCGTCCAGGTGGCCAAGGAGCCGCTCGGGACGAAAGGCGCGCGGCTTACGTCGCACGCCACGATGCCCGGACGATTCCTCGTCTTCATGCCGACCGTGGACCACGTCGGCGTCTCCCGCAAAATCGAGTCGCGAGACGAACGCAGCCGGCTGCGGGGCATCGTCCGCGAATTCCGCGAACAGACAGGGTTTGCCGGCGGGGTGATCATCCGCACCGCCGCCGCGGGCCGGCCGAAGGAGGACATCGTTTCGGACCTCGGCTACTTCCACAAGGTCTGGACCGAGATCCGCCAGAAGGCCGAGACCTCGCGCGCCCCCGCCGTTGTGTTTCGCGAACAGAGCCTCGTCGCCAAACTGCTCCGCGACCTCCTCACCGACGACTATTCCGCCATTCGCATCGACAACGAATTGGAGTACCGGCGCGTGCTCGAGATGATCGAGCGCTTCATGCCGACGCTTGCTCCCCGCGTGAAGCTGTACGACAAGGACTATCCGATCCTCGAGGAGTACGGCGTGCAGGCGGAGATCGATCGCGCGCTGCGCAGCAAGGTCTGGCTCAAGTCCGGCGGCTCAATCGTGATCAACCAGACCGAAGCGCTCGTGGCCATTGACGTCAACACAGGGCGGTACGTCGGGAAGAAGACCGCCGGCCGGCTCGAGGACACGATCCTCAAGACGAACCTCGAGGCCGTGAAGGAGATCGTCCGCCAGATCCGGCTGCGCGACCTCGGCGGCATCATCGTGCTCGACTTCATCGACATGGAAGAAAAGAAGAACCGCCAGAAAGTGTTTCAGGCGGTCGAGCAGGAGCTCCGGAAAGACCGCGCGCCGTCGAAGCCGCTGCAGGTGTCCGACTTCGGCCTCGTCATCATCACGCGCAAGCGCGTGAAGCAGAGTCTGGAGCGCGTGCTGACCGAGCCGTGCCCGTACTGCGCGGGGAGCTCCGTGATCAAATCGAGCTCGACCATCTGCTACGAGATCCTGTCGGAGGTGAAGAAGATTTCGGCCGATCTCGACGGCCAGTGCCTGCTGCTGCGGGTCAACCCCGATATCGCGCGAGCGCTGAAGGAAGAAGAGCGCGCGGTGCTGAAGGAGCTGAAGCAGACCCTCGGCCGGGAGGTCACGATCCGCTCGGACGTGCAGCTGCATCACGAGCAGTTCGACCTGATGGCCATCGGCTGACAGGACACGTAAAAAGTGGAAAGTAGAAAGTGGAAAGAGGAAGAGTCAAATAGAAGCGCGCCGAGTCCCTCTTTTACTCACTTTGCACTTTCCACTTTCAACTTTCCACTTCCCACTTGGCGTTTTGCCGTCACTCCGGCCCCGGTCGCGGCGCACCGGTGGCCTTGATGTTCTCCACGAGCAGCGGCTTGTCCGCTTCAATCTTCAGCGCGCGCGTGGCGCGGATCTGAACTTCGTCGGGCACCCGGACTTCGAGCGGCGAGATCGCCCAGCCATCTCTGGCCGGTCTGGCCGTTCCCACCACAGCGACCGGTAAAACGGTCTTTGGCGCGCGGCCAAGCTCAATCCCGGTGATCACGACCGGGGTCGGCTCCTGCTGCGCCAATGCTGGTGGCGCACCCTCCCTGACGCACAGGTAAATCAAACACAGAGCAATGACCGTCAGAACGAATCGCGTGTACGCCTCTGCTGTCATGGCGCTCCTCAGTTGTATGCGGGGATCATTGCACGTCGCGACCGACCGGCCCTAACCGGTTTTTCGCCGCGTGCGTCGAGTGCGATGGTGTTCAATGCTGGCCGGCCGTGGCGTCTTGGGTCGCGCGGACCATCCGTGCACGGTGGAGCCAAACAGGAGATTGCGTGGCGGGAGACTCACCGGCTCGCCGTCGGCAGGGACCGCGGCATTGATGGCGAGCAGATAACAACCTAAGAGCGTGCCCACCTCGTACACGTATCCGGGTTCAAAGACATCCAGCGAGATGCCGTCGATGCAGCCGTCGAGGGGAAGGATTATTCGAAGCCGCACCGGGAGTACCCAATGCGATTATGCGGCAATCGGTACTCCCAGAACGAGCGGCAAATTGAACATGCTGTGCAAGTTGCATCGCCACCTGAACGGGACCACGGATTACACGTTTGCCCGCCGGGGTGGACACGCTGCGTCAATCACGCTGCGAGCGGCAGTGACGGCCGACGCTCTCGATGAGTCGGTCGTAGTCGAACGGCTTCTTGATGACCTCGGTCGCTTGAAGCTCTTCGCCCGCCTCTTCCGCGTTCGGCATTGCCGTCAGAAGTAGAACAGGCACCGCCGCCAGGGCGGGGTCCCCAACCGAGAGCTGCGCGGCGCGAAATTCCCACCCTGTCATGATGGGCATTGTCAGATCGAGGAGAACCAGACACGGACGGGTTTGAAGCAGGCACTCCAGCCCTTCCTTACCGTTTGCAGCGGT
>DASYQV010000305.1:0-4607 GCA_036005125.1 Vicinamibacterales bacterium
TGGCTACGGCGCCCTCGACCGCCGCAATCCGCTGAGACCCGATCCTCGATCCGTATAGCGCGGTGGGCGGCGCGAGTCGGACATCCCAGGGCCCGACGACCGTGGGCCGCTTGTTCAGCCACCGCCGCAGGTCGCACGAGCGTAAAATCCCAGAAGGTCCTCGCAGGCGGATGCCATGGATGTCGGTGCGGTACTGCGGGATGCGCGCGAGCGACGAGGGCTCTCCCTCAGTCAACTCTCGCGTGCGACGAAGATCAGCGCCAGGATCCTCGGCGCGATCGAGCAGAACCGGAGGGACAAGCTGCCGGATGGGATCTTCCTGCGCGGCTTTTTGAGAGCGTACGCGCGTGAAGTGGGCTTAAGTCCCGAAGACACGGTCAGGCGGTATCTCGGCCAATTTGAGCCCGTCACAAACATCATCGAAGTCGCCAAACCAGGCACGGACGAGACGCGCGCCGAACACGGTCCCGCAGTCCGTGGCGAGATCGATCAGGATGAGGCTGAGCGCCAAGCCGCGCGTGTCCAGTTGCTCTTCGGCATCGTATTGCTGGTCATCAGCCTGATCGGATACTACACATTCGGGCGGTGGTGGGCATCCGCCCCTACTGCGCTTCCTGTCGCACGTCCCCCCGCGAGTGCGATCGAGATCGCGAGATCGCCTTCATCTGCCGGTCCATCGACGGCTGCCGTAGCGGCTCGTCGTGAGGCCGCGACCATCGGATCGCGCGAGCTGCCAAGGGCCGTCGGGACCGAGGCGGACCTGTTACATGTCGACATCCGGCCTCAAGGTCTGTGCTGGCTTTCCGCGACTGTTGACGGAACGCGCATCGTGTATCGGTTGATGCAGCCGGGAGAGCAGCAGACAATCGAGGTGCACGACGAAGTCGTGCTCCGGGTCGGCGACCCGGCGGCCTTCGCGTTTTCGATCAACGGCATGGCAGGCCGTTCGCTCGGTCGGGCCGGCGAGGTCGCGACCGTCCACATCACGAAAGAGAACTATCGCGAATCCTCCGTCGCTGAGCGCAGACCGCTGCAACCCTCGTTTTCCGACACAGCCGGCAACCGACGCACGAACCGTCCATCTGGCGTGCGCTGAAGGATTCCGCTGTCCAATAAGAGACGGCCTGCTTCAGGAAGCGCGCGCCGAACGGCAGGCTCTGGCCCCGGGTCACGAGCAGCTCGAGGGCGGCATCGTCCACCTCCGATCGTCTTGCCGGACTTTGGCCAGCGTGCACGATCTGATCAAGATAGTGTCTCGCGATCTCGCGGACCTCGTCGCGCGTCAGCGGGCGAACAGCACACGTCGTCGATGCGGTTGCGGAACGTGGGCGAAAAGCGACGCTCGAGCTCTCGCATGACATCGCCCTGGACCTCCTCGGTGCTGTCGCGCGACAGGAGGCCGAGCGGATTCGTCAGTGTCCGGACTGCTCGGATCCGAGATTGGACGTCATAATGACAATCGCGTCGCTCAGTTACTCCGGACGTTTTCCTGGCAGCACCGTGACGGGTTGGCGAAACGCAAAGGCAATGTACGCGAGCGTCGGCACCGCTGTTCCGCGCACGCGTGCCGGGCGGAATGTCCACCGCCGCGCCGCGTCCAGCGCAGGCTCGTCAAAGGGGCGGGCCGAGCGAATCACCTTTACATCGGCCACGCCGCCACCGGCGTCGACGCGTGCTTCGACCAACACAATCCCGCTGTCGCGCGCGAGAGGCGGATATCGTGGCATCACGGTCGTCAAGGGAAATGGCGTTTCATTCGATGCCGATGCCACGTTCCTGGGCGGTTCGCCCAGCGTGGGTGTGTTGAGTGTCGGCGGCCGGAATATACCGGCCACCAGCACCGTCGATTCCACCGGCTTTCGCGTCTGCAGCTCGACCGGCCGTCCCGCTTCAGACGCTATCTCTTCTTCAGCGGAACGGAACTGCCAGCCGCGTACAGCTTCGTTGACAGCCGCAGCGAATGGAGCTGTCGCCCGCAGCGTTCTGACCCCACTCACGACGCCGCTGCTGTTGACGGAGAGCTCCACGAAGACCTCGCCACCACCAACAGCCTGAATCGGGATCTGGGGCAGTGCTCCGTCGCGGTATTGTGCGGGCATGAATCCGCCCGGTGCCACCATGATGGCCGCAGCGCACCCGAACACATACCGCATCCGTTTCACTGGCAACATGTCGGCCTCGGGTCTCGATTCAGTGCGCGTCAAGCCGCTGCGAACGAATGAGAATGCCCTGTCACTCAGACTGGCTCTCGGTCCGAATGACCGAGTGACTTGCCCGGCGCGACCCGGTCGGGCACGAGCTGCTTCAGTTCTTTGATGTCAGGGAACCGGCGCTCTGCTGCTCTCGACCAGATGGGCGCACCATCGATGGACACGTCGAAGATTCCTCCGACCCGGGCACGAGAGTGACCCCGCCGATCTTCGCCTCGAACGTGGTGAGCAGCTCGTGGGCCATCCAGGTGGCCCGCAGAAGCCTGTGGGGTGCGCAAATTCGCAACGCTCTTTTTTGAGCGACGGGTTGACCGTCGACCCAGGTGCGTGTGCGTAGAATAGCGCTGGTTGCCGAGTGCAGGCAGCCGGAGGCTGCGTGCTGATTCGCTGCCGTATCTCATCCTCCGACGTGTTCTTGAGTTGGTAGCGCTCCGGTGTCGATCGAACGCCTTCAAGGAGCTCGAGATCGTGGGGGACAAGGGCGCTCATTTGCGGTCTGCTGCCCTGAACGGCTGGTCACGTTCGTAGAGCGCCAGACGCTGGCGAATGTGATCGGCAACTGTGCCCATGCCGCCAGCACGCGCCACATCGAGGGCCCGCCGTGCTGTTGAGCGTGCCTCCTCAAACCGGCCACCGGAGGCGTAGGCCGCCGCGAGCAGGTCGAGCACCGAGGCATCCTGATCGCCAGTCAGCCGGGCCGCGTGCTCTGCGCGGGCGATCGCTTCGTGCGGATCGCGCAGGCGGTCGTTGGGGGAGACCGCCAGGATCCACCCCAGTTCGATGAGGGCCGGCAGCCAATCTCGTTGAAGGACCAGCGCCCGACGCAGTGCTGCGATGGCTGCGAGCTCCTCACCTCCGGCGGCAAGAATTCGCCCCAGGTTCGTATGAGCTCTGTAGTTGTCAGGCCTTAGTTCGACGGCTCGATGCGCGTGCGTCAGCGCTTCGTTCAGCCTTCCCAGCAGAGGAAGGAGCACTGCCAGGTTGTTGTGGGCTTCGCCGTAGTCCGGGTCGATGCGAACTGCTTCCTCAAAGTGAGCTGCTGCCTCTTCGCGGCGATCCTGCTGCGACAACGCCACACCGAGGTTGTAGTGCGTCGGGGCCGATGCCCGATTGATTCGCAGCGACTCGCGCAGGTGAACAATCGCCTCGTCATACCGGCCACCTTCCAGATACAGTCCCGCGACGACGTCATGGTTGAGTGGATCAGAGGGATCGGCCTGCGACAGTCGAAGATACGCGGCAAGGTCTTCAGCGTATGTCTTGCGGCGAAAATCCTGACTCAGAATCGCGGCGTCCTCCTGGGTACGGGTGACGACCTGAAGCCAGAGGTCGCCCATCTCGTCGAACGATTTCGGACCCCACGTGACGCGCTGGGGCGGCCGCCGCGAGTTACGCACGTTGTCGGCCGAGTTATCGTATGTATATCGCATCGAGATCCTTGTGCCTTCTGGAAGGAGGATCGGCTCGGCATAGCGATAGACATCCTGAAACCTGAAATCCCAATCCGGGATCGAAATGAGCCATCGCATGGTGCCGTCGGGCAGCGTGGCGGTCGCTTCCATGCGCCGACCCAGATAGTGCGCATGAGGCTGAACGGCGAGAAGCTCCACACTCACCGGAAGCTCGTAACTGTCGGCAATCACATATTCGCGTTCACCTGCGGGGATATCGATGGTCCGACTCCCCATGCGGAGGGTTGTAGCCGTCCTGACCGGCTCCTCGTCGGAAAAGAAGAAGCCGACGCTCGCCTGAACGAGTTCGGGTGCGCCGCTCGGTTGCAGATGCAACTGCACGACGAGATCGCTTCCAGGCTCCAGCCGCCAGGCGAGACCTGCGGGGGCGGAATGCGGCGTCTTCCCGGGCGTCCAATCGAGCAGCTGACCTTCGGGGCTGGCGTCCGGCATCATCCCGCCGGGGTACCCGGGTTGGGGATCGAGGGGATCCAGACGTCGAGAGCGACGGCGCCGATCGATTCCGATATTGGCGTGGTGGACAACGCGGGGATTCCCCGGCCGGAACTCCAGTGCCCTTACAAAACGCGGCGCGGACAACGGTATCTGCAGCACGAACGTCCGGAAGACATCCGTGCCGCCTGCCGGCAGCTGATACGGGGTCGGCATCGTGACGATGAGGTCTGGAACGCCAAGCTGCCACTCGTCGGCTCGCATCAGCAGGGGCGGGCGACTCGAAGCATCCCCCTCGAGTGTGCCTTGCGCGACCCACTCGACGATCGTTCGGATCTGGGCGTCGGTGAGGCGGCGTTCTCCGAGGAACTTTCCCTTTCCAAATTCAGGTTTCCACGGCGGCATGCGTCGCTGTGCCGTCACGACGGAAATGCGTTCGGCTCGCGCCTTCACGTCGTCGTACGTCAGCAGGCTGAAGGGAGCGATCTGGCCG
>DASYQV010000306.1:0-6212 GCA_036005125.1 Vicinamibacterales bacterium
CGAGGCCGCGCGGTGTCGGCGCTCGAGCGGGGCAAGGTGCTCGTCAACGGCGAGGAAACGGGTCCCGCGGATGCGGCCCGTCGTCTCGCCGCCGGCGACGTCGTCCGGTTGTGGATGGATCGGCCGGGCACCGCGAAGCCTCGCCGCGGCCCGATGCAGTTCGGAGACCTGCGTATCCTCTACGAGGACGAGGCGCTCTTCGTGCTCGACAAACCTGCCGGCGTGCTGGCCGTGCCGCTCGAACGACGCCGGGACGCGCCGTCGATATACGACCTCCTGGAAGAACATCTGCGCTCGCGCGGCAAGCGGCGTCCTTTCGTCGTTCACCGGATCGATCTCGATACGTCGGGCCTGGTGATCTTTGCGAAGGACGCGGTCGCCCAGGCGACCCTGAAATCGCAGTTCAAGCGGCGTGAGCCGACGCGGCTCTATCAGGCCGTCGTGTACGGCCACCCCGACCCGCCTGAAGGGACGTGGCGCGATCATCTTGTCTGGGACGAAACGGCGCTCGTTCAAAAGCAGGCCAGCCCGCGGGACCCTCGCGCGCGAGAGGCCATCAGCGTCTATCGGGTCCTCGAGACGTTCGGTGTCGCATCGTTGATCGAAGTGCGGCTGCAGACCGGAAAGCGCAACCAGATCCGCCTGCAGGCCGCTCTGCGCGGACATTCGCTCGTCGGCGAGCGCCGCTACGTCTCCGGTCCCGATCGGCTGCACCCGATCGAATTTCCGCGTCAGGCGCTTCACGCCCATCGCCTGGTCTTCCGTCATCCCACGGACGGCCGGGAGCTCAGGTTCGAAGCACCGCTCCCTGCCGACATGACCGATCTCATCTCGCGCCTGCGACGTGGATGACGCGATCTGCACGCACGTGTGAAGAGACGCGACCACCGTACAACGCCCGGTCATCCTGCAAACGTGCCGGCCGGGTCCGTGCAATACTCCCACTGTCTGTGAAGGCGCTCGCAACGGTAAGGGCGGCGTGTTGGGCGCTTGTAGCGATCGCGACCACCGCGTCCTGTACGCGCACGGTTCCGACCATCGTGGAACCATCGCCGCCTCTTCGGTCCGAGCCAATCAGAATCGAGAAGGAGCCATCGAGTCGCGAGTTCAGCCGCCTCTTCTGCGGCGTGCTCGCGCACGCCCCGGGTAAATGGGGAGACTGCGCACGGTATCTGTGGCCGGCCGGCACACCGGGCCCGGTGAATGAGTCGTTCGAATCGCCATATCGGATTCTGGTGGTGCCGGGCGTTTTCGGACAGTGCATTGACGCCATCGTCCGGCCCTTCGAGGATGCGAGACGCCATCTCGCGACCGCACACGGAATAGACATCGAGTACGTCTCGATTCCTGCGCTGGGCAGCAGTACCTACAATGCACAGCGGCTTGCGGAATATCTCGACCAGCGGTTCAGCGGCGGTGAGATGCGGCGCTACATTGCGTTCGGCTATAGCAAAGGTGCCTCCGACATCCTCGAGGCGGTCGGCCGTTACGAGATCGCTCAGCGGGCGATCGCGGCTGTTGTAACCGTCGCTGGCAGCGTGATGGGGTCCCGCCTCGCGGAGGGCGTGCCGCGCGGACTGCTGAGAACGCTCGAGAGATGGAAGCGAGGCGTCTGCGAGGCTGGGGATGGTCGCGGCATCGAGAGTCTTCGGCGGTCCGTGCGCATCAGAGCGGTGGCGGAGATGAAGCTCCCGGAGCACCTCCGCACGTACTCGATTGCGGCCATCTCCGATGCCTCCAACACGTCGGCCGTGCTCATGGACGGCTGGAATCAGCTGCACGCGTATTCGCTCGAAGAGGATGGGCAGGTGATTCACGAGGATGCCATCGTTCCCGACGCGACCTACCTCGGATTCGCGCGTGCCGATCACTGGGCTGTCGCGCTCCCCTTCGAGGATGCTGCCGAATTGGATCCGACGCTCGGCGCCACCCTGAGACGGCTCGTCGATCGTAATCACTACCCGCGCGTCGCCTTGTTCGAGGCGGTCTTGCGTTTCGTGATCGCCGATCTGGCGACGAAGAATTAGCCACGAAGGATTCGCCGCGAAGGACACGAAGTTTTTTCGTGGTTTCTTCGTGAGCTTCGTGGCGAGAGGGCTTCGTGGCGTCCGTCACGAATACGCGAGCGCCTTCGTCGCGTGGACGCCGAACGTGCGGCGGCCCAGCATGAGAAACGACGCGCCCGCGGCAAGGCACAGCACTCCCGCGATCCAGAATGCCAACTGGTAGTCGCCCGAGAACGTGCGGATAGCCCCCGCGCTGAACGCGGCAGCCGAGGCGCCGAGCTGATGGCTCGCGCCGATCCACCCGTAGATCACGCCCGTGTTCTCGCGGCCGAACGCCTCGCTCGTCAGACGAACGGTCGGAGGGACCGTTGCCACCCAGTCGAGGCCGTAGAAGATGGCAAACCACGCGAGCCCGTGCGCCCCGTCCTGCAACGTGAACGGGAGATACAGGAGCGAGAGGCCCCGGAGCGTGTAGTACGAAAACAGCAGATGACGACTCGAATAACGATCGGTCAGCCATCCTGACGCGGTCGTGCCGAGGATGTCGAAGACGCCCATGATCGCCAGCAGTTGGGCCGAGCGCAGTTCCGGAATGCCGTAGTCGTGACACGCAGCAATCAGGTGAGTGCCGATGAGCCCGTTGGTGCTCGCGCCGCAGATGAAGAAGGTGCCGGCCAGAAGCCAGAATGCGCGCGTCCGCATCGCATACCCCAGCGCCTGGAGCGGCGCGAGCGGACGCGGTCCCGTTGCCGGACCGGATGCAGGCCGCCGTCCATAAGGAAGCAGCCCGAGGTCCTCCGGCCGATCGCGCATGAAGACGAGCACGATGGCGAAGACCACCGCGGATGCGCCTGCCATGACGAGCGCTGCGGCACGCCATCCGCGCTGTGCGACAACGGCCGCCAGAAACGGCAGGAACACCAACTGTCCGGTTGCGTTGGCCGCCGAGAGCACCCCGACGACCAACCCTCGCCTCTCGTCGAACCATCGATTGGCGACGACGGCCGCGAGCACCAGCGACGTGACGCCGGTTCCGGTTCCCACCAGCACGCCCCAGAGCAGCGTCAGCTCCCACCGGTTGCGCATCTGCGTCGTCAGCGCCACCGAGACGGCGAGGAGCGCCGCCGCGGCCAGAATCACGCGACGCAGGCCCCACCTCTCCATCACCGACGCGGCAAAGGGACCAATCAGCCCGAAGAGCGCGATGTTGATTGCAACGGCCAGGGAGATGACGGTCCGGCTCCAGCCGAACTCCTGCTCGAGCGACACAATCAGCACACCCGGAGTGGCGCGGATCCCGGCCGTGACCAGCAGGACGATGAACGTGACGAGGGCGATGATCCAGGCGTAATGGAACGTTCGGCGCGGCATGGCTCAGTCATAGCACGAATGCATTCGAAAAGCGTCCCGCGGACAATTGCGGCGTGTCAGCCCGTTATGCGGCTGTACTCGCCGGCTGTCGTGCTCGCCGGCTTGTCTGCGCCATCCCCTTGACCTACAATCGCAACCTTCGCTCCGGTCCTTCGTCGGCTGGAGGCCTCCATCCGAGTTGCGGCCCCGAGGAGATGACGTTGTGAAGAAACTCTGTGCTGTTGCCGTCGTCGTGTTCGCGGTACAACTGGGCGCGCAGCGAGGAGACTCGCGTCTCGTCGAGTGGCCCTACTGGGGCGGCGATGCCGCCAACAGCAAATATTCGACGCTGACGGACATCACGCCCGCCAACGTCAACCGACTGGAGCGCGTGTGGGAGTGGAGTCCTGGGGAGGTGCCGAAGGCCGAATACGGCGCCCGCCCGGGCCCGTTCGAGAACACGCCGGTCATGATCGACAACGTGTTGTACGTGAGCACGCCGTACAAGCGCGTCGTCGCGCTCGATGCCGATACAGGCAAGGAACTGTGGTCGTTCGATCCGGAAACCTGGAAGGGTGACGAGGACAACACCGGGATGAAGCATCGCGGCGTCGCGGTCTGGCGCAACGGCTCGGAGATGCGGATCTTCCTGAACACCGACCAGCGCCTGTTCGCGCTCGATGCCAGGACCGGCAAGCCCGTGCCGACGTTCGGTCAGAAAGGCGTGACCAATATGACGGACGGACTGCGACTGCCGACGCAAAGGCAGACATTCAGTCAGACGTCACCGCCCGTCATCTACAAGAACCTGGTCATCGTCGGCAGTCGCGTTCCCGACCGCGTTCAAAAGAAGTTCGAGACGCAGGGCACGGTCCAGGCCTTTGACGCGAGGACCGGCAAGCGGGCCTGGGTCTTCTACACCATTCCCCAGTCGAACAAGGACTTCGGCGTGGAAACCTGGGAGAACGAGTCGTGGAGCTTCACCGGTCACGCCAACGTCTGGGGACCGATGAGCCTGGACGAGGCGCGCGGCTTGTTGTACGTGCCGGTCAGCACGCCGGGGAGCGACTATTGGGGTGGACGCCGGTTGGGCGCGAATCTCTTCGCCGAGTCACTCGTGTGTATCGATGCCAATACCGGCAAGCGGAAGTGGCACTTCCAGATGGTCCACCACGGCCTGTGGGACTACGACCTCGTTGCGACGCCGAATCTCGGGACGATCACCGTCAACGGGAAACGAATTGACGCCGTCGCCGCGGTGTCGAAGCAGGGCTTCACGTATGTCTTCGACCGCGTGACCGGCGAACCCGTCTGGCCGATCGTGGAACGTCCGGTGGACACTACGACCGATGTGCCGGGCGAGCGACCGTACCCGACGCAGCCATTTCCGACCAAACCGCCCGCATTCTCCGGCCAGGGGATCTCGCTGGATGATGCCAACGACCTGACGCCCGAGATCAAGGCGCTGGCGATCGAGGAAATGAAGAAGTTCCGGCTGGGACCCCTCTTCACGCCACCCAGTCTTCGTGGAACGATCCAGCGGCCGGCGGTCGGCGGCGGCGCCAACTGGGCGGGCGGTGGACTCGACCCCGAGACGGGGATGCTCTACGTGCGAACCACCGAAAGCTACACCGTCAATCAGGTTTGCAAGAACGATGGGACCGATGCCGACGTGGACGTCGACTATTCGAACAACTGCGAATACGGCGCGGCGAACAATATCTTCTCGCGACCCGACGGGACGCCCCGTTGGGCCTCGGAGGGACCGAAGTCGAAGCTCGGTCCCATTCCGCTGATCAAGCCACCCTACGCGTTGCTCGTTGCCATCAACCTCAACCAGGGCGAGATCGCCTGGCGGGTTCCGTTCGGGGAAGGGAGCCCGGCGGTCCGTCGCCATCCGCTGTTGAAGGGTGTGAAACTCCCGGACCGGTTGGGGACTGGTGGATCGGCCGGTGTCCTCGTCACCCGGAGCGGGCTCGTGTTCATCGGCGGCGGCGATCCGTATCTCTACGCGTTTGACAAAGCCACCGGCAAAGAGCTGTGGCGGGTTGCGACGCCCGCCCGGACTGCCGCGAACCCCATGACCTACCGATCGCGCAGCGGCCGGCAGTTCGTACTGATCTCCAGCGGCGCGGGACCTGATTCCATCCTGACCGCCTTTGCTGTCGGCACCGGTGCGCCAACCACGACAACCTCGAGTGCTGCCGTGCCGGCGCCGGTCGCGGCGCGTAGCGCGGAGTCGGGGGCCGACGCATTCCAGCGAGTCTGCCAGCCGTGTCACGGACCAGACGCCCGAGGAGCGGTGGCACCAGCGCTCGTGCCCATGACCAAAGACGTTTTGGAAGTGATGGGGATCGTCCGCGAGGGCCTCGGTCAGATGCCGCCGATATCGACGCGGGAGCTGAGCGACGAGGAAATCGCGCGAATCGTCGAGCATCTGCGGTCCATTCGTTAACAGCTGGTGGTAGCAGTCAGGAGGAGCTGGAGCGCATGCTGCGCTCTGACTCCTCCTCCTGACTTCTGACTCCTGACTTCTTCAAACTCCTAACTCCTAACCCTTCATTCATCTGATATGACTGTGCGTCGGCTTATTCCTCTCGTGATCGTATCCGCGTTGACGTTCATTCCAGCCACTACGTGGGCACAGCAGGCGAGCGGCATCGCCGGCGTCGTGAGAGACATATCGGGTGCGGTGTTGCCCGGGGTCACGGTCGAAGCCGCAAGCCCGGTTCTGATTGAAAAGGTCCGCAGCGTCGTCACCGACGGCGAGGGGCGATACAACATCGTCGACCTGCGGCCCGGCACGTATACCGTCACGTTTGCGCTGACCGGGTTCACGACGGCAAGACGGGAGGG
>DASYQV010000307.1:0-9087 GCA_036005125.1 Vicinamibacterales bacterium
GCCCAGTAGAACGGATGGGGGTATTCGCGACGCAGCGCCTGCATGGCCCGTTGGAACGCCTCGCTCTTGCTCGTCTGATCGCCGAACGCCCCGTAAAACGTCTTCATGAAGGCCGCCGTGCTGGAGTCGTACGCGTCCCACAATGTGAGCAACACCGCCCGTGCCCCGGAATACAGGAGTCCACGCACGAGGCCTACAACCTCGTCCCCGCCAATGACGGCGTTGACCCCGGTGCTACACCCGCTCAGCGTGACGAGCTCCGCCGAGAGGTCCAGCTCGTAAAGGTCAATCAGACTCACAGGCCCGTTGCCGAGCTCGATCGACGAGAACATCGGGCTGTCCCGGCGGAACAAGCCGTGCGTGGCGATATGGATGAACCGGCTGTCCGGTCCAAGCGAGCTCAGTCGTTCGCTCGTCGCCTCGCGGCCCATGAACACGATGGGCGACGGCAGTGTCGCGGCGACCTCGTGTATCTCCTGGGCAACATGCGGCATCGATTCGGTCGGGACACCCATGACGAGGGACGTCTGATGCACCACCGGCGTCTTGATGCTGCAGAGACGATAGACGCTCGCGCTCGGAGCATACGAGACGGTGAAGTCGTCGATCATGAACCGCTCCCCATCCCACAACGCATGAAATGGCAGACAGTGGAGAATGTCGTGCGGCACGATGATCAGGTGGCTGCCCCGTATGCGCGAGCGGATGGGAGCGACGAGCTCCGAATACAGATCGAACAGGTGCGCCTCGGTCGCCCCCTGCAGCTCGTTGGCAAACGCCCGCGTGTAGTCCGCCTGCAACCGGAATTTGGACAGTTGAAACTGGAGCAGGCGGAACAGGCTGTGGACCCGCGAGGCTGGAGCCAGCGGTACGATTTCGAGCCGCTCCCGGTCCACGACGCAGGCATACAACCGATCGCGCGCTTGGTAGTACTCGACCAACGTCGTCTCGGACGGCAGTGAGGCCTGGATTTCGGAGAGCGTGCACGTGCCGCCTCCCTGCAGCGCGGCGAATTCCTCGTCAACCTCGCGAACGGCCCTGAGCGTCTCGAGCAGGCGCGCCTCGAGCGCCTTGGCCCGCTGGCGCAGTCCCTGGAGCCGGGCCGTCGATTCACGCTCCCGCCGGGTTTCCTCCGACTCGATGCGGTGGTAATACCAGTTCAATTCCTGACGGAGCTGCCAGACGGCCTGCCCGACGTCCGGCCTGGCGCGCGGGGCGATCGACGTGGCGCGAAACGCGATCTGATCCGCCAGGTTCCGCGACTTCGCCTCTTCGATACAGCTGAATGCCACTTCCCGATATTCCGGACTCTGCGCCAGACATACCGAGACAAGCGCCTCGTAGACCTCCACTTTGTCCTTCAGGAATGCAACCCTGAGCCCTTCGCCGCGCAGATGGCTGCGCAGCCTCTCGAGGCCGGCGTGGGCCGATTCAAGCTGCGCCAACGCACGCTTATCGTCGCCCTCGGCTTCGGCGATGAGGCCCTGGATGAAATGCCCCTGCACGACGAGCGCCGGGACGCCCGTTTCCCGGGCCCGCTCGAGCGCCGTCGCGGCGAAACGCGAGGCGCGGCTGAAAGCGCCGCGCTCCAGGGCCAGGCGCGCGAGGAGCAGGTCGCAGACCGCGACTTTGACAGGCAGTCCCGCGTTGGCGAACGTGGCCCTCGCTCGACGACACCATCGTGCCGATTCCGTGTTCCGGCCGCGTCGGTGCAGAACAATGGCCCGATAGAGGTCGACAAGCGCCTGTGATACCTGATTGTCCTCGGCGCCGAAAAGTCTGCGAGCGCGGTCGAACAGCTTCAAAGCCTGCGCGGTGTTGCCGCGCTGTCCTGCGGACAGTGCGACGTTGGTCAACGCCTTCGCTGCCTCGTAATCCATCTCCAATTGTTTGAAGGCAGCCAGTGCGCGCTCGGCAAGCTCTCCTCCTTCCTCTGTCAGATTCAATTCGAGGTAGAGGTCCGAACGATTGAGGAGGCAGAGCGCCCGATAGTACCGGTCACCCAGCGTTTCGGACTGCGTCTGCACGGCGCGATACAGCTCCAGGGCCGTCGAATATTCTCCGCGCCGGAAATGGAGCGAAGCGATGTTGTAGTCCGCGTTCAGGACGAGCAGCGGCAGCCCGTGTTCCAGGCAGTACGCCCTGGCGCGGCGATATGTATCAAATGCGTTATCGAAGTCGTCAAGATTGATACAACACACCGCGATGTTGAGGAGTATCGTGGCGACGTCGCGCGGTTCGCCGACTTCGAGGAGCTCGTCGTGGGCGTGCCGATATCGAGCGAGCGCTTCCTCGAAGCGATTCTGGCGGAAAAGCAGGTTGCCCTCGTTGATGTCCAGCCGCGCAATGCGGAGCCGATCGCCATGCCGGGCGAAGATGCGACGGGCTTCCTCGGCCGCTGCAAAGGCGCGGTCGTAGCGGCCCAGGTAGGAAAGCGTTTGAATGGCGCCGTTCAGCGTACGCGCGACATTCCACTCCTGACCCAGGCGTCGAAACAGCTCCAGCGCGGCGTCGTAGCACTCGAGCGCCTCGGCCCAGCGGCCGCGTGCGTACAGAACATGTCCCGCCGCGCGCAGGCTCTGGGCGTGCGCGCCCTCATCCGCCAGCAGTTCGGCCAGAAGTCTGGCCACGCGCGCCAGCCGATCGGCCTGTCCGACATCCGTGAACGCCAGCCGCACGACCTCGTCGTGCAGCCGATTCACGAGCGCAATGTCGCACAGCGCCGGGTGCTGTTTGAAAAACGAGACCAGTCGTCGGTTGGATAAACGACCGAGTTGCGCGAGCAGCGGCGTCGGGTCGATGGGACCTGCGCTGTCCAGCATCAGAAGCCCGCCTTCTCCAGCGCGCGCTGCAGTCGTCGCAGACACCGGCCCCGGATGAACCCTATCGATCCCGTCGCGAGGCCAAGTCGCTTGGCCACCTCCTGATAGCGCAACGGCGGCTGTTCGAAAAACAGCAGGCGGATCATCTCGCGGCATCGAGGCGGCAGCCCCGCAACAGCGTCCCGCACAATCTGCTCGCGCTCGATTTCCTCAACCAACGTCGCGGCGATGGGGGGGTCCGGGGGGATCGCGTCGAGGTCGTGATCCTCGCGCTCCGAGCGCCGCCGCCCGCGCCGCTTCCAGCGAAGGGACGCATGGGCGGTCACCGAAATCAACCACGGCCGAAGGGCGCCGGGATTGCGCAGCTTCGGCAGCTCGGTGAACAAATCCAGGCACACCATCTGGAAGATGTCCGCGCAGTCCTCGGGCCTGGCGCCGTATCGGGAAGGAATCGAGTAGATGAGCACTTTGTATTTCTCGATGAGCGCCGCCCACGCCTCCTCATCACCATCGAGGCATGCCCGAACCAGCTGCGCGTCGCTCCATGTCCGCTTTGATTCCTCCCCGTCGAGCAGCGCCGGGCGCTGCCTCCCCGTCATGGAGACGGTCCAGATGATGGCCGCCGCCAGAACAGCTCGTCCACATTCCAGAGCACCTGGGGCTCGAGGACGGCTGGACGGAAATTGCCAAGATCGCGACGGGCGCCGACAAGCACGTTTGGACTCACCAGGAAAATGAACGGCAGATTCTCCGCGACGATTTGCTGCACGCGGTCGTAGGCGCGCTTACGGGCCGATGCGTCGAGCATGCTGACCTGGGCACGCATGACCCGATCGATTTCCGCCTCCCACGGCGTCGCCGGTTGCTGCTGGCCGAGATGCCAGAGATGCTGCGGACCGGACGAGAGCCAGACGTTCATCTCCGAATTGGGATCTCCATCTCCGCCGCCGAGCGGCAGCAGCGCCGCTTCGTATTCGTAGGTCTTGAAAATCCGGTCGAGCATCGCGCGGAACTCGAAAGGCACGATCCGCACGCGCATACCAACCTGCCCGAGGTCCGACTGGATAATCGTCGCCACCTGGTTGAGAACCGGATTCGAGGCACTCACGAGGATTGAGAACTCCACCGGCTGCCCTTGTGCGTCGACGACCCGGCGAGCGTCCGACATCCGAAAGCCGGCCTGGCGGAGCAGCTCCGACGCACGGGCGGTCGATCGCGCGGGCGGCCGCAACTGCGGGTTCGTCCAGAGACGGTTACCGGGTGTGACGTGGCCCGCCAGAGGGGTCGCGCGTCCGCGGTAGACCAGACGAACGATGGAATCGCGGTCGATAGCGGCCGACACCGCCTGCCGGAACGCCGTAACGCGAAACCAGTTCTGCTTGGCGGCAATTGCGCCCTGCGTTCCGGGGAGAGCGTTCAGGTTGAAGAACAGCATCGAGTACTCGAGGCCGGGGCCGAGATCCTTCAGCACATAGCCGCGAGACGTCTGCTCCCGTTCCAGCACAGCGAAGTTTTCGGCACCGATGCGCGCCAGGACATCGGCCTCGCCCGCCTGAAAGCGCAGTACCTGCGCGTCCTCGTTCGTGACTGTCACAAATGTCACACCATCGAGATACGGAAGACGCCCTCCTGCTCGATCGACCTTCCAGTAATAGGGGTTCCGCTCGAGCGCCACGCGCTGACCGGGAAGGTGCTGCTGGAACCGAAACGGACCGAGGCCGGCCATGTCCGATGGCGCAGTTCCCAGGCGCCACGCCTCCGGCAGGCGCCCCTCGCGATACACCTGCTCCAGCCGGTGCTTTGGCAGCATGGCCACAGTGTCGAAGAGTCGTTCGCCGACCGCACGCGGCTCCGCGAGGTCGAATTGAACCGTGTATCGATCGACCTTCTTCACCGCCATGGGCCGGCCCGCCACACCCAGGAGCTCGCGTTGCGGCGAGTCGATCTTGGGATCCTGGTACACCTCGAACGAGAACACCACGTCGTCTGCGTCGAACGGATGACCGTCCGAGAACCGGATCCCGCGCCGCAGCTGGAGGGTCATGCGCCGCCCGTCTGGCGAAACCGTCCAGGACCGCGCCAACGCGGGCTCCGTCAGTTGCGTCTCGCGGTTGATGTGAACGAGGTCGGCGGTCGTGGGGCGAATCACGTCACGAGACGGCGCATCCGCAACCGTGACCGGGTTCAGCGTTCTCGGTTCCGCTCGCTGGGTGACAACGAGTCGACCTCCGTGACGGCCGACCTCATGGGCTGCAATCAGGAATTCCTCGGCTTGGGCCGCGGGACCGCCGCTGTCGGCCGCCCAAACCAGCCAAGGGCTCTGCCCTTGATATCTTCCGCCCCAACGCGCCAAAAACGCGCGTTGGGGACCCCGGCCCGGCAGAGCCCTCGGCTGGTTAGCCCAGTATCTTCCTGGCGCGCTTCGCGCGCCTGGTCCGTTATGCGGTCCAGCAACGGGCACGAAATTCTCGCTGGGAGCCGCATAACGGACGGGTGCCAGGGTGCCGGCGAGTAGCGCCACAGCGACAAGGAGGGGTAAGCCGCGAGCCGTCACGGGCAGGTTCTCCGCATCGTATCCCGATGCTTCACGGCGCTCGGAGCACTAAATGACGATGGAGTACGTCTGTGACAGCGTAGTAGATCAGAAATATTGGAACAAGTGCAAGACCGGGCAAGAACATCCACCAGTACGAGGCAAGAACATGAAAGCGCTGAACCCCGGCCAGCATGTTGCCCCAGCTCGGCAACGGTTCACCCACCCCAAGACCGAAGAACGACAGCGTAACCTCAGCCAGGATGCATTGCGGCACCAGGAGCGCCAACTGCGTGAATGCGACGCCGAGCGCTTCCGGTAAGACGTGACGGCGGAGCACCCTTGCATCAGAGGCGCCGAAGCTGCGAGCCGCCAAAACGTAATCGCGTGTACGAGCGCTCAGCACGACACTTCGTACCAGCCGGGCGGGACGCGCCCAGCCAACGGTGCCGATAACAGCGATCACCAGTAAGAAGGCGTCGCGGGGCTCGAGCGCGAGGGGCAGAGCTGCGCGAACGGCCAGCAGGAGGTACAGCCATGGCACCGCCATGACGAGCTCCGCGCACCGCATAAGCACCTGATCGGTCACGCCTCCATAGAAGCCGGCGACCCCCCCGAGGACCAGGCCGACGGACACGGCAAGAGATGCCGCGAGCAACCCGGCGACGGGCGAGATCCGGGCACCGTGGATCAATCGCGAGAGCAGGTCGCGACCGTATTCGTCGCTGCCGATCAGGAACAACCTTGCGGGGTCATCAACACCGAAAAGGTGATGGTTCGATGGGATCAGGCCGGCGATGCGATGCGCAGCACCCTCGGGAAAGAGCCGGATCGGGTAGGGACGGCTGACGTCCTCGTCGTAGTCGAACGTGCCCGGGCGAGGGACGAGCGCGTAGACAAACGGACGCAGGTGCAGCCGGCCCGAAGCGTCCACCAGGCGCAGTCGCGCCGGGGGTGCGAACGCCAGTCCCCGATTCTGTTCAATCGGATCGTACGGGGCAAGAAAGCCGGCCAGGGCCGCCGAAGCATAAATGCCAGCCAGCAGCATCCCGGCGATTCCGCCGCGGGTCGGTCGGCTCATGGTGATTCCGTGCGCACTCGGGGATCGGCGAGGTACAAGAGTCCATCCGCCAACAGGTTCCCCACCAGAAGGAAGCAGGTCGAGGCGAGAGCCACCCCCACGATCAGGTGAACGTCGCGGGCTTGAATCGCCGTGAGGAGCAACGGGCCGAGTCCGGGCCAGCTCATGACGGCTTCAATCGTCATCGACGCGCTGAGCAGCGACGCAACCGAGAGCCCCAGTAAAGAGATGAGCGGGTTCGCCGCCGCACGGAGGGCATGTCGATATACCAGGCGCCGGCCGCCGACGCCGATGGCCCTCGCGGCCTGGATGAACGGCGCGTCGAGCGTTTCGATCAGGGTGGCGCGCACGTGGCGGACGAGCGTCGGCAGGATCGTAAGGCACAGGGCGGAGGCCGGCAAGAAGAGGTGAATGAGGACGTCTTCCGCTCTCTGCGCGAAGCCCAACGTGGAATAGCGCGGCGACGTCATTCCGCCGGTCGGAAGCCCACCGACCCGCACGGCGATCAGGAGCAATCCCAGGGCGAGGAGCAGGTCGGGCAGCGCAAGGAGCGCCGTCAGCACGACGCCCGTGACCCGGTCCGTCAGATGCCCTCTACGCCCCGCACTCCAGGCGCCAATCGGTACGGCCAGGCACCAGGCGACAGCCGTCGCGGTCACGGTGAGAAGCAGCGTGTTCGCGGCGCGCTCCCGCAGGAGCGGGCCCACGGGGCGTTCGTACAAGAGAGAAAATCCAAACTCGCCCCGGGCAACCGACTGAATCCAGCGCCAGTATCGGACCGCGACCGGGTCATCCAGACCGAACCGCTCCCGCAGGGTGTCGAGGGCGGAGGCGGAAATGCCAGGGTTGAGCCTCAATTCCGCGAGGAAGTCACCGGGCACCAGCTCGGTGAACAGAAAGAGAAGCACGGACACGGCGACAAGGAGCAGACAGGACTGGAGGGCGCGAGTCACGAGGTATCGCGTCATTCGTGCCTCAGCAAGGCGCCCGGTCGCCCAATATCCGCGCCACAGTTCCGTCTGAGTGGCCGAGTGGGTCAAACACAGTGTGCAAAGCGTGATGATTCGTCGAGTTCGCTCGATGCCCTATATCTTTGCGCCTCCGAGAGTGCCCTATAGACAACATCGGGCCACTCGAGCTCCCTGGGCGGTCCTTTACAGCAAAGCTGTCGGTCGGACCTTGAGGACCGCGATGGCCATGACTGCACACCCCCAGTTGAAAGTCGCCTACGTCGTGCGTGAGTTCCCAGTCGTCGGCGACGAACGCCTGCTCGACGAATTGCTGGCGCTCGAGCACAGCCAGGTCGACCTTCAAGTCTTCTCCCTCAATCCTTCGAACGGTTACCGACAACCTTCGAAGGCCGCGCGGCTCCACGCCCGAATCGGTTATCCTCCCGCCCGCTCGCCTGCCGGCCACACTTCGGTGGCGGCGGCAACTACGGCCGCTGGCGAGCGCCGCCTTCCCAGGTCGCGGCCCGCCACCCGCCCTGAAGCGTCGTGGATCAGTGGTGCAGTCCTCGACGCCGGCATTCAACATCTCCACGCCCATTCCGCCGGGCGCTGCACCGAAGTCGCTCGCGAAGTCGCCCGGATGACCGGGATCACGTACAGCTTCAGCGTCGGCGCATCCGATCTCGGTCCGTCAGGCGTCTCGCCGAGCGAGTTGCGCGAGGGCACTCGCGGCGCGCAGTTTGTCGTCACACGAAACGAGGCGAGTCTCGGGATGTTCGCCGGAATCTGTGGTCCAACCATGCTGCACAAAGTTTACCGGATGTACGACGGCATCGATCTCTCGTGCGTGCCGTTCCACGACGATCGCGAACGAAGGGACGATGCGTTGCTGGTCGTCGCGGGACCGAAGGGCAACGACGGCATTGCCGAACTGCTCGTGGCCGTGGGTCGACTCGCAGGCCAGGGTCGCACGTTGGAGCTGACGGTGCTGATAGCGCCGGGATCCGAAGCTGGCGTGAGGAGCGAAGCGGCCTGTCGCGGTCTCAACGAGTCGGTCACCGTGATCAGCGCGCCGAGCGACAGCATCATGCGCGATCTCCTGCAGACGCACACGCTGCTCGTCGCTCCCTGGACGGCAAGCGGCCCCAACGGGGAGATTCCGTGCGTGCTGCTCCAGGCGATGGCATTGGGCCTGCCGATCATCGCGAGCGATCTCCCGGGCTTCAGGGAAGCCATCGCGGATGGGTGGACCGGCCGTCTGATCTCGGCGGGCGATTCGATCTGGTTGGCTGGCGCAATGGAAACGTTGCTCGAGAATCCCCGTCTCCGTACACGCATGGCGCGCGCCGCGCGGGAGCGGGTCGAGCGTGAATTCTCCGTCGACTGCAACGTCACCCGGCTTGCGCGGCTCTTCGAGCGCGCCGCCACACCTCAGAATCCTCCGTTTCACGTCGTCCCGCCGCGACTGCGACGCGCCGGAACCAGCTGATCATTTGTGATTTGCGATTTACGATTTGTGTTTGTGATTTGTGATTTGTGAATTCGGCAACCCAATCGCCGATCACGAATCGCAAATCGCAAACCAATCACGAATCACGAATCACAAAATCGGAAATGCTCTTCTTGATTTCATCCACCACACTCACCTAATATCAGCCTCCCTGCCACGGGTTCTTTCCTCACACTCCACTGGGAATGCTC
>DASYQV010000308.1:0-12211 GCA_036005125.1 Vicinamibacterales bacterium
TCGGCGCCGAGAGGGTCTTCAAGGGCAAGGATCTGCATCCAACCGCCGACATGAACATCACGCCGATGATTGACGTGCTGCTCGTGCTGCTCGTCATCTTCATGGCGGCGCTGCCTCTGTCCCAGGTCGGGCTCGACATCAACCTGCCGGCCGAGACGCGTTCGGCGAAACAGCAGGCGCCCGATGTCAGCCAGGTGGTGCTCGACTATTCGGCCGACCGCAAGATCTCGATCAACAAGCAGGACGTCTCCATTCAGCAGCTCGAGGAGCGCCTTCGTTCCATCTTCGAGGAGCGCAAGGACAAGACGATGTTCATCATGGGGGCGGGCAACCTGCGGTACGGCGACATCGTGGCGGTCATCGACGCGGCCAAGGGCGCGGGCGTCGAAAAGGTCGGCATCGTGACCGAGGGCATGCGGCGCGCCGGCGGGGGCCAGACGGGTCCGGGCGGCAACTGAGTCTCCCACCGACCGTGCACGCGTGCGCGGTGGGGCGCCAGCTCTTCAATCCCACCCCGCAAGCGGGGCCCCGCAGGCGGGGTGGCTCTTCGTTCACGTGCGGACCAACCGGAGACCTGACCCCTCCGCGCGGGCACGGTCTGTGCGCGCCTCTTCTCCTTCCAATTCCCTCCTTCTTACAGTTCTACCGGACTCCTTCCTTCTTACAGTTCTACCGGATGATGAACAGGATTTTTCGGCGCTGAATCGGCCAGCCTGATGTAAACTGTGCCAATCTCGCCTGATATTGCAAGGTTTCTTGACAGAATTGCACTAAAAATTAGGTTACTCGGTCCCCTACCGCATGCAGCCAGTATTTCATGCCGGGAGTACAAGCGTCGGTGACACGCGCGACCTTCTCAACGCTCTACTGGAGCCCTGCGCGGAGTACATAGCCCTCGGTTGGTCGCTCGAGCGTGTAATCCTGGTCTGGCGGGCGAGCAGTCAGGAAATCCCCATCCCAGCGGCCCCGACGCGCCGCCTCCCCGTGTCGTCGAGGCGCGCGCGGTCGGGTCTTGCCCGGGCGCGTCAGCGCGCGCACAAGGCGTTTCGTGCCGGGGCCTGGGAGGCAACTGTCGGGTTCGTCCGCTCTGGCGGTCGACGCTTCTCGACCCGCGTGCTGATCGCGCCAGTACGGGACGCTCGCGGCCGGCCCACCGGATTTGTCGTGGTATCGCAGCATTACGAGGGATCCCCGCTTCGCGGCGTCGCTGCGCAGGAAGCCGTCGCCGAGCCGTTTGCGTCGCTCGATGCGTGGCTTCATCTCACGAAGCCGGCATTGCGATTCGAGCTCGTCTCGTGCCGAACCGTCGTTCGTCAGGTGGCGAACGCCCTGCGACCGATGGCCAGACGGATGGGACTGCAGTTCGAGACCAGGGTGCCCCGCCGCGACGTCGTCGTGCGCACTGACCGCCGCGCGCTGACGGATATTCTCCTGAGCCTCACGAACCACGCGATCGGGTTGACCGACCGCGGGAAGATTCGACTCGAAGCCGGCGCACGTCGCGACGATCGCGGACGGCGGTTCAGCGAGATCCGTGTCGTCGGCGGCACGGTTGCCGAGAGCGACATGTCCCAACCACACGCCGTCGAACAGGAAGATGCGCTTGCGGCCACGGGGACGGGGGCGCGTGGAGTGGCGGTGCACCGCAGCCATCAACTGGCGATGCGGCTCGGTGGTCGAATCAGCGTCGATTACGAGCGTGGCCGGCGGAGCGCGTTCGCGCTCGTGCTTCCCAACGTGCCGCCGCGACAGGAGGGAGCTCGACCGCCGATCCCAAAAGACTCGTGAGGTCTCGCGCTCGACTCGCGCGAGCTCTGGGGGCAGACAGGAAACAGAACAAGATGCGGGCGGTCGCCAGGACCGCCCGTCACCCACGGCCCGCTCGGGCAACGCTCGTGACCCTATTGGACGGGCATTTCCATTTCGTACTTCTTGCCGGCGACATCCACCGCGGTGATCCGGATGCGTTGGGCCTTGGCCACCCGGCGGCTGAACTCGGTACCGTCGTTTCCGCGGAAGTTCCTCAGCGGAAAGTCGCGCTTGTCCAGATTCTCGAGCCGAGGCAACGCCATCGTGAACGGCGGTCGAAGGCTTCCCGTCATGATGGCAACAGTACCGCTGACGATCGGTGAGCCACTGCGATTCTCGATCGTCATGTAGGTCTGCTCGAACGCGATCAGGAACGGCTTGTCACTGCCGCCTGTCGTGCCACTGGAACCGGCTTCTGTCGTGCCGCCGGAGCAGGCTGCGGTGAAGAACGCGGCCAGAAGGAGCGAAGCCAGCAGGCCTAACCCTCGTGAACCGAACGGGCAGCGCATATGGACCTCCTCCAGGCGGGGCGCCTGAGTGGCTGCCGACGAATACGCACCGAGAGACGGAGAGACCGCCAGGAATTGACGCCGAGATTCTAGCGCAAAAGGAGCCGTGGCGGTGAAGCTCTCATCCGCGACCCGTCGTGCGGGCCGATTGCGCCGATTTCTTCGATTTTTGCGGAACGTGGTGGCTACGTGTGGGACTCGATCCCGCATCATGCAGGACGCTGCCGTTTCGACGCGCTTTGATAAACGACAAAGGCCCCACGCCGGAGGCGATGCGGCCTTATCAGAAGTGAAGCAGGACTGACGGGTTGTGTGTGTTAATTGCCGACGCCGGCGGCCCTCTTCTTCCGAATCTCCTGCGCCAGATCGCGCAGCCGGTCTGCTTCCTTCAGCAACGCCTGCTGCTTGGCCTGGTCCTTCTCGAGGTTCGCTTGCAGGCGGAGAAGAAGGTTTTTGTATACCAGCGCCTCCATGTAATCGTTCTTCAGACTGATGGCCTTGTCGACCGCGTCGACCCCTGACTGGACGAACTTCTTCTTATCGGCCTCGCGCAGACGGAAATCGCGATACGCCTTGTCCCAGTAGTAAGTCGCGATGGTGTAGTACGCCTCGGGATTGCTGGGCTCCTTCTGCGCGCGCGCCTCGAGAGCCTCGATCGTCTTGTCGAATTCGCCCTGGCGATTGTAGTAGCCGGCCAGCTGAATGTACACGGCCGGGTCGTTCGGTCGGACCTCACGGGCCTTGATCAGCGTCTGCTCGGCCAGGTCGTAGTTGCCGCTCTGCTCGTAGATGTTGGCGAGCGCGAAGTAGTTGGCCGGCTCCTTCGGATCGAGCTCGATCATGCGCTTCACCATCGGTTCGGCCTGCGACGGATCATTCAGCTTGTCGGGACCGTACGCACTCACGAGATACTCCAGAGCAAGCCGTTTGATCTTCGGGTCCTGCTCCACCTCGGCAGCCTTCCTGTAGTTGTCGATGGCCTTGGTGAGGAGGACG
This sequence comes from Vicinamibacterales bacterium, assembly GCA_036005125.1. GTDB lineage: Bacteria > Acidobacteriota > Vicinamibacteria > Vicinamibacterales > UBA2999 > DASYQV01. The sequence goes on from DASYQV010000308.1 coordinate 3,315, forward strand.
TCGTTGGCCGCGGACTCGCCCTTCCGACCCGGCTTATAGAGATTGTCGTAGCTGTTGCCGAGGAAGAAGTAAGCGTACGTGAGCCTCGGATCCGCCTCGAGCGCCTCCTCGTACTTCTGCGCGGCCTTCCGATAGTCCTGCTGCTGATACAGCGTGTTCGCGGATTTGAAGGCCATCTTCGCTTTGAGCATTCCGATCTGGTCGCAGCCCGCGAGGGCCACCCCGAGTCCCACGACGAGCGCGACAGACGCCATCGAAATCTTCATCGTTGCCCCCTTCAAAGTCCTGCAAGCGCGCCAGTATAGTGATCGACTTTCCTGCGCGTCAAGGCGGTCTGCCTGACCTGACCGGCGTCGGCCGCCGGGGCCGTCGGCGTCCCGCGCCGACCTGCCTATGGCCCGACCGTGCCTTGACCCCCTCCAACCCGGCTTCTATGATCAAAAGAACCTTCCGCTGCGCGGGAAGTGAGGACGCTGAGAGTTTAGACACCAGTTTTCGATAATCGGGCCAGGCCGGGGCTCCATGGTCGACCACTCATGATTCGGTTCGAGAACCTGCTCGAGAAGGTCCGGCGTTACAGTTCGGACGCCGACGTTGAGCTATTGCGCCGAGCCTACGTCTTCTCGGCACTCGAGCACAAGGGGCAGGTCCGTCACTCCGGGGAGCCCTACCTCGTTCATCCACTCGAGGTCGCCGATTTCCTGGCGGACATGAAGCTCGATGTCGTGGCCGTGGCGGCCGGGCTGCTCCACGACGTCGTCGAGGACACATTGACGACGCCGGAGCGCATCGCAGAGCTCTTCGGGCGCGAGATCGCGCACGTCGTCGAAGGGGTCACCAAGATCGGGGCCATCCCGTTCTCGTCGAGCGAGGAGCGTCAGGCGGAGAACTTCCGCAAGATGCTGCTCGCGATGGTCGACGACATCCGCGTCATCCTCGTCAAGCTCGCCGATCGGCTTCACAACATGCGCACGCTCCATCATCTGCCCGAGGAGCGACGCCTCAAGATCGCGCAGGAGACGCTCGACATCTACGCGCCGATTGCCAACCGCCTCGGGATGAGCAAGGTGAAGAACGAGCTCGAAGAACTGTCGTTCAAGTATCTCGAGCCGAAGGTGTACGAGTCGCTGCGAGCGAAGGTCGAGGCGAAGCGGAAAACGGTCGAAGGGACGATTGAAGACCTGAGTAGGAACGTCGCCGCCAAGCTCGCCGAGGCGCAGGTGCCGGTTCTGCATATCGACGGGCGCATCAAGCGTCTCTACAGCATTCACCTCAAGTTGAAGCGCCAGAAGATCGACCTCGATCGGGTCTACGACTTCGTGGCGCTCCGCGTGATCACGCCGTCGATCAAGGACTGCTATGCGTCCCTCGGCATCATCCATCAGATCTGGTCGCCGGTGCCGGGACGCATCAAGGACTTCATCGCGATGCCCCGTCCAAACGGGTACCAATCGTTGCACACGTCGGTGATCAGCGATCTGGGATTCCCCTTCGAGGTCCAGATTCGGACCGAGGAGATGCACAGGCGCGCGGAGGAGGGCATCGCCGCGCATTGGAAGTACAAGGAAGGGCGCGTCGGCGACCAGCGCGACGAGCGCTACTTCCAGTGGCTGCGACAGTTGCTCGAAGTCCAGCAGGAGATCCGCGATCCGCAGGAGTTCCTGCAGAACCTGAAGATCGATCTGTACCCGGAAGAGGTCTACATCTTCACACCCAAGGGCGAGGTGCGGTCGCTCCCCCGCGGCGCCACCCCGGTCGACTTCGCGTACAGCATCCACACCGACGTCGGCAACCTGTGCGTGGGCGCGCGGGTGAACGGCAAGATGGTGCCGCTCCGCACGCGTCTTCAGAACGGGGACATCGTCGAGATCGTGACGCAGGCGGGGCACAAGCCGAGCCGCGACTGGCTGACGTTCGTCGTGACGTCGCGCGCGCGCAACAAGATCAAGCACGTGCTTCAGGCAGAAGAGCGCGAGCGGTCCATCGAGCTCGGGCGGCGCGTGTTCGAGAAGGAGGCACGACGCTTCGACCTGAACCCGAAGACGCTCATCGAAAGCGAGGAGCTCGCCAAGGTGGCGCTCGAGTACGGCGGCCAGAAGCCGGAGGAACTGCTCGCGCAGATCGGGTACGGCAAGGTCTCGGCGCGTTCGCTGCTGCAGCGGCTCGTCCCGCAGGATCAGCTCAAGGAAAAGCCGCCCGAGTCGCCGGTCGTCTCGGTGGTCAAGCGCGTGCTGCGGCCGGGCAGCGTGAACGGCGGAGACAAGATCAAGGTGCGAGGCATCGACGATCTCATGGTCTTCCGCGCCAAGTGTTGCAACCCGATCCGCGGCGAGAAGATCGTCGGGTACATCACGCGCGGCAAGGGCGTCTCCGTACACTCGGCGAACTGTTCGAACGTGCTGAACCTGATGTTCGACCCGGAGCGCCGCATCGACGTCGAGTGGGACAAGGCGACGAGCGATCAGGCGCCCTACACGGTGCGGCTGACGATGCACGTCGAGGATCGGAGGGGGATGCTCGCCGAGATCAGCGCGAAGGTCTCGGACATCAACACGAACATCACCAACATGGAAGCGCGTACCGGCGACGATCATCAGGCGCGCATCGACATGACCGTCGAGATCAGCGACGTGAAACACCTCGAGAAGGTGATCAAGTCGATCAAGAGTGTGCAGGGTGTGCTGGGCGTGGAACGTTCGGCCCGCGCCTGATTGACGGTGGCCTGGCTGCCGACTGCTTACTGCCTACTGCCTACTGCCTACTGCCTACTGAAGAACCGCGATGGCGTCGATCTCGACTCGCGCGTCTCTCGGCAGACGCGACACCTGGACGGTCGACCGCGCGGGAGCCGGATCGCCAACGTACTTGCCGTAGACGACGTTCATCGCCGCGAACTCGTTCATGTCTGCCAGGAAGACCGTGGTCCGCACCACGTTGGCGAAGCTCGCGCCGGCGGCCTCGAGCAGCGCCGCGATGTTCTGCATCACGCGCTCCGTCTGCGCCGCGATGTCGCCCTCGACAACGCTGCCGGTTGCCGGATCGATTGGAATCTGACCGGAAAGAAACAGCAGGCTGCCCGCGCGTATGGCGGGCGAGTACGGACCGATCGCCCTGGGCGCACCCGCCGCGGTAATCGCCTGCCGCATGAGGCTGTCGCCCGCGACTAGGCGGCCTTCGTCACCTTGCCGGCCTTCGTCACCTTGCCGGCCCGCAGGCATCGCGTGCAGACACGGATCCGGCGCGCGGCGCCGTTGACGAGGGCCCGCACCGTCTGAAGGTTGGGCTCGAAGCGCCGCGGCCCCACGTTGTGAGCGTGAGACACCGTCCGTCCCACAACCGGGCCCTTCCCGCAGATTTCACACCGTTTGGCCATGCGTACCTCGGACTGTTGATGACCCGGCCGTTTCCGGGCGCACGAATCAAAAATTGTATACCAAGGACCGCACATCGGACGTACGTAAGCCGGGTCTTCAGACCCGGCGGGGTGCCGCATCTAACCAGTCAAGGGCACTGCCCTTGATATCCCGGCAGACCTGGTTAGACCCAGTGTCTTTTTGGCGCGCTCCGCGCGCCTCGCCCGTTATGCGGTCGCACAACGAGTGCAAAATTCGCGTGTGTGGCCGCATAACGGGTCTAAAGATGCGGCCTACGTACAGCTCAGGGCAGAATGAGCGATGGGGACCGTGGCTCATCGCGTGGCCCGGCCGCGGCGCTCTGCTGCATCAATCGTCGGATGAGGCCGAGATAGGCGGTCTCTCCGCCCTCCAGCTGCGTGCGGGTGTTGCGGGCGCCCTGTTCGATACGCCTCAGCACAGCCGCCATCTCGCGCTCGAGAGCACTGCCGGCTGTCCCCACTTGTGTGGCGAACTCCCCGGCGGCTGCCTTGATCTCGCCCGCCAGGCGCTGTGCCGCGAGCGACTGCGGCGCGTGATCGTAGATCAGACCGCGCGCCGACGTCTCGAGCGTCGCCGCCGCCGAGGCCGCCGCGTCCGCGACGTCGTCGTCGATCAAGCGGGCAAAGCCCAGTGGCTCGTGCCGGAGAATGAGGGCCTGCAACAGGAAGAACAGGTGGTGCTGCCGTTCCGAGAGGTCGCGCACGGTGGGCAGAACGGCCATCAGATCCCGTTCGTGCTGGCGGCGCACGACAGCGGCGGGATGCTCACGAGCCGATGCCAGATAGCCGCAATCGGCGGGGCACGCGATCTCGGTGATTCGCTTGGTCCCGCAGCAGACCGCGCAGATCGTCTGGTTCAACGCCGGACAACCACGACGGGCCTTGCGTTGGCCGCACAGCGGGCAGAGCATGCGCCCAGCTTCCCACAGCATATGCTGGACAATCAACCGCCACCGTACGGTCGGTCCGCCGGCCGGCAGGATTTGGAGAATTGGGGGTTTCTCCGTATAATCCGGCCAAAACCGCTATATTTTCTCGGAATAGGCTTTGCACCTGGCTGTCGGCGCGGGGCGATCGGCTCCGCCAGGGTCCACGGGGGGAAACGACTATGGCGGCGGTTTTCCGGAGCGAATCGCCAATCGAATACTTCAAGGAGCTCGTGGAATCGGCCTTGGAGCATCAGCAATTGGCAACGAGCGAGATGACTTCGTTCTACGTGGTCAATCTGCTGGCCGGATTCGTCCACCTCGATGGTTCGCCCGCGGCCGACCACGAGCCGCTCGGCATCCGGCTCGCGAAAGCGCTTCAGGCGGGAGGCAGCCGCCAGCGTGACGGCCTGCGGCGCGTTGGCGACACGTCGCTCTTCATATCGGGCTTTTTCTGTGACAGCCTGACTCGCAGCTTGGTGAACGTCGACTACTACATTTCGCTTGGCGAGTGTGCCTACTCGTCGCTGGCGCGGCAGAGCGACGAGAGGCTGTCCGAGGTGTTCGACGAACTTGCGGAGAAGTTCTCGGGGTTCGTCGACGTGCTCGGGGAGGTCAGCGAGCGGACGGGCCTTACCTCGAACACCGATCTCCTTCGGCTCTACGAAAGGTGGCTGCGCACGAAGAGCCGCCGCAGCGGCGATCTGCTCGTCAAGCAGGGCATCGTGCCCACCGCCTCGGCGTCAACCCGATTCGTTCAGTAGGGGGAAACAACTTTGGCCACCCGCGAGCAACTGGCGGATGAAGCTGCACGAGCGCAGAAAGTTCGGCATCTTGTCGATTTGGCCACATCGCTCATCATGCAGTCTGGTATGACCCGTCGGGATGCGGAAACTCTCGTTCAGACGGTGCGCGAGCGCATCCTTTCCCTGTTCCCCGACGGCGAGCACACCTACGAACTGATTTATGCCCCGCGATTTAAGCGGCTCATCGATGAGTTTGCCCATGCCAACCCCCGAGCACAGGGTGTCGTTATTTCGTTCCCGACCCGGCGACGCTGAGGTGGTTTTGCAACACACGGTGTCGTACTTGTCTGTCCTCCATTGAGGACTCAACTCGGTCCGAACCCATTCGTGATGTCGTGCGTCTAAAGCCCTAAACACGGTTCGGTGTACGGGCGGCTGTACGGTGGCGTTACTCTAACGTGAACGACACGAGAGGGATACGACCAGAGATTTCACGCAGGTTTTGATCGGCCGGGCAGACCCGGCCGCACGCCTCCCTTCCCGTGTAGCCTACAGGACGGACGAAATTTCGGTCTCGTGCCCGACGTTCACCGAGCCATTCATATCGGCATTATAGTTGCATGAAGGGGCGCAATCATAGGGCCATACACGACGTATGGCTGTGGAAGGAGCGACAGGCATCATGGCGACGACGACGAAGGTGATGAAGGGAGCGGCCACGAGGTCCAGCCGCTATACCGAGCTCAAGAGGATGCTCGAAGACCGCCGTCGCGAGCTCGTCAGCGAAGTCCACGGAAAGATTCGCGACGTTCGGGCTGAGGGTGGCAAGGAGCGCGAGGTAATCGACCAGGGCGAGAGCTCTGAGGTCGACATTCAGGAAGACATCGAGTTCGCACTCATTCAGATGAAGGCGGAGACCCTGAACAAGATCGACGCGGCGCTGCGCCGCCTCGAGGAGGGGTCGTACGGCAACTGTTTCGAGTGCGGCGACGAGATCGCCGAGGCGCGCCTGCGCGCTCTGCCGTTCGCGGTGCGTTGCAAGGACTGCGAGGAGGCGCGCGAGACGGCCGAGCAGCGTGAGCGCGTCATGGCGCAGCGGCGTGGCTCGTCAGCGCTCTTCTTCGATATGTCCAGCTAATGACGGGCGGACCGCAAGGCCCGCCTTGACGAAACCGAGGGGCCGCTTGGAGCGGCCCTCTCTCTATCGGCCACATTCCACCGCATCCCGACTCCCCCTTTTCCGGGCGCGCACGATTGACCAGCCCGGCCCTCCGTCCTTGATATCCTGTGGGCGCCCGAGTGGGCTGGTAGAGCCCTTGCTGGTTAGCCCCTTATCGTGCGGGAAACAATTCCCGGCGGCGGAGGAGCCGCCGCAGCGGTTTCAAGGAGAGCATCAGCACATGAGCGATCGTGAAGAGACCCTCGATCTCGAGGAATTCTCGACGGGCGACCGGCCGCTTGCGCTGCCGGACGAGCTGCCAATCCTGCCGCTGCGCGATACCGTGTTGTTTCCGAACTCGTTCATGCCGCTGGCCGTCGCGCGCGAGAGCTCGGTGCGGCTCATCGATGAAGCGATCTCGAGCGGCAAGCTTATTGGCGTCTTCACGCAGCGCGATGCCACGGTCGAGGAGCCCCAGCAGGGCGACCTCTACCGCGTGGGCACCGCGAGCCACATCCACAAGATGTTCAAGCTACCCGACGGCAGCCTGCGCCTGATCGTGCAGGGCCTCGTACGGCTCACGCTCGATGCGGTGACCGAAGGGCGGCCGTATCTGCGCGCGCGCGTGAGCCCGGCCCCGGAGATGTTCCACGACGAGGATCGGCTCGAGGTCGACGCGCTCCTGCGAAACATCAAGACGAACTTCCAGCAGGTGGTCTCCTTGTCGCCGCTCCTGTCCGACGACCTCCAGACGCTCGCGATGAACATCGCGGAGCCCGGCCGGCTTGCGGACTTCATCGCGTCGAGCCTCACGACGATCAGCACCGCCGTCAAGCAGGAGGTGCTCGAGACGCTCGACGTCCGCGCGCGCATGGACAGCCTCAATCGGATCTTGATCAAGGAGCTCGAGGTGCTCGAGCTCGGGTCGAAGATTCAGTCTCAGGTGCAGTCGGAGGTCGGGAAGAACCAGCGCGAGTATTTCCTGCGCGAGCAGCTCAAGGCGATCCAGAAAGAGCTCGGCGAGGGCGACGACCAGACGAAGGAGGTCGAGGAGCTCCAGGAAAAAATCGAAGCCGCCGGCATGCCCGACGCGGTGAAAAAGGAGGCGCTCCGCGAGCTCGACCGGCTCGCCAAGATGCCCGTCGCCGCGGCGGAATACACCGTGTCGCGCACCTATCTCGACTGGGTCGTCGCGCTCCCGTGGAACAAGCGCACCGACGAGGTGATCGATCTGCCCAAGACCAAGCAGATTCTCGACGCGGATCACTCCGGCCTCGAGCGCGCGAAAGACCGCATCCTCGAGTACCTCGCCGTTCGGAAGCTGAATCCGGAAGTGAAGGGACCGATCCTCTGCTTCGTCGGCCCGCCGGGCGTCGGCAAGACGTCGCTGGCGCGGTCGATCGCCCAGTCGCTCGGCCGCAAATTCGTCAGGGTGTCGCTCGGGGGCATGCGCGACGAAGCGGAGATTCGCGGCCACCGCCGGACGTACATCGGCGCGCTCCCGGGGCAGATCCTCCAGGGTCTGCGGCGTGCCGAGTTCAAGAATCCGGTCTTCATCCTCGACGAGATCGACAAGCTCGGATCCGACTTCCGCGGCGACCCGGCGTCGGCGCTGCTCGAGGTGCTCGATCCGGAGCAGAACAGCATGTTCCGCGACCATTATCTCGACGTGCCGTTCGATCTCTCCGAGGTGTTGTTCATCACGACGGCGAATGTCCTCGATCCGGTCCCACCCGCGCTGCGCGATCGGATGGAGGTGCTCGAGATTCCCGGCTACACGGAGGAAGAGAAGCTCAACATCGGGCGCGATCACCTCGTTCAGAAACAGATCAAGAACCATGGGCTCACGCCGGAGCAGCTGACGATTACCGACGACGCGCTGCGCGCGGTCATCCGCGGCTACACACGCGAAGCCGGCGTTCGAAATCTGGAGCGTGAAATCGGCGCGCTCTGTCGCAAGGCCGCGCGCCGCCGCGCGGAAGGCAACGAAGCGCCGCTCGTCATCACGCCGGACGTCGTCGTCGAGATGCTTGGTGCGCCGCGATTCCTGGACGAGGAAATGGAGGAGCGCACCAAGGAACCCGGCGTCGCCATCGGGCTGGCGTGGACGCCGGCCGGCGGCGACGTGCTGTTCATCGAAGCGTCGCGGATGGCCGGGTCCGGCGCGCTCACGCTGACCGGAAGCCTCGGCGAAGTGATGAAGGAATCGGCGCGGGCGGCGCTCTCGTGGTTCCGGGCCCACTCGGCCACATACGGCGCGGACCCCGAGTTCTTCAAGAACTCCGAGATCCACCTGCACGTGCCGTCCGGCGCCATTCCAAAGGACGGTCCCTCGGCGGGCGTGACGATGGCGACCGCGCTCGCGTCGGAGCTCACGCGTCGTCCGGTGCGCGGCGACATCGCGATGACCGGTGAGATCACGCTCTCGGGTCGCGTGCTGCCGGTTGGCGGCATCAAGGAAAAGGTGCTGGCGGCGCGCCGCGTAGGGATCCGCGAGGTGATCCTGCCGCGGCAGAACGAGAAGAACGTCAAGGAGGACCTGGGCGAGGAGCTGCGCAAGGACATGACGATCCACTTCGTGCAGACCGTGGAGGAAGTGCTGCTGCTTGCGCTGCTGCCCAAGCCGGCCGGCGACCGCAAAACCGATCGACGGATTCAGCCGCCGGTGCAAT
>DASYQV010000309.1:0-2978 GCA_036005125.1 Vicinamibacterales bacterium
CTGCCCGCTGCAGGGATGAGTCGCTCAGCCCTGACCCGGCTTCAGGAGCGACGGTGTGGACGCCCTCCGTGGAGAACTGCCTGACGGGCGGCTTACGCGCCGGTCGATTGCTGCTAGCGCCACCGCAACGTCGCGACCGAATGGACCAATGGCAGGGCGAAAGCGAGCGGCCGAAGACGCACTGGCCCGAGCCGCCCAACAACTGTACCCCATCGGTCCGCGAGGGCAGGATACGCTACTTCCACGGGTACCCGCGTTCTTCGACGTCCGAATGCCGAAACCCGAGGGTCGGATCAGTGCGAATGGGACTCCAGCGCCCATTCGAAACGCGAGAGCCGGGCGAAACGAGCGACCCGGGACCGAATGGTCATCGAGACAACCGTTACGTTGCACGTGGACGGCGTAGCCTTTGACTGGTTCGCGCAGTGTCTTCTTGGCGCGCTTCGCGCGCCGAGCCCGTTATGCGGTCCTGCGACGAGTACAAAGTTCACGTTCGGGGTCCGCATAACGGGCTAGGGCTGTCGTTCCGGGTTCCCGGTTCTGCGTTCTGTGTTCGTGTTCCCGTTCACGATTCCGTTCCGGTTCTTGTTCTCTCCAGCGACTTCGGAGAACAATAGAAGCGAACTGGAACCCGAACACGAACCGGCACTCAGGAACCGGAACGACTGTCCGTGACAATTGACCTGCCAGCTTTCCTCGACCGCGTCAACTCCCGGTACCCTTCGTTTCTGATCGACGCCATCGCCGAGCACGAGCCGGGTCGTCGGCTCGTCGCGATCAAGAACGTGAGCGTCAACGAGGATTTTTTTCAGGGGCACTTTCCCGGTCGCCCGCTGATGCCCGGCGTGCTCATGGTCGAGGCACTCACCCAGATGGCGGCCGTGCTGCTCCTCGAGCGCGACGACGTGCCGCCGACGGCGCGCTGCGCGCTGCGCGGTGTGACCAACGCGAAGTTCCGGCGGCAGGTCGTTCCGGGCGATCGCCTCAGGCTCGAGGTGGAGCTCGGGCACGCGCGGTCGCGGCTGGCCAGGGCGCGGGGAACGGCGCTCGCTGCCGATCAGACCGTAGCGGAGGCCGATCTGCTGTTGTCCGTCGAGCCGGGGGCTCCCTATATCCATCCGTCCGCGAATGTGCACCCTGCGGCGCGCATCGGCGCCGGCACGACAATCGGTCCTCACGTCACGATCGGCGCCGACGTTCAGGTCGGGGCGCGCTGCCGGATCGGGGCATCGACCGTCATCGAGGGTCTGACACAGATTGGCGACGACACCCAGATCTACCCGATGGCGTCGATCGGCCTGGCGCCGCAGGACCTCAAATACAAAGGCGAGCGCACGCGGCTGACGATCGGCCGCGGGAACACCTTCCGCGAATTCGTCACGATCAATCGTGGCACGAGGGGCGGTGGCGGCGAGACGTCCATCGGCGATCACAACCTGGTGATGGCCTACACACACGTGGCCCATGACTGCCACATCGGCAATGGTGTCATCTTCGGCCCCGGAGCGACGCTTGGCGGACACGTCATCGTCGAGGATTTTGCGCAGGTGAGCGCGTATTCCGGTGTGCACCAGTTCTGTCGCGTCGGGCGTCATGCGTTCATCGGGGGCTACACCGTGGTGACCAAGGATGCCTTGCCGTTCGGCAAGACGGTCGGCAATCGCGCCCGCCTTTACGGCCTCAATACCATCGGTCTCGCCCGCCGCGGATTTTCCGCGGAGACGATCAGCCAGCTCAAACGCGCGTTCCGGTATCTGCTCGTGTCGAAGCTGAACACCGCACGCGCCGTCGCTGCCATCGAGCAGGACGAGACGCTGACCGATGCCGAGGTGCGCTATCTCGTCCAATTCATCCGCGGCTCGCGCCGTGGCGTGATCGTGCGCAGGCCCTCCCGACGCGTCACCGAGGAAATGGTTGCTGACGAATGAACCTCGGGCTGATAGCGGGGAATGGCCGGTTTCCGTTTCTCGTGCTCGATGCGGCGCGGGCGATGGGACACGACGTCACCATCATCGCCACCAGAGAGGAAGCGTTCCCCGAGCTCAGCCAGGCGGCGGCGCGCCATCGTGCGCCGATTCATTGGATCTCGATCGGTCAGCTTGGCAAGTGCATCACCCTGTTGAAACAGGCCCACGTCACGCATGCCGTAATGGCGGGCCAGGTCAAGCACGCCAAGATCTACGGCGGCATCGTTCCCGATCTGACGTTCCTGTCGGTGCTGGCGCGGCTTCCGTTCAAGAACACGGACGGGCTCATCGGCGCCGTCGCCGGCGTGCTGCGTGACCATGGTATCGAGCTGGTCGACTCGACCTGGCTGCTCACGCCGCTCCTTGCCGGGGCGGGCGTGCTGACCGAGCGCGCGCCGACCGAGGACGAGCAGCAGGACTTCGAGTTCGGCTACCGCATGGCCGATGTGATTGCCGGCCTCGACATCGGACAGACGATCGCCGTCAAACACCGCGCGGTCGTGGCCGTCGAGGCGATGGAGGGCACCGACGAGGTGATCGCCCGCGCCGGCTACCTGGCCGGACCCGGGGTGCGCATCGTCAAGGTGGCCAAGCCGAAGCAGGACATGCGCTTCGACGTGCCGGTGATCGGGCTCGCGACGATTCAGGCCATGCGTGTTGCCGGCGCCTCGGCGCTCTCGGTTGACGCAGGCAAGACGCTCGTGATGGATGGCGATGCCGTCCGCGCGTCGGCCAATGAAGCCGGGATTGCGATTGTTGGACGGCAAAGCGACGAAGGACGCGAAGCCCGATGAGCCACGAAGGTCGCGAAGCGTTCAGCCACGAAGGTCACGAAGATCACGAAGGTTTCCGGGTTTCTTTCCTCGTGAACTTAGGAGCCTGATCGAAATTGAATGGTCAACTTGCGTCGCTCATCCAACGCAGAGCAGGCGGAGGTCACCGAGACGTTTCCACGCAGAGAACGCGGAGCCGCGGAGGCGCGCGGAGACCGGCCACCACTCCGCCGCCGGT
>DASYQV010000310.1:0-7518 GCA_036005125.1 Vicinamibacterales bacterium
CGGCACCGCGTGTCACGTGGGAGGAAGTCGAGGAAATCCGGTCGGTTACGAGAGGAGGGTTCGGGGCGACCGGCACATAATGTCTTGGCTCAAGGCTTAGGGCTTAGGGCTCAAGGCGTGAATCTCGTGCACCATCTCGAACGGTGGAACGAGAATCGGGGCTTGAGCCTTGAACCGTAAGCCCTGAGCACATGAAACCAGTTACGCGTTCCGCGCGTAGTATTCAAACATGCTGACGAAACTGTTCTCACTCACCGGCGCGCTGCTCCTCGCGCTCACAGCGACCATCGCCGCCGGTCCGGCGCCTTCGGTTTCGCGTCAGCCTTCGCCCCCGGTGCCCACCTTTGCGCGCGATGTGGCGCCCATCCTCTACGCCAGGTGCGTGGAATGCCACCGCCCTGGCGAAATCGGTCCGATGTCGCTCATCACCTACGAGCAGGCACGGCCGTGGGCGCGGGCCATCGAAAAGCGCGTCAGCGAGGGCACGATGCCGCCCTGGTTTGCCGAAGCGCCGGACGGCACGTTTGCCAACGAGCGCAAGCTGACGGCCCAGGAAAAGGATGTGATCCTGCGATGGATCGCCGGCGGCGCGCCGGCCGGCGATCAGAGCGACCTCCCTGCACCGCCGACCTTTGTCGAAGGCTGGACAATCGGCAAGCCCGACGTCGTCTTCGAAATGGCGGAAGACTACCAGGTCCCTGCCAGCGGCGCGGTCGCGTACGAATACTTCTACGTTCCAACGAACCTGACCGAGGCGAAGTGGGTGGAGGCCATCGAGATCCGTCCGGCGAACCGGGCGCTCGTCCATCACGCGCTGGCGTTTTACCAGGCGCCGCCCGATACGTCACCGGGAAAGCCGATTCTCAAGCTGCCATCGCACATGACGCTGCCGCCTCGGATTACGGGGGCGCGCCCGCCGCAGGAATCGAAGGTGCCGAGCCGGCTGATCGCGACCTATACGCCGGGCTCGGGCCCGATGATGCTCAAGCCGGGAGCGGCCATGCGACTCGAGCCCGGGGGCGTGATCGAGCTCCAGATGCACTACACGACGAACGGGACGGCGGGAACCGACCGCACCAGGGTCGGACTGATCTTCGCCAAGCAGCCGCCGTCACGGGAAGTGCGGGCGACGCACTTCTTCAACGCGCAATTCACGATTCCCGCGGGCGCCGCCGATTACCGGGTTGACTCGGAAGTCGGCTTTGCGGAGGATGTCACCCTCTGGGGCGTCTTCCCGCATACGCACTTGCGCGGAAGACGGTGGGAGTACAAACTGGAGCTCCCCGACGGCACGGTCAAGCCGCTGCTGTCGGTCCCCAGGTACGATTTCAATTGGCAGACGTACTACGCCTTCAAAGAGCCGATCGTCGTTCCGAGAGGTTCGCGCATTCTCTCAGCGGCCTGGTACGACAACTCCGCCGCCAACCGCGCGAACCCGGATCCGAAGACTGCCGTCAAGTGGGGCGACCAGACGTGGGAGGAAATGCAGTACACCGGTCTCCTCTTCAGCGTCGCGCGCCCGGCTTCCGCAACGTCGGCCGCACAAGAACCCTAGTCGTCACGTGCCTCGGTGCCGGGAGCCTGGCGTTCCAGCGAAACGTCGTTAAGACGTTTTGCCAGATACTGGGCTCCCTGCTCGTCTCCTTCACCGCCCTCGCCCATGCGCCCGACTCCGGTCGGTTGGTGACCTGGTCGGGCGACATCGCCCCGATCGTCCAACGCCACTGCATTCGCTGCCACACCGCCGGCGGATTCGCGCCCTTCTCGCTCGCCACCTACGAAGAAGCACTGACCCAGGCCGAGGCCATCAAGGCTGCCGTGGCAGGAGGCGACATGCCGCCATGGGACGCGGCGGGCGACGTCGGGCAGTTTGCCAACGACCGGCGGCTCACGCCTCAGGAGATTGAGCTGTTGACATCGTGGGTGGATGGCGGTGCGCCGGAAGGCGACGGCGCGTTCGTCGAAGCGTCTCTGGTGCTCGACGGGCTCGTTGTGCCGTTGCCGAACGAGGTCGTCACCGAGGAGTCGGAACGCGAGGCCCGCATCACGCTGCAGCTTCAGCCGGGGTACGCGCTCACGCGGTGGACATTCGAGCCGGGCGCCCCGTCAATCGTCGAGAGCGCCGACCTGGAGCTCGGCAATCGATGGCTCGGCACGTGGACGCCGGGAGAGGTCACGATTGACTTCCCCAACCAGGCAGGTGTGCCGCTGCCCGAATCATCTCTATTCACCGTGAACATCGCCTACAGGTCTCCCGCGGAACGGACCGTCGATTACAGTCGCCTGCGCCTGTGGATCACACGAGCGCCGGACCTGAAAACGGTGCGTGCGACAACCGTGATCAGAAGCTGGCGCGCCACGAGCCGCTCCGAGGTCTTCGCCGTCAGACCTGAAGACGACGAGAAGGAGGTTCGCGTGGTGGCGCGGTTTGCCGACGGTCACGTCGTGCCGATCGGCACGTTCGAGCCGCCTCGTACGTCGGCGCATCCGACGTACCGTCTCGCGTCACCGCTCTCGCTCCCGGTCGGTGCGCGCGTGGAGTCCACCGGCGCCGTCCGCGTCCTCTACGTCGAAGAGCCACCGCCGCCGAAACCTGCATCGCCGCCGGCTCGCCCGCGGCGACGCCCGTGAACAGGATTTGTAATTCTTGATTCTTGCTTCTTGATTCTTGATTTCTGGTTCGCGAACCAATCATCAATCATGAATCATGAATCATCATGAATCACAAATCATGAATCTTCAGGGCTCTGTCAGGAGCCAGGCCCGCAGCACCTCGGCGACGGACCACGCCTGCGCGATGCAGCCTCTCGGCGTGAACGGCTCCTCCGCGTCGAAGATCTCACTGAACGTCCCGACGCCGTCGTGATCGATGTGTCCTGCAAAGCCCTCGATGGCGCGGCGTGCCTCCGCCTTCTGACCGGGATACACCTTCAGCCACGCGTCGATGAAGGGACCTGCGAGCCACCCCCACACGGTTCCCTGATGATATGCGGCGTCGCGGGCTCGAAGGTCGCCGTAGTACTGCGCCTTGTAGTCGCGGTGTCCCGGCGCCAGCGAGCGGAGACCGACCGGCGTCAGCAGCCGTTCGCGGACAGTGTTGAAGACCGGCTCCCAGCGGCTGCGGTCGAGCACCGGATGATCCAGGGAGATGGCAAAAATCTGGTTGGGACGGCATGAGGGATCGTCTCCCTGTTCGCCGTCGACGATGTCGTACAGGTAACCGCCCTGCTCGTACCAGAACCGCTGGTTGAACGATTCGCGCGCACGCGCGGCCAGGTCGTCGATCCGCCGCGCGTCTTCATCGCCCTCCTCGCGGAGCCAGTCGGCCATCAGGCAGAGCGCGTTGCACCAGAGCGCGTTGATCTCCACCGCTTTGCCCCGGCGCGGCGTCACGACCCAGTCCTCGACCTTCGCGTCCATCCAGGTGAGCTGGTATCCTTCCTGTCCCTGGCGCAGCAGCCCATCGTTCGGATCGACGCCAATGCCGAAGCGTGTGCCTTTCACGTGGTGCTCGACAATCGATTTGAACTTCGGCAGGAGCTGCCGCAGCGTCACGCGATCGGTCGTCGCGCGGACGTACCGGTCGACCGCGTGAAAGTACCAGAGCGTCGCGTCGGCCGTGTGATACAGGCCTTCCTTCGTGCCCTCGGGAAACATGTTCGGGATGAGACCATCGCGGATGTAATGCCCGAACGTGCGGAGGATGTAGCCGGCTTCCCGCTGGCGGCCGGTGCAGAGTGTCAGCCCCTCGAGGCTGATCATCGTGTCCCGGCCCCAGTCGGTGAACCAGTGATAACCAGCGATGACCGTGCGGACCTCATCGCCCGCCGCCCGCGCGCGCGCAGCTTCCTCGCCGCGGCCTGCCGGCGTGATGATGAACTGGTCGGCCGCCAGGACCATCTCCGCCGCGATGCTGTCCTTCGGCACACGCTTCGCCGCGTCGAGCAGCCGTTTCCGACGCTGGTGATCGGCTTCGCGCGCCTGGACGGGTTCGAGCGCGCCAATCGTCTCCCAGGATTCGGTCGACGCCATCAGTGTGCCCGGCGTTTCGGGTGACAGCATCACGCGGAAGTACCCTGGCGTCCAGAGATCGCCGCACGCGTCGTATCCACGGTTGTGCTCGAGCGAGTAGTGAATGGTCTCGAAGGTCGACGGCTGGACGGTCATCGCCTTGTCCGCGCCGTGGAGAAAGAGGCGCAGCGGCGGGAGATCGTCGCCGGGAACGATCTCGAACCGGTCGCCAAGGGCATGTAGCGCATATGGCGGCCTGATCGGGTGACTCACCGGCGCCTCGTGTAGACGGAACGCCACGAGCGGCCGGAGCTCGAGCCGGATAGACCTGTTCGACAACATCCGATAGTTGATATGTGTCGTGTTCTGCAGGTGGGGCATCAACACGCGCTTCTCGATCTGCAGTCCCTCGACGTCGTAGCGCCACACCGGCAGTCCTTCCTCGAGCCAGAAACCCGTGAGGTACTGGGAGCTGTCGAACTCCCTGCCGCCGGCCGTCTCGGTGACCTTCGCGAGCGAGACCACGCGACCGTCGGGCCAGCGAAGCTGCTCCCACAGGTAATTGAACATCACCGTCCTGCCGAACGGTGTCGGCAGCGCCGCAACGAGCAACGCGTGGTAGCGCCGCGTCAACGAGCCCGACAGCGTGCCCGACGCGTACCCGCCGAGGCCGTTGGTGACGAGCCATTCCTTCCACATGAGTGACTGCCGACCTTCTTCGGTGGGTGGCCACGTCACGGTCCGGATCAGTTCAACGTCAGTGCGCTCCATCACCGTCATCGGAATCCCCCTCACGCTGCTGAAGATCGGCGAGCCCCCGAACTCGAGGCCCCGATGGCCTGCAGATCCGGAGACTCGCCGGCCCGCCGATCTGAAAACCCGCGGCTGCATGGCGTTGCCGCCAGGACAATCGCCGCCTGACCCGGAATGCGCCAGCCATCGCCCGTCACAACCGGCGGCGTGCCTTGTCCGCCGTACTCCGGCTGCTCGGTCGACATCCGCATCGTCCAGTCGTGGCGTTCGGGGGGCGCGACGAGCGGTTCGGCGACGGAAGGCGCTGGGAGGTCTATTCCAAGGTTCACGATCAGCAGGCGCTCGTCTTCACTCCGCTCACCCGTGAATCGCAGCACGAATGCCATCGGCGCGATCACGGCGCCATCGACCGCGCCGGTGGCCTGGCGGCGGAATGCCGCGTCAGTTCGGCGCAGCTCGAGCAGGTCGTGGTGAAGTCGATACATCGGCGCATTCGTCTCGCGTTCGTGCCAGTCCAGCTTGCAGCGCTCGAACGTTGCGCGATCGTGCGGGACGGCGAGCCGCGCCTGCATCGGTTCGGACGCGAGGCTGGGAAACTGCGCGACGAACTCCGCGCGGCCTTTCTGGACGGCTGTGGCAATCTCGGGGCGGTGATCGGCAAAGTACAAGAATGGCTTCGAAGAAGCCATCTCCTGCCCCTGGAACAGCATCGGTGTGCCGGGCATCAGCAGAAGGAGAGCCGTCATGGCTCGATAACATCCCGGCGCGGATCTGCGGTGGAGGCGAGCCCCGTCGCCGGAGTTGGCCACCTGGTCGTGGTTTTCGATGAACGTCACGAACGCGTCGGGCGAGATCCCGTCGGTCCGGGTCCCGCGACGCTGCTTCTGCCAGGCGTAGCGCTGTCCCTGGAACAGGTACCCGCGCTTGGCCGCGGAAATGAATTCCTGCGGCGTGCCGCGATGATCCGAATAGTACGCCTCGTTGCGCCCGGTCAGCGCGACAACGGCGCTGTGATGGAAGTCGTCGTTCCAGAGCGCATCGAGCCCGTATCCACCATGTTCGACCGGGCGGACCATGTGCGCGTGCTGCGTCTCGTTCTCCGAGATCACGAGCGTCGTGCGCCCGCGCGCCGCCTCGCGAACCCGGCGCGTGATCGCCGCGATAATGTGTTCGTCCGATCTGTCGTAGATGCTCTGCGTGGCGTCCAGCCGCAGGCCGTCGAGGTGATATTCGTCAATCCAGTAGCCCGCGTTCGCGATGAAGTATTCGCGGGCGCCGTACGATCGCTCGCCGTCGAAGTTGAGCGCTTCCCCCCACTCGTTCTTGTACGTGTCGGTGAAGTACGCCTGCGCGTACCTGCCGAAGACCGAGCCGTCCGGCCCGAGATGGTTGTAGACCACATCGAGCACGACCGCCAGACCGAGCTCGTGCGCAGCGTTGACGAAGGCACGAAAGTCGTCCGGGGTGCCATACAACCGCGTGGGTGCGTACGGAAATACACCGTCGTATCCCCACCCGAACTCGCCGGGAAACTCCGCCACCGGCATCGCCTCGATGACCGTGACGCCAAGACGCGCGAGCTCGGCCAGTTGCCCGATGGCCGCGCGCCACGTCCCTTCCGTCGTGAAGGTTCCGCAGTGTATTTCATAGAGGACCTGACCAGCGAGCTCTCGCCCACCCCACGCTTGGTCGGTCCACCGAAACGAGCCAGGATCTACGATTGCGGACGCGCCGAACGGGCCATCCGGCTGAAACCGCGACGCGGGATCGGGGAGCAGCTCACCGCCGAGCCGGAAACGATATCGATCCCCCGCGGTCGCATCGGGGAAGAACGCCGAGGCATAACCGCACGGCTCCGGGTCGAGCCTCACCTCGACCGCACGCCCTCGCGAGGACTCGATGACCACCGAGATTTCCGGATGATCAGGAGACCAGACTCGAAAGTGCGCGCCGCCGCCGGGCTGCAGTTCAGCCCCAACCGGCAGGCGCCGGGGGTACTGTCTCATCCACTTCCTAATCCCGGGGAGGTAAGTGCAGCTTCGGTGCCGGCTGTTCGGCCGGAATCTCAGCCGGCTCGGGGCTCGAGGCCCGGGGTCCGGGTCGTGAATCTCGAGCGATGGATCGCGGGTTGTCAGACTCGCTGTAGAGTCAGGAGCCGAGCCCCCGAGCCACACCCGAGCGCTTGCCGAAGACTGAGCCCGCACAATGCGTTTCAAGGTGACGATCGAATACGCAGGAACCCGCTACAGCGGATGGCAGATTCAGAAGAATGCCAGGACCATCCAGGGCGAGCTCGAACGCGCGATTCGAGAAGCGACCGGCGTGAGTACATTCGAGGTCTACGGGTCGGGGCGCACCGACGCCGGCGTCCATGCGTTGAGGCAGGTCGCACATCTCGACATCGACATCACCCTGCCTCCTGAGACGCTGCGTCGCCACGTCAACGACTCCCTGCCGTCCGACATCAACGTGTTGCGGATCGAGCAAGTCAGACGCACGTTTCACGCGCGCCACGACGCCCTCGCCCGCAGCTACATCTATCAAATCGCGCGCCGCCGCACGGCGTTCGCCAAGCCGTTCGTCTGGTGGGTCAAGGAGGAGCTCGACGTCGGGGCGATGCGGAGCGTCGCTCGCAGTTTCGAGGGTCTTCACGACTTCCGATCGTTCTCGGACGACGATCCCACGGACAAATCCACCGAGGTGCTCGTCGACGCCCTGGAGCTGCATGAGGATGGCGATCTGATCCTGGTGCAC
>DASYQV010000311.1:0-71973 GCA_036005125.1 Vicinamibacterales bacterium
ATGGTGATGCCGCGCTCGCGCTCCAGATCCATGGCGTCGAGCACCTGCGCTTCCATCTCGCGCGCCTGCAGCGCGCCGGTCAGCTCGAGGAAGCGGTCGGCCAGCGTCGATTTGCCGTGATCGATATGCGCGATGATGGAGAAATTGCGGATGTGGGAGGGATCCATGAAGCCTGATCACAAAAGTATAGCGTGCCGGGATTCGGGGGTCGGGATTCGGGATTCGCCTACAACCAAGGAATCAAAGCCGGAACGCGGCGCCGGTAGTCTTCCCATTGCTCGCCGAACGTCGCGCGCATCAGCTCTTCCTCGGCGCGAACGCGCATCAGCGTGCCGACGACGTACAGGCTGAGCGCGATGGCGAGACGGGCCGGCGTCGCGAACGTCAGCGCCAGCGCGACGAGCCACAGCGCCATCGATGCATAGATCGGGTTCCGCACGATCGCGTACGGGCCGTGCGTCACGAGCTGATGGCCCTCGATGACGCGCGCGGAAAAACTCCACTGCTTCCCGAGCGTGTTGATGGCCCACAGCGAGAACAGGATCCCGGCGATCGCGCAGATCACGGCAACCATCGCGACGACGCGCGGACCGGCGGGCCATCCTTCGGCGAACAAGACGATACGCTCGGGGCGCCAATGGAAGAAGAGCGCGAAGAACGCGCCGCCGACGAGACAGACGCCGAGACGCGAGCGAGCGCGGGAGGTCACCGCTGCTCGAGCGGAATGAACCGTTGCGGGTATTCGGGACCTGTGTAATCGGCGCGTGGACGGATCAGACGGTTGTTCGCGTACTGCTCGAGGACATGCGCGGTCCACCCCGACATCCGGCTGACGGCGAAGATCGGCGTGTAGAGATCGATCGGGATGCCGAGCGTGTAATAGGTCGACGCCGAATAGAAATCGACGTTCGGGTTCAGCTTCTTCTCGGCCTTGACCAGCGCCTCGATGCGCCGCGACATATCGAACCAGGCGGTATTCCCCGCGCGTTTGCCGAGCTCCTGCGACATCTGCCGAAGATGTGTCGCACGCGGATCCTCGGTGCGATACACGCGATGGCCGAAGCCGGGAATCTTCTCCTTGCGCGCCAGCTTCCCGCGGATGACCTCCTCTACCCGCTCGCCGCTCGCGTTCTCGCCGATGTCGAGCAGAAGCCGCATCACCTCGGCGTTGGCGCCTCCATGGAGCGGCCCCTTGAGCGTGCCGATTGCGGCGACGATGGCGGAGTAGATGTCGGTGAGCGTCGCCGCGGCCACGCGGGCGGCAAACGTCGAGGCGTTGAGCTCATGGTCGGCGTGGAGCACGAGCGCAACGTCGAACGCCCGCACCTGCATGGCATCGGGCCGCTCGCCCGTCAGCATGTAGAGGAAATTTGCCGCGTGCCCGAGCACCGGGTCTGGCGGTATTGGCGCCCCGCCGGCCTCGAGGCGACCCCATGTGGCAACAATCGTCCCCACCCAGGCCGTCAGTCGAACGGCCTTGCGATACTGCGCGCGCGGCGACGAGTCGCCGGCTTCCGGATCGTAATGGGCCAGCGCCGAGGTGACGGTGCGAAGCGCGTCCATCCCATCGACACGCGGCAGAGATCGCATCAGACGGAGCACCGCCTCGGGAAGCGGCCGCGCGGCCGCGAGCTGCGACTGTAGATCACCGAGCTCCGCGCGCGACGGCAGGCGCCGGTGCCAGAGCAGGAAGCACACCTCCTCGAATGTTGCCGACCGCGCCAGATCGTGAATGTCGTAGCCGCAGTAGGCGAGCACCCCGCGCTCGCCGTCGAGATAACAGATAGCGGAAGCGGTCGCGACGACGTCTTCGAGACCGGCCTTCGAAATCGCGGGCATCAGATCGTGGCGGTCTGCCGCACCGGTAATCGAAGCGGCTTGTAGATCGATCCGACAATGGCGCCGTACAACGCGAATTCGACGATCACGTCGATCATCATCGCTATCGACAGTCTGCCGCTGATGGGCATCGTGACGTAGTTCCAGATCAGCGCGAAGCCGCAGAGCATGATGGCGACGAGCACGCCGAACCGTATGCCTTCCATCGTGCCGTTGGTGCCTTCATATCCCTTCGCGTACGCGTAGGCGAACGCGAGAAAGCCGACGAGCATCAAACCGAATCCGATCGGCAGGTTCGCCTGGAGCTGTGCCGGCTGGCGGAAGGCCGCGGAATTGGCGTCGTAGAGACCTCTCAGCACGATTTCATTCGCGACGTACCCCACGGGGATGGACACGATCCACGCAACAACGGCAGCGGCGGCGACGCGCGCGAAGTTCATGGGTGGCTCCTTTGGAAGGGTGCAGCGCCGGGATTCTACACCCGGACGGAAGCGTACGCAGGCCGGGTCTTCACCCCTCGACGTCGCCCGGGGTGTCCTGAGCGTAGTCGAAGGGCAGACCCGGCGGGAGCCGCATCTAAAGATGCGGCCTACGTCTTACAGTTCCCGTTACAGTTCTTTCGCCTCTGCCGCCGGCTTGAGGACGACGCCGTCGCCGGCGTACTGCTGGACGATCGACAGCAGGCCCGTGTAGAGAAAGCCGATCTGAAAGAGCATCAGAAACGGCAGCGTGCCGTAGATGCCATTGGCGAGAGCGTAGAAGACCGTCGCCGTGAAGTAGAGACCGAGCGCCAGCTCGATCATCGGCTGGATGACGAAGTTCTGGCGGTACTTCTTGCCAATCCATTCGTCCTCCTGCCCTTCGATCCGGTACTTCGGCGTGCGCGTGAACTCGCTTTTCTTGTTGAAGAGCGCCTCGAGCACGGCCCGCGTGTTGTTCACCGTGAGCCCGATGCCGATCGACATCAGAAACGGCAGGTACTTCAGCCGCGTCGTCCAGTCCCTGTGGAGCTCACGCTGGCACACCATGTAGAAGTTGGCAACCGATGCCGTGGCCGCGAAGAAGAGCGGCACGTCAATCAGCAGCATCTCGTACCATCCCATGTTGTAGCGGATGGCCATCGACGGCGCCATCAGCATCGAGAGCACGCACATGAGCAGGTAGTTGAAGTTCGCCGAGAGGTGGAAGAACGCTTCCGCCTTGACGCCAAGCGGCAGCGTCGAACGCAGGAGGCGCGGCATCAGCTTGCGGCACGTCTGGATCGATCCCTTTGCCCACCGGTGCTGTTGCAACTTGAACGCGTTCATTTCAACCGGAACTTCCGCGGGCGCCACGAGGTCCTGCAGGAACACGAACCGCCAGCCGCGGAGCTGTGCCCTGTAACTGAGGTCGAGATCCTCGGTGAGCGTGTCGTGCTGCCACCCGCCGGCGTCGGCAATCGCGGTGCGCCGCCAGATGCCTGCCGTTCCGTTGAAGTTGAAGAACAGACCCGAGCGGTTGCGGGCGCCGTGCTCCAGCACGAAGTGGCCGTCGAGGAGGATCGCCTGAATCTGCGTGAGCAGCGAGTAGTTCTGGTTGATGTGTCCCCAGCGCGCCTGGACCATGCCGACCCCGGGATCGGCGAAGAACGGCACGGTGCGGCGGAGGAAGTCGGACGTGGGTGTGAAGTCGGCGTCGAAGATGGCGATGTATTCGCCCCTGGCGACCTTCAGCCCGGCCTCGAGCGCGCCGGCCTTGAAGCCGGTGCGGTCGGTGCGATGCAAGTAGGTGATGTCGACGCCTTGCGCGGCGTTGCGATGGACGGCGCGCTCCGCGACCGCGCACGTCTCGTCGGTGGAATCGTCGAGGACCTGAATTTCCAGGAGCTCCCGCGGATAGTCGAGCTGGCAGACCGCGTCGATGAGCCGATCCGCCACATACATCTCGTTATAGATCGGAAGCTGGACGGTTACCGGTGGCAGCGCATCGAGCGTGCCCGCGGGCACCGGCCGGCGACTCCTGTTCTTCATGTACAGGTAGACCAGGTAATACCGATGCCACCCATAAACGGCGAGAATGACGAGGACGAAAAAGTACGTCGCGAGAATGAGCGTGTCTGCGGGCGTCATATCTGGTGCGTAGTCAGCTCGGACGCGATGCCGACAGAAAAACCGCGCCCGGCAGAGCTGATGACTTATAGTGCCGGGTCAGCCGATCGGAAGTCAAACCCGTCGAGGGCTCTGCCTTGATATTTCGGCAGAGCCCTCGCCTGGTTAGCCCAGTGTCTTTTTGCGCGCTTTGCGCGCCTCGTCCGTTATGCGACCACCAACCGCACAAGATTCTCGTTGGGAGCCGCATAACGGACTGAACACGTCCCTTATGACGGCTTCAGAGCTGCAGCAGCTTCTCGATCGCGTTCGCGACGGCAACATCGATCCAGTGACCGCATCAAATCGGATCCTCGAGGCGCTGAGAGCGGCACCGCTCGAGGATCTCGGGTTCGCTCGCATCGACCACCACCGGGAAATCCGTCGCGGCTTCCCTGAAGTCGTCCTTGGCGTAGGCAAGACTCCGGCCCAAATCGCGGCCATCGCCGAAAAGATTGTTGCGCGCGGTCACGCGCTCCTCGTCACGCGAGCTCATCCAGAGGCGTTCGATGCCGTACGGGTGATCGTTCCTGGTGCGGTGTACCACGCGGAGGCACGCGCGATTACTCTTCCGCAAGGGGAGATCTCGCGCGGCCGCGGGACCGTGTTGATCGTATCGGCCGGCACCTCCGATCTCCCCGTGGCCGAAGAAGCCGCTGTCACCGCCGAGCTGATGGGTAATACCGTGGATCGTTTGTACGACGTCGGTGTGGCCGGCTTGCATCGCCTTCTGCGCGAGCATCCCCGTCTGGTGAGCGCGCGGGTCGTCATCGTGGTTGCCGGCATGGAAGGCGCGCTGCCGAGCGTGGTTGCCGGGCTGATTGCCGTACCGGTCATCGCCGTACCGACGAGCGTCGGCTACGGCGCGAGCTTCGGCGGCATCGCGGCGCTCCTCGGCATGCTGAACAGCTGTGCCAATGGCGTGTCGGTCGTGAACATCGACAACGGCTTCGGCGCGGCGTGTACCGCGTCGATGATCAATCATCTGTAGCGGGCTTCAGGCGGCTTGAGGCTTCGGCGGGCTTGAGCCTTGAGCCTCCTGTAGCCGGAAGTCCGGAGCCTGAAGCCTGTGTTACACTCACGAGTTGCCTACCAAAGGCAACGAACCCCGCCAAGGTTCCTTTCTCATGCACCCAGGTGCCCTCAGGGCCCTTGAATTCGATCGCATCGTGTCGGTGGTCACCGGACTGGCCCTGACGCCGACCGGCGCGGCTCGTCTGGCCAGCCTGCGTCCGCTGACCGAGCCCGGCCGCGTGCTGACCGCGCAGCGCGCCACGAGCGAAGGCGTACGCTTCCTGACCGATCATCCCGGGTTTCCGCTGAGGGCTCCGACTGATCTCGAGGCGATCCTCGACGCGCTCGGGATCGAAGGTCGCGCGCTCGACGCGCTCCGCCTGATCGGTCTCGCTGATTATCTCGAGTCAATCGAGCAGGCCCGCGCCGCCGTGAAGAAGGCGACGGGCGCCTTCCCGATTCTCAACAGCCTCGTCGATACCGTCGCGTCGTTCAAGACGGAGATTGCGGATGTCCGCCGCAAGATCGATCCGGCGGGCGTGGTGGTCGACAACGCGAGCACGACGCTCAGCGGCATCCGCGACCGGCTGCGAAAGCAGCGGGCGCGTCTCCGCAACACGCTCGAGTCGTTCCTCCGCGGCCGCGACACCGCGAAATACCTGCAGGAGCAGGTCGTCACGGATCGCAACGGGCGCTACGTGCTCATCGTGCGGGCGGAGCACCGCTCCGCTATTCCCGGCATCGTTCACGGCTCCTCGGCGAGCGGCGCGAGCCTGTTCCTCGAGCCGCTCAGCACGGTCGAGATCAACAACGACATCGTCGCGCTCGAGGAGCAGGAGGCCGAAGAGGTCCGGCGGATTCTGCTCGCGCTGACCGATGCGTTCCGCGGTCGTCCGGCCGAGCTGCGCCGCACCATCGACGTGGCCACCGAGCTCGATGTCATCCAGGCGAAGGCGCGCTTTGCGCAACTGGTGGACGGCGTCGAACCGATCATCGCGCACGATGGCGCGTTCGAGCTGCGCGGAGCCCGGCATCCGCTGCTCATGGGTCGCGTGAACGACCGGTTGAAGGACGGTCGTCAGGGCGGCGTCGAGCCCGTGCCGGTTGATATCCTGCTCCTCCCGCCGGTCAATGTGCTGCTGATAACCGGACCGAACACCGGCGGCAAGACCGTCGCGCTCAAGACGGCGGGGTTGCTGGCCGCAATGGCGCAGGCAGGGCTGCACGTGCCGTCGGAGCATGGCTCGCGGCTGCCGGTTTTTCGATCGCTTTTCGCGGACATCGGGGACGAGCAATCGATCTCGGCCAGCTTGAGCACCTTCTCGGCGTACATCACGAACGTCGTGTCGATGGACCGCGACCTCGTGCAGCCCGCGCTGATCCTGCTCGACGAGGTTGGCGCGGGGACCGATCCCGTCGAAGGCGGCGCGCTGGGCACGGCGGTCATCGATCACTTCCGCCGTCGCGGCGCGCACGTCGTGGCGACGACGCACTACGACTCGCTGAAGTCGTATGCGTCCACCAGCGAAGGCGTCGCAAGCGCCGCGTTCGGCTTCGATCCGGAGACGTTCGCGCCGACGTACCGGCTCGTGTACGGCTCGCCGGGCCGCAGCCTGGCGCTCGAGATCGCGGCGCGGCTCGGGATGCCACCCGATGTGATTGCCTCGGCCCGGGCAAATCTCAGCGAGCGCGAAAAGCAGTTGGCCCAGCACCTGGCAAAGATCGATGGCGATCTCCGTTCGCTCGAGCACGAGCGGCGCCTCGTGGCCCGGGAGCGGGAAACGATCGCCGAGTCCGAGCAGCGTCTGCGGGTGCGCGAGGACGCTGTTCGCCAGCGCGAGGACACGTTCCGCCGCCGCTTGAACGAGCAGCTCGACGATCAGCTTCGCGACGCTCGCCGCGAGATCGACACGGTCATCGACGGCTTGAAGACGCGCGCGACGGAACTGGCTGAACAGGCCGCGCGCCGGGCGGCCCACGCGATCTCGACCGGCGATGCGGGGAGCGTGCGGGCCGAGGCCCGGGCCGCCGTCGATCGCGTTGTCGAGCGGTTGAAGCAGGCTGATGAGTCGATGCCCACGCCGGAGCACGGCGATGCCGCCGCGCGACAGACGCCGCCCGCGCCCGCCGCGCAGCTGATGGCCGGCGCTCGCGTGTCCGTCGGGGCACTGGGCCTCGAGGGGACGGTGATCCACGTGCACGACGGCCACGCGGAAGTGGACGTCCGCGGCAAGCGGCTTCGTGCCGCCCTGCGCGATGTGCGCGTGATTGCCGGTCCTGCGCCGACGGCGGGAAGCGTCAGGGTGAATATCGACCTGCAGCCGCGTGAAGGCTCGCTGACCGATCTCAATGTGATCGGCTGCACCGTCGACGAAGCGCTGACGCGCACCGAGAAGTTTCTCGATGAAACCACGGTCACGGATCAGCGCACCGTACGTCTGATCCACGGGCACGGCACCGGTCAGCTGCGACGCGCGCTTGCCGACTTCCTGAAGTCACATCCGCTGGTTGCGCGATTCGAAACGGCCCCACCGGAACAGGGCGGGGGCGGCGTTACTGTCGTGGAGTTAAAAGACTGAACACACGCAGGCCCGACATAGGTCAAAGGTCAAAGGTCAAAAGGCAAAGGTCAAAAGGCAAAGGTAAGGTCAAAGGTTTTGGGTCAAACGTAGAAGGCAAGGGCAAGGTACGGCTCTACCTGAGTCTTGGACCTTGCACTCAACCTTTGCCCTGAAACTTTTGACCTCACCTTTAGCCTTTGACCTCACCTTTAGCCTCTGACCTCACCTTTGACCTTTGACCTTTGACCTTTGACCTTTGACCTTTCACCTTTGACCTCTGACCTTTGACCTTTGACCTTTGACCTTTGACCTTTGACCTTGAAATGGCTCTGTTTCCTCAGCATTTCATAGACGACCTGAAGAACCAGGCGGACATCGTCGCGGTGATTCAGGACTACGTCTCGCTGAAAAAGGCCGGGGCCAACTACAAGGGACTCTGCCCGTTTCACGCGGAGAAGACGCCGTCGTTCCAGGTGAACCGCGACAAGGGCTTCTTCTATTGCTACGGCTGTGGCGTTGGCGGAGACGTGTTCAAGTTCCTCGAGCTTCACGAGAAGGTCGGATTCCAGGACGCGGTCAGGCTGCTGGCGCAACGGTTCGGCATGCCGCTGCCGGAGATGGAAGCCACCGACGAGCAGCGGGCCAACACGGCCGAGCGCGAGGCGCTGCTGAAAGTGCACGAGGCTGCCGCTGCCTGGTTTCGCGCCCAGCTTGCGACAGCCGACGCCAGAATTCGGAATCAGCTCGCCGATCGGGGTATCGCGCCTGCGACCATCGACGCGCTCGGGCTGGGATACGCGCCGACGCTGCGTGACGGTCTCCGGCAGCACCTCCTTGGCCGGGGTTTTTCGGAGGGGCTGCTGATTCGTGGCGGCCTGGTCGTGCAGCGTGACAACGGGAGCGTGGCAGATCGATTCAGGAACCGGCTGATGATTCCGATTTGCCGGGAGACCGGCTCGGTGATCGCGTTTGGCGGACGCGCGGTGGACGCCGACCAGCAACCGAAGTATCTGAACTCGCCGGAAACTCCCGTTTACGTCAAGAGCCGCACACTTTACGGCCTGAACCTGAGCAAGGCCGCGATACGGGAGGGAGGGTTCGCGGTACTCGTCGAGGGCTACTTCGACTTCGCGCAGGTCTATCAAGCCGGTTTTCAGGCGGTCGTCGCCTCCTGCGGCACCGCGCTGACCGCGCAGCAGGCGCAGCTCCTCCGGCGCTTCACGTCGAAGGTCGTTCTCAATTTCGATCCGGATACCGCGGGTCAGGGCGCGGCCGCGAAATCCTCTGAACTCCTTGTATCAGAAGGATTTGATGTGAACGTGGCGCTACTCCCGAGCGGGGAAGACCCCGATACCTTTGTAAGGAGACATGGCCCTCGGGGTTATGCTGACCGGCTCAGGATGTCTCGGCCGTATCTCGAGTATTTGCTCGATCGGGCCGCCGCCGGTCGCGACTTGACGGGCGACGAGGGCCGGCGCCAGTTCCTCTCGAGCATGCTGAGCGTGGCCGCCAGGATCCCGGACTCCGCCGCGCGGGATCAGTTTGCCGACCGTCTGGCGCATAAGGCGAGGATTACGGAAGAAGTTGTTCGAGCCGAGATCCGTAAAGCCGCCGTCGCCAGGAGGACCACCCTGAGCCAGCGCGAGCTCCCCAACATGGGGCAGGCTAAGCAGGCTGAGAAGGCATTGATATGGGCGCTATTTCACAGCCCCGAGGAAGCCCTTGCCGCGCTCGATGCTGTCGAGGCCCAGGATTTGGAAGGTTTGGCGACGAGGTCGATCCTCGAGCTGGCCCGCGACGTGCACCGGGAGGGGGCACCTTTACCATCCGCATGGCTCGGGCGTCTAAGTGTGGTGGAGGCTCAGCTGGCTGCCGGCATTGCGGCCGACCCGGCCCCTCCCGTTCTGGACCTGTCAGAATGCGTCCGGGAGTTCAAACGCCTGCGTTACGACCGTGAGCAGGCGGCGCTGCAGCGGGAAATCAACCGGCTCCAGGAGCTCGGCGCTACGGCGCACGGCGCTGAGATCAACGCGCTCTGGGCGCGGAAGCTCGAATTACTTCAGCGAATCGGCGGTTTGATCTAGCACAATTCATGTAGCACGGAGGAACGCGAACCTTGTCGATCGAAGAAAAATACGACGAAGTCCGCCAGCTCATTAACGTCGGCAAGGAGAAGGGGTATCTCCTCTACGACGAGGTCAACGAGCTGCTGCCGTCCGAGATCACGTCGTCGGAGGAGCTCGACGATCTGTTCAACGCGTTCGGCAGCGCAGGCATCGAGGTCGTCGATTCCGACAAGGCGTACCGGGAGGACAAGGGCTTCGACCGCGAAGGGTCGGGCGACGAACCCGAGCTGGACCTGACACCGGGCGCGCTGGACAAGACGAACGATCCGGTGCGCATGTACCTGCGCGAGATGGGCACCGTGCCGCTCCTTACGCGTGAGGGCGAGGTGGCCATCGCGAAGCGGATCGAACAGGGCAAGCTTGCCGTCATCAAGTCGATTTCGCGCACGCCGACCATCGCCGCGCGCATCATCGGCATGGGCGAGCAGCTGCGCGGCGGCGAACGGACCGTGCGCGAGCTGGTGATCTTCACCGACGAGGAGATCACCGACGATTTGATCGAGGAGCGTGCCCAGGCGCTTCTGCGGCAGATCGAATCGGTGAAGAAAGCGCGGCTGAACTACCAGAAGCTTGCGGAAAAGCTCGAGGCGCAGCCGAAGAAGGACAAGCGGAAGTACCGCCGCGCCCGCTGGAAGGCGCTGCGCGCCCGCATCGAGGTGTCGCAGCTCATTCGCAAGATCGAGTTCACCGAGGCGGTCAAGCGACGTCTGGTCGACGAGGTCAAGGACGCGGTTGACGCGGTGCAGCGGGTGCAGCGCGAGGTGGACGTCATCGAGCGGCAGCTCAATCCCAAGGTCAAGGCGAAGGCGCCCAAGCTGAAAGAGGAAGATCGGAAGAACCTGCTCAAGAAGCAGAAAGAGATCAAGGTGCAGGTCAAGGCGATGACCGACGAGCTCGAGGAGACGCCGGAGCGGCTCCGCCGGACGATCGAGGTCATCGCGCGCGGCGAGGCGCAGGCGGAGCAGGCCAAGAAGGAGCTCGTCGAGGCCAACCTTCGTCTCGTCGTGTCGATCGCGAAGAAGTACACGAACCGCGGGCTGCAGTTCCTCGATCTGATTCAGGAAGGGAACATCGGCCTGATGAAGGCCGTGGACAAGTTCGAGTATCGCCGCGGCTACAAGTTCTCGACCTACGCGACGTGGTGGATCCGCCAGGCGATCACCCGCGCGATCGCGGACCAGGCGCGCACCATCCGCATCCCGGTCCACATGATCGAGACGATCAACAAGCTGATTCGCACCTCCCGGGCCCTCGTCCAGGAGCTCGGACGGGAACCGACCTCGGAGGAGATTGCCAAGCGGATGGACATACCGGTCGCGAAGGTCCGCAAGGTGCTCAAGATCGCGCAGGAGCCGATCTCGCTCGAGACGCCGATCGGCGAGGAGGAGGATTCGCATCTTGGCGACTTCATCGAGGATCGTCAGGTCGTGTCGCCCGCCGAAGCGGTGATCAACCTGAACCTCAAGGAGCAGACCGAGGCGGTCCTCAAGACGCTGACACCGCGCGAGGAGAAGGTGATCAAGATGCGGTTCGGCGTCGGCGACGGCAGCGAGCACACGCTCGAGGAAGTGGGCCAGAGCTTCGCGGTCACGCGCGAGCGCATCCGGCAGATCGAGGCGAAGGCGCTCCGCAAGCTGCGCCACCCGTCCCGCAGCCGGAAGCTGAAGGCGTTCCTGGAGGGGCGCACGTAATTCTTGATTCTTGATTCTCGATTCTTGATTCAAATCAAGAATCATGAATCGCAAATCATGAATGATTGGCGGGCCCGTAGCTCAGCGGTTAGAGCGGCCGGCTCATAATCGGTTGGTCCCAGGTTCGAATCCTGGCGGGCCCATCAGCCTTCGCTCGCGGACGCATGCGAAGGCTGTCCGCCGAAGCCCGAGGGGCGGAGGCGGACTGTGGATCGGCGCGCGAGTCAGGTCACTCGAACGAACGGATGCATGTTCACCATGGCGAGATGTCTCCCGATCTCGAGGGTCTAATCCAGCTTCAACAGCTCGAAACCGCGATGGAGGAGGCGCGTCGGTCGATTGCCGCGCATCCCGCGCGCGTGCAGGACGCCGAGGCGCGATTCGAAGCCGCGAGGCACGCTCTCGAAGAAGCCAGACAGAAGCTGAAGCTCAATCAGGACGCCCGCAGGGCGCTCGAGAAAGAGGCGGCCGTCTTCCAGACCCGGCTCTCCAAGTTCAAGGACCAGCTCTCCGAAGTCAAAACCAACCGCGAGTACCAGGCGATGCAGAAGGAAATCGAGGCCGCGCAGGGCGAGCTGCGCTCGGCCGAGGACAAGGTCCTCGAGCGGATGGTCGAGGCCGACAGCCTGGCGGCGGAGGTCAAGCAGGGCGAGACGGCGCTTGCGGCGCAGCAGAAGGCCGTAGACGCCGAGAAGAACACGCTCGGCGCGGAGCTCACGTCAACCGAGAAGGCGCTGCACGATGCGACCGCGGCGCGGAGGACGCTCATGGCTCGGATGGAGCCGCGACTGCTCGCGTTGTTCGAGCATGTGATGAAGGCACGGAAGGGTGTGGCCGTCTGCACGGCGGTCGATGGCCACTGCTCGATCTGTCACGTGCGGTTGCGGCCGCAGGTCTTCCAGGACGTCCGGCGCAACGACAGCATCATCCAGTGCGAGAGCTGTCAACGCATTCTCTACTACGTGCCGCCGCCGCAGCCCGTGCAGCCTCCATCGGCGGCGACGACCTCGTGAATCAACTCTCCCTGTTCGGGTTTTCCAGCGGGCGATCGGCCGTGGCGAGCATCGACGGCGGGTCGCGCGGCAATCCCGGACCTGCCGGATACGGCGTCCGCATCGAGCAGGACGACGGCACCATCGTCGAGTTGAAGCAGGCGCTGGGGACCGCTACCAACAACATCGCCGAGTACAACGGATTGCTGGCCGCGCTGACATGGGCCGTCGACCACGGCATCTCGACGCTGCACGTGCGATCCGATTCCGAGCTCCTCGTCAAGCAGATGCGCGGCGAGTACCGCGTGAAGAATCCGGGACTGCTCCCGCTGCACGAGGAGGCGCGGGCGCTGATGCGACGGCTGGGCCGCGTGCGGTTCGAGCACGTCCGGCGAGAGCACAACAGGGACGCGGATCGACTGGCCAACGAGGCGATGGACGAAGCCGCGTCCATTCGTGATTCGTGATTCGTGATTCTTGATTCCGCTGTGTAGCTCGAATCATGAATCACGAATCATGAATCACGAATCATGAATCATGAATGGATCTGACCTTGATCACGCCCAGGATCCTGCCGGTCTTCGAACCCTCCGCCCGGTACGACGGGAAGAGATCGAGGTTCGAGGCGGTACACAGGCCCGACACGTGGA
Source organism: Vicinamibacterales bacterium (assembly GCA_036005125.1). Taxonomy (GTDB): domain Bacteria; phylum Acidobacteriota; class Vicinamibacteria; order Vicinamibacterales; family UBA2999; genus DASYQV01. The sequence goes on from DASYQV010000311.1 coordinate 13,000, forward strand.
CCTTCTCGTCGGACAGCCCGGCAAGAATCAACTGATCGCGGTTTGCAGCGGAAATGTCGAACCGCAGCGTGGGACCGTCGACGGCGCCCGCGGCGACGCGACTGCCACGGCGCGGAAGCCACGGGATCGGGAACCATCGGTCGATCAGGTACCGTTCGTGGCCCGCGGCGGCAAATGCGTCAACGACGTCGCTACCGACCTCGTAACAGCACACACCGATGCTCGGCCCGATCGCCGCGACGAGATCTGCCGGCCGCGACGAGAACTCGCGCGTCATGGCCGTGACGAGGGCGCCCGCAGCGCCTGCAGCCGTCCCGCGCCATCCCGCATGCGCGGCCCCGACCGCTCCGGTCCTGCGATCGGCCAGGAGAAGCGGCACACAATCCGCGGCACGAACGACGAGTGCCACATCGGGATCGTCGGAGACCAGCAGGTCGGCCGCGGGACGGCCCTCAGGCCTCGCCCCTCCCTTGCGGACGACGATGACCTCGCGACCGTGAACCTGGGCCAATGTGACCAGATTGTCCGGCCCCACGCCGATCGACTCCGCGACCGGACGCCATTCTCCGCTCGACGACAACTGGAGGTGACGGGTGGTAAACAGGTGGGGTGCCACCTCGTTCAGCGGGGTACATCGGAGCGCAGGTCCCCAGGGTTGATGCACCCACTCGAACGTATCGGGTACCGCTGGTAGCATTACACGTGTGGACATTATAGGACTTGGCCTCGATGCGACCGAGATTGACCGGGTCGCGAAGACGATCAGCCGTTACGGCGAGCGCTTCGTCCAGCGGATCTTCACCGAGGGTGAAATCGCCTATTGCCGCGCCAGGCGTGACTTCGCATCGTCGTTTGCCGCGCGATTCGCGGCCAAGGAGGCGGCGATGAAGGCGCTCGGAACCGGCCGCTCGCGCGGCGTGTGCTGGCGCGACATCGAGGTCGTCCGCTCCGGAGGCCCGCCGCAACTGCGATTTCATGGCGGCGCGGCTGCGCGCTTCGCGCGGATGGGCGCAACCGGCTCGCTGTTGACGCTGACACACTCGCAGAACCTCGCCATCGCGCACGTGATGCTCGTTCGCGCCTAGGAGATAGGAGTCAGGAGTCAGAGCGACCCGCGCTCTTCCTCCTGACTCCTGACTCCTGTCTTCCGGCGACAACCACGGTTAACGAATTGTTCGTGGCCTGCTGGCACCGCGTTCGCGCGCGCAGGATAAACCCACCTCTCTCATCGACTTTCGGCGACACGGTCCCACTCCTCCGCCCGGCACCCGCATTGCCTCCGTCTGACTCCGTAACGCCTTGACCGGCAAGGCTCATGATTCGTGATTCGTGATTTCGGACTCGTGATTCAAATCGTGAATCACGAATCATGAATCATGAATTTGGTGACTGGTCAGGCAACCCACGTCTGCGGAGAGAGGAGCACCGTGATCGTCAAAATCGTTCCGAACGACAAGAACACGCCGCCCGGCAAGCTCGCCGATGCGGAACTGCACTTCACCGACGGCGTTCTCGAGGGATTGAAGCTTCTCGGCTTCGCCGTGTGGGAGAGGCGCGTCGGTGGAGGGCGCAACGTGACGTTTCCTGCGCGCCAGTTCTCGGTGAACGGTGAACGCCGCTCGTTCTCGCTTCTCAGACCGATTGCGGATGCGTCCGCACAGGACCGCATCCGCGAGCTGGTGCTGCAGGCGTATTCCGATCACGAAGAGCGCGCGGCCATTCCGTCGTGACTGCAGGACCCGACGGATTTGCGATGTGTGATTTGCGATGTGTGATTTGTGATTTGTGATTTCGACTCGTCGGCCGTCGGCGTTCGTCGCCCTGCGCAATCACGAATCGCGAATCACGAGTGTTATTGCAGGACCGGCAGCAGACGGCTGTTCTCTCTGGCGCGCTTCGGCGGAAGCGTCCACTCCTCGCGCAACGCTTTGTCGAACTCCGTGCGGAAGAAGCTGCTTTTCATGCCGCCGTCGATGATGTCCCACGGGAGCACCGTATCGCGCGACCGGTCGCGGAACACGTAGAAGTCTGCATCGACGCCGGCTTCGGCGCACGCCGCACGCCAGTTGCCCCCGTTGCGCTCCGCCGCTTCGATGGCCGGTGCGACCCGGCGGTCGCCAAGCGACAGGAGCGCCTGGTAAAACGAATGCCGCTCGGACTTGATCGTGACGTACACGTTGTCGATGCCGCTCATGAGCGAGCGCATGCGCTTCATCTTGCGCTCGATGACCGTCGACTCCTCCATCGGCAGCCATTGGTAGGCCGTGCCCGGCTTCGGCACCAGAGGATTCACGCTGCCGACGAGGTTTCCGATGCTGCCGCGTCCGCGCGCGTGCCGGAGCATGATCTCTTTGAGCTGCAGCGTCAGGTCGCGGATTGCCACGAGATCCTCGTCGGTCTCCGTTGGCAGCCCCATCATGAAGTACAGCTTGAGGCTCTGAATGCCGCTCGAAAAGATCATGTCCGCGCTGGACAGGATTTCGTCGTTGGTCACCGTCTTGTTGATGACGCGGCGCAGGCGATCGGATCCGGTCTCGGGTGCGATGGTAAGGGAGCGCTCGCCGCTCTCTTTCAGCAGACGCACGATGGTAGGCGTCAGATCGTCGAGGCGAAGCGATGCCGGACTGATCGCGTACCCCATCGCGTGCAGCCTGGTGAGGATCTCTTCGATCTCCGGGTGATCGCAGAGCGCAATAGACACCAGTCCGGCCCGGCTCGAGTACGGTTTCGCGCGTTCCGCAAGCGCGAGGATGCGCTCCTTGGGAAACGCGCGCACCGGCAGGTAGTTGTAGCCCGCCCAGCAGAACCGGCACAGGTTGGCGCACCCGCGCACGACCTCCACCAGGAATCTCGAACCGAACTCGGTGTCGGGCGTGAATATCGTCGTTGCCGGGGGATCCACGGCGTCGGTGGTTTTGAGCGCGGCTTTCTTCACCACTGCCGGTGCGCCCGTGCCCTCTCGAGGTACGAACGCGCGGATAGTGCCGTCCTCGCGGAATTCGACATCGTAGAAAGACGGGACATAGAAGCCGCGTTCGGCGGCGAGCCGACGCAGGAGGTCGCCTCGATCCGACGCCGTCTGGAAGGCCTTGAGGAGCGCGGGGATGAGCACCTCCCCTTCTCCGGCGGCAATGACGTCGGCAAACAGCGCGAGCGGTTCGGGATTGACGAAGGTGACCGCGCCCCCAATCAGCACGAGCGGATGTGCCGCAGTACGTGCCTCGGCTCGCACGGGCAAACCCGCCAGCCGCAGCATGGTGAGCACGTTCGTGTAGTCCCACTCGAACGATACCGAAAACGCGAAGATGTCGAACTCGGCCACGGGCGTCTGGGACTCGATCGTGACCAGGCGCACGCCCGACGCGATTTGCGCGGCGAGCTCCTGCTTGGGAGGCAGGAACACGCGCTCGCACACGATGTCCGGTTCCTCGTTGAACAGCTTGTAGACGGTCTGCAGCCCCAGGTTCGACATCCCGACGAAATAGGTGTTCGGGAACGCCAGCGCGACGCGCAGCCGTCCGCCGTGCGGTTTGCGGACGTAGCCCACCTCTTTCGAAAGGATCTCGCGGGCGTGCTCACGCTGCTGCCAATGCTTCATCAGAGACCACTGGAACGTACTTTCGAAGTACAAAGCGGGCCGTTCCGTTGGAACGGCCCGAAAATCGTGGGTCGAGCGCCGGATGTAGCCAGATCACCTTCTGTCGAGACGGTCCAGTAGATGCGCGCTGAACGACGAAACGAGACGCCGGGGCACGGTCGGGAGCTGATCCGCGAGCTGCAGCTGAAGCGACGCCGCTCGCGGGTGCCGTGGATATTCGTAGTCTATCAGGTCCGTCCGTGGCGACAGGCACGTGAAGCGCACCAAAAAGATGCTGCGATGACCAGTCGAGGGACTTTGCGAGGATATCAACGGCAGAGTCCCTCGACTGGTCATCAGCTCTGGCGGCGAAGGAACGCTGGCACGTCGAACGGCGAGGAATGATCGACCGTCCCCTCGTCTCCCTCTGCCGGGTTCGAGACGGCGCCCGAAACCGCGCCAATGCCCGCGCCGGTCCGGCTCGCGCCGGAGGGGGGCGGGGGGAGCGTCACGTCGAGCGCTGCCCGCCGCGTGACGGTCAGCTGCGGAGCCGCGGTTGGCGGCGTGCCTGCCTGTCCCGTCGGCTGCTCGACCCTCGCCTCCGCCGTGCGGCCGAGGTGTGCGTTGTAGGTATTCAGGTCGATCGGCGTCTGGAGCGCCGCCGCCGGCACTCCGCGACCTGTGCCTTTGCGGTCGAAGCCGGTCGCAATCACGGTGATCTTCACCCTGCCCGTGACGTGCGGATCCACCACGGCACCGAAGATGATGTTGGCGTCCTCGTGCGCCGCCTCCTGGATGATGCATGACGCCTCGCTGACCTCGGTCAGTGACAGATCGGGGCCGCCGGTGACGTTGATGATCACGCCGCGCGCGCCCGTGACGGAACTGTCCTCGAGGAGCGGGCTCGAAATCGCCTTCTGCGCGGCGGCCATCGCGCGCCCGTCGCCCTCGGCCACGCCCGTCCCCATCATCGCGACGCCCATGCCGGACATGATTGTCTTCACATCGGCGAAATCGAGGTTGATCAGTCCAGGAACGAGGATGAGATCCGAGATCCCCTGAATCGCCTGACGCAACACATCGTCGGCGGTCATGAACGCATCGGTCATCGGCGTGCGGCGTTCGATGATCGAGAGCAGCCGCTCGTTGGGAATCGTGATCACCGTATCGACGCACTCCCGCAGCGCCTCGAGGCCGGCCTCGGCTTGAAGCGCGCGCTGCCGGCCCTCGAACTTGAACGGCTTGGTGACGACCGCAATCGTCAGCGCGCCGAGCTCCGTTGCGAGGCTCGCGATGACGGGGGCAGCGCCGGTCCCGGTGCCGCCGCCCAGACCCGCGGTCACGAAGATCATGTCCGCGCCGGACAACGTCTGGAGGATCGTGTCGGTGTCCTCGAGCGCAGCCTGGCGGCCGACGTTCGGATCCGCGCCCGCGCCGAGCCCCTTGGTGAGCCTCGATCCGATCTGGATCTTGACGGCGGCCTTGTTGTAGTCGAGCGCCTGCAGGTCGGTGTTGGCGACGATGAATTCCACGCCGCCCAGACCGGCATCGACCATGCGGTTGACCGCGTTGCAGCCGCCGCCGCCGACGCCGATCACTTTGATCCGCGCGCCGTTGCGTATGTCGCGGTCGAGCATCAGCCGCAGCCGCTCGTCAGCGCGTCCGTTCTGGCCGTCGAAGTCGCTCATGCAATTCCCTCCTGGAACCGCGGGACTCAGAAGAATTCCTTGAAGATGCCCCTCAAGCGGCCGGCCATGCGGCCGAAGGCGCCGCCGCCGGCGCGCGCGGGCTCGGGTCCCCGGTTGCGGTGCGCGTAGAGCACGAGCCCCGCCGGCGTGGCAAACGTCGGGCTGGCCACGTGGTCCGCGAGCCCGCCGACCCCGACCGGGCAGCCGCGCCGGATCGGCAGATCGAAAATCTGTTCGGCAATCTCCGGCATCCCCTCGAGAATCGCGCCCCCGCCCGTCAGCACGATGCCCGAGTTCAGCGATTTCTCGTATCCGGCGCGCCGGATCTCGTCCCACACCAGGTGGAAGATCTCCTCGGCTCGCGGCTGCAGGATCTCCGAGAGAATGCGGCGCGCCATCAGCCGCGGTTTGCGCCCGCCCACGCTCGCAACCTCGATCGTGTCGTCTTCATCCACCATGGCCGACAGCGCGCACCCGTTCTTTCGCTTGACCTTTTCCGCGTCCGGGATTGGCGTGCGGAGCCCGACGGCGATGTCATTCGTGAAGTGATCGCCGCCGATGGCCACGACCCCCGTGTGCCACAGGCTGCCGCGCTCGAAGATCGCCAGATCGGCGGTGCCCCCGCCGATGTCTACAAGCGCCACGCCCAGTTCCTTCTCGTCGGGCGTCAGGACGGCCTCGCTCGCGGCGAGCTGTTCGATGACGGTGTCCTGGACAGTCATCCCCGCGCGGTTCACGCACGCGATCATGTTGTGCGTCGACGAGACGCTGCCGGTAACGATGTGGACGTTCACTTCGAGTCGCGCGCCGGTCATCCCCACCGGTGCGCCGATGCCGTCCTGCTCGTCGACCACGAAGTCCTGCGGAAGCACGTGCAGGATCTCGCGCCCCGCTGGAAGCGCCACCGCCTTGGCGGCATCGATCGCCCGCCGCACGTCGTCACGCGTGATTTCGCGGTTCTTGCCCGCGACGGCAATCACGCCGCGGCTGTTGAACCCCTTGATATGCGGCCCCGACAGCGCCAGGTGCACGGAATCGATCTCGACACCCGCCATCAGCTCTGCTTCGTCGATGGCCTTCTTGATCGAGTCGACCGCAGCCTCGAGGTTGACCACGGCGCCACGCTTGATGCCGTGCGATTCGGAGACGCCGATGCCGACCACGTCGAGACTGCCGTCGTCCAGGCTCTCGCCGACAACCGCGCAGACCGTCGACGTGCCCACGTCGAGACCAACTACGTACCGCTCTCTATGCGCCACGCTCCCCATCCCTCGCGAACACCCGCACATGCATACGTAGGCCGGGTCCTCAGACCCGGCACACAGTGACCGTGCGTAGGCCGGGTCTTTAGACCCGGCGGGTGCCGCATCTGAAGATGCGGCCTACGACCGAAGAATCCTCAGCGATCCTTCCCTGCCGATCTCCCGGGCCTGACGTAGACCCGCTCGTCGAATCGCATGTCGACGTAGTCGATGTTCGGCACTCGCTTCCGCACGGCCGGCAGCAGATCGAGGTAGGTCTGCAGGCGTTCAGCGAACTGATCGTCGCCGAGACGAAGGAGCGCCGTGTCGTCCTTCAGCAGCACCACCGCGTCATGCGGGTCGGTCACGTCGATCTGCGAGACCCGCGCGGCGAGATCGGACCGTCCCTGGAGCGCCGCAAGGAGTCGGACCGCCAGCGCCGCACGGGTTCCATCGATCAGCGGTCCGCCATCCCGTGGCGCGGTTCCGAGGCCGTCGATGACCGGCAGGTCGAATTCCGCATAGTTCGGCCCGAACTCGTCGATGATCAATCCACGGTCGTCAATCAGGTACAGGTGGCTCCCGATCCGTCCCACGCCCAGCGGCCGGCGCTCGGCGATCGCAACGGCCACCGTGCCGGGCAGCACACGCCGCATCGCCGCATCGGCGACCCACGGCGACGTGAGCAGCTTCCGTCGCCACGCCTCGAGGTCGACCGTCAGCATGTGCTCGCCTCGAAGACCGTCCAGCAGCGTCACCACCTCTCCGCGCGCGAGCCGGTCGTTGCCGCTCACGGTGATGCGCCTCACCCGAAGCGCCTCCGCAAACAGCACCAGCGAGGCGGCGCGGTAGGCGACGTACAGACCGACGGCCAGTATCACGGCCGCACGTCCGATTACCCGCCAGTTCACCATCCACGGGCGGCGCCTGTGCGACGGGCTCACGCGCGCGCGGCGGAAGCGCTTGTCCGCTGGCGCGGCGACCGGCATCGGACCGTTATGCGGGTTCAAACGGAGTCTCATGCTCGTTGTGGGACCGCATAACGGTCCAGGCGCGCGGAGCGCGCCAGAAGATACCGGGCGAACCAGCCGAGGAGCTCTGCCGCCGATATCAAGGGGCAGAGTTCCTCGGCTGGTTCTGCAGCTCCTTTCGGCCCTGGAGCTCCTTTCGGCCGAGCGCCTCGACGAGCCGGGCCGGGACTGTCCCGATCGAGCCAGCTCCCAGAGTGATTACCGCGTCGCCAGGCTTAGCGATCTCGATCACCGTCGTCACCACCTCATCGAGCGTCCGGGCGAGCCGGACGCGCTTCCCGCTACCGCGGCTGATCGCGTCGGCGAGCGCGTCGACCGTCACACCCGGAATCGGTTCCTCATTCGCGGCATAAATATCGGTGAGGACGATCTCGTCGGCGTTCTTCAGCGCCGGTCCGAAGGCGTCCAGCAGGTCGCGGGTGCGCGTATACCGATGCGGCTGAAACGCGACGACCAGCCGCCGGTCGAGCGCGGCGCGCGCAGCCGCCAGGACCGCGGCGATTTCCGTCGGATGATGGCCGTAGTCGTCAATCACGAGCACGCCGCCGACCTCGCCGTACCGCTCGAACCGCCGCTCGGCGCCCTCGAAGCCTTCGAGCGCGCGCACCACCTGAGCGAAATCGACGCCCACCTGCTCGGCCACGGCGAGGGCGGCGAGCGCGTTCTGCAGGTTATGACGACCCGGCATGAGGAGCCGCAGCTCGCCCAGTCTGTCCGTGGCCGTCGCGTGGCGGCGGTGGACGATACAGCGACCGCCGAAGCTGCCCACGTCGATGTCGGTCCCGATGATGTCGGCCTCGGCATTGTCGAGCCCGTAGGTGACGAGCCGCCGCTTCACGTTCGGCAGCACCGCCGCGAGCGGTTCATCATCGGCACACGCGATCACGCTGCCGTAGAACGGCACTCTGTTCGCGAACTCGAGAAACGCACCCTGCAGCTCGGCAAAGCTCCCGTAGTTCTCCATGTGCTCCCGGTCGATGTTCGTAATCACCGCGATCGCGGGCCAGAGCATCAGGAACGATCGGTCGCTTTCGTCCGCCTCGGCCACCAGATACTCGCCGCCGCCGAGCCGTGCGTTGCTGCCGAACGCGCTCAGCCGGCCGCCGATCACCGCGGTCGGGTCGAGACCGGCGCCCTCCAGCACGAGCGCGATCATCGAGGTCGTCGTCGTCTTGCCGTGCGCCCCGGCCACCGCAATCGAGAACCGGAGCCGCATCAACTCGGCCAGCATTTCGGCCCGCGCGACGACCGGGATTCGGCGCCGCTGGGCTTCGGCGATCTCGGGGTTGGTCGGCTTCACCGCGGAGGACACGACCACGACGTCGGCGTCGCCCACGTACGACCCTGCATGTCCTTCCAGAACAACGACACCGAATTTCGAGGCGAGACGATCGGTCACCTTCGATCGCTTCTCATCGGATCCGGTGACGACGTACCCGAGATTTGCCAGCAGTTCGGCGATACCGCTCATGCCGATGCCGCCGATGCCGACGAAGTGGACCCGCCGGGTCTTCCCCAGCAAACCGTGTTGCAGCACTCGTCACCTTTACGCGTGTGTCCCGACCGCGCGGCTCAGCCCGTTATGCGGCCGCAAACGCGAATTTTGTACGCGTTGTCGCACCGCATAACGGGCCTAGGCGCGCGGAGCGCGCCAAGAAGATACTGGGTCTGACCAGTCAAGGGCAGAGCCCGGCAGAGCCCCTGACTGGTCAGACCCGCCCTCGCGCCAGCTCGAGCGCCTTGTCCACGATCGCCCGTGCGGCATCAGGCCGCGCGAGCTGCCGCGCGGCCCTGGCAAGACCGGCGCGGCGCGCCGGGTCGCGAGCCAGCGCCAGCACGTCGGCCGCCAACCGGTCACCGGTCAGTTCGCGCTGCTCGATCATCACGGCGGCTCCCTGCCGCACCAGCGCCTCCGCATTCCGGCGCTGGTGGTCGTCGGTTGCGGTCGGCAGCGGCACGAGGATCGCGGCGCGACCGGCTGCCGCGAGCTCGGCCAGCGTCGTCGCCCCGGCCCGCGAGACGACGATGTCGGCCGCCTTCATCTCACGATCCATGGTGAACAGGAACGGCTCGACCCTGGCTTCAAGGTCCGCGCGACGGTACGCGTCACGGACCATTTCCAGATCGCGCTCCCCAGTCTGGTGCGTGATTGCCACTCGTGGCTCTGCGGCAGCCAGCCGCGGCGCCGCCTCCACCAGGGCCACGTTGATCGCGTGCGCGCCCTGAGAGCCGCCAAAGACTAGTACCCGTGCCGCCCCTGGCGGCGAACGTCGATCGTCATGAGCCTCCTCGGTGTTGAAAAACTCCGGACGTACCGGATTCCCCGCCACGAACGCCTTACCCGAAAAGAACGGCACACTCTCCTCGTAGGTGACGGCAGCCGCCTTCACCAGCCGCGCGAGCAGGCGATTGGTCAGGCCCGGCACCGCGTTCTGCTCCATCACCATTGTCGGAATGCCGCGCAGCGCCGCGAGCATCACGACCGGGCCCGAGCTGTAACCGCCCACGCCGATGACCACCGATGGTCGCCGTCGCGCCACCACCTCCCAGGCGTCGCTCGCGCTCAGTGGCAGCAGTCCCATGCCGCGAGCGAGGCTCGCGAGCGATTTGCCCTTCAGGCCGCCGCTCCGGATCACGTCGAGCGCGAATCCCTCGCGCGGCACCACTCGCGACTCGATCCCCTGCGCGGTGCCGACGAACGTGACCTGCGCGTCGGGCACGCGTGCCATGAACTCGCGCGCGACGGCGATGCCGGGGTAGAGATGCCCGCCCGTTCCGCCGCCCGCGATGAGGACGCGCATTCATGCTCCGGAGGCCTGGTGCTGCGAGACGTTCAGCAACACGCCGATTCCCAGCAGGTTGACGAGCATCGACGATCCGCCGGCGCTCACGAGCGGCAGCGGCATGCCTTTGGTCGGGAGCAGACCCAGAACCACGCTCATGTTCACGAACGCCTGCACCGCGATCATCGTAGTGAGGCCGAGCGCGACGAACGCCCCGAACGAGTCCTCCGCGCGGAAGGCGATTCGCAGCCCTCGCCAGGTGATCACGGCGAAGCACAAGAGGATGGCCGTGGAGCCAATCAGGCCCAGCTCTTCGGCGATCACCGCGTAGATGAAGTCGGTATGCGGCTCCGGCAGGTAGAACAGCTTCTGAACGCCCGCCATCAAACCGCGACCGAAGATGCCGCCGGTGGCCACGGCGATGAGCGATTGGATGATCTGGAAACCGTCGCCGAGCGGATCGGCCCACGGATCCCAGAAAGCGAGAAGCCGCCGGCGCCGGTACGGCGCGCTCACCAGCACGACGTAGATGACCGGCAGCGCGGCGAGCGTGACACCGATGAAGTAGCGATAATGCAGGCCCGCCGCGAAGACCATCACCGCGGCGATCGTGACGATCGAGACGGCCGTGCCGAAGTCGGGCTGCAGCAGAATCAGCGCGACGAGCGCTCCGAGCACGATTCCGATCGGCAGAAGCGAGTACGACACCTCGTCGATGCGGTGCATCCGGCGCTCCAGCATGATCGCGGTGAACAGCACGCAGCCAATCTTTGCCAGCTCCGAGGGCTGGATGCCGAGACCGCCGAAGCCGAACCACCGCCGGGTGCCGTTCACCGGGGCGCTGAAGAGCACGCCCACGAGCATCGCGGCGACAATGCCGACGAGCACCCAGATGAAGGCCTCGTTGCGATACGTGCGGTAGTCGACGCGGATGGCGATGGCGAGCACGGCAAGGCCCAGCGCCGTCCAGAGCGCCTGCTTGACGAGGAAGAGTTGAGGCTGCTGGAACCGTTCGAGCGCGAGAAGCGCGGAGGCGCTGTACACCATCACGATGCTGACGCAGACGAGGAGCAGCGTGGCAATGAACAGAATGCCGTCAGACTTGAGCTTGCGGGCCATTGTTACCGTTCGATCGAGCGATCACTGTCTGAAAGACACTGCGAAGATGCATGGCTTCGGACTACAGGCTTCGGGCTTCGGGAAAGAGCCTTCTGAATCTGTTCCTGCAGCCCGTAGTCCGTAGCCCGTAGCCTGCATCCGTCATACGGTCTAAAGTTCTCACCCATGAGTCCGAAATACTTGTCAGCGCGCCGCGCGCTACAATTTGCGAGAGCGGTCAGCAGTCATCAGTCGGCCCGTGGGACGGGACACCATCCTCGCAGACCGGGGTAGTCTGCGTTCCCAGCGGAGGGCTCCCAACCGCGCCATGCCGACTGACGACTGCTGACCGCTCTCGCCATTTGCGACTTGTGATTCGTGATTTGTGATGGCGCTCCACCAGGATCGCTACTCACGAATCTTCTCGAGTCTCGCCACCTCGTCTTTGAATGCCTGGCCCCGCTCCGCGTAATCGCGGAACCAGTCGAAGCTCGCGCACGCCGGCACCAGCAACACGACGCCGTCGGGTGCCGCGGCATCAAACCCCTTTTCAACCGCGTCGCGCATCGATGCGGCGTCGATGACCGGCAACAGATCGGCGAGTGCCGCCCGCACCAGCGGAGCCGCCTCGCCAATCGCGATCACGCCGCGGCCGTGCGTCGCGAGCGGCGCGCGCAGGTCGCGCAGATCGCCACCCTTGAACCGTCCGCCGATGATGGCGACCACGCCCCGCTCGAAGCTTTCGATCGAGGCGCGGGCAGCCTCGACGTTGGTCGCCTTCGAGTCGTTCACGAATCGCACGCCGTTGACGCGCCCGGCCGGTTCCATCACGTGCGGCAGCCCATGGAAGCCGCGGAGGGCCTGGGCCATTGCGGCAGATGGCACCCCCGCCACGTGGGCTGCGGCCGTGGCGGCCAGCACGTTGTTCAGCATGTGGCGCCCGGTCAGCTCCACGGCGCTCACCGGGAACAGTCGCTCGTCGCCAGTCGTCGTGCGGCGGACGATCCAGTCCCGGCTCACCACGAACCCTTCGGCAATCGTGCCGCTCAGCGAGTAGGCCACGACACGGCTCTTCGCCGCGCCCGCGTGATGGACGACCGCGGCATCGTCGGCGTTGACGACCGCCCAGTCGTCGGGCTCCTGGTTCGCGAAGATCCGCGCCTTCGCCGCGGCGTACGCATCGACGGACGGGTGACGATCGAGGTGGTCGGCTGCCAAGTTGAGCCAGACGGCAATCCAGGGATGAAAAGAGGTCGTCGTCTCCAACTGAAAGCTGCTCGTCTCGACGACGTGCACGCTCTCGGGCGTCGATTCGTCCACCTGCGCGCTCAGCGGCACGCCGATGTTGCCGCCCACGAGCACGGCGCGACCGTCAGCATCGAGCATCCGTCCGATGAGCGTGGTGGTCGTCGACTTACCCTTCGTTCCGGTGACCGCAATCACTCGCCCCTTCAGCCATCGCCACGCCAGCTCGAGCTCGCCGACGATCTCGACGCCCCGCGCGCGTGCGACGTCGAACACCGGCTGCTCCAGCGGCACGCCGGGGCTCGCGACCACGAGGTTCGCCCTCGCGAACGTCGAGGGTTCGTGGCCCCCGAGCTCCAGCCTCACTCCGAGCGTGCGGAGGCGGTCGGCCGCTTCGAACGATTCACGCAGCTCCGACAGCGTCACCTGCGCTCCCCTCCGGACCAGCAGCTCCGCAGCAGCTATGCCGCTTCGGGCGGCTCCTACGACCACCACGTCCCTGCCCTCGACGGAGAAGTCCACATGTCACCGCAGCTTCAGCGTCGTGAGACTCATCAGCGCGAAGATGACCGCGACGATCAGGAACCGCGCGATGACCTTCGGCTCGCTCCAGCCGATCAGCTCGAAGTGATGGTGGATCGGCGCCATCTTGAACACTCGTTTGCCGGTCAGCTTGAACGAGCACACCTGGATCATCACGGACAGGGCCTCGACGACGAACACGCCGCCAACGATCAGGAGGAGCAGTTCCTGTTTGATGAGGATGGCGACGGTGGCGAGGGCGCCGCCAAGCGCCAGCGATCCGACGTCGCCCATGAAGATCTCAGCGGGATAGGCGTTGTACCAGAGAAAGCCGAGGCTCGCCCCGACCAGCGCGCCGCAGAAAATCGTCAGCTCGCCGGCCGGCTGAAAGCGGACGATGAGCAGGTAATCCGCGAGGATGCGGTGACCGGTCACGTACGACAGCGCGGTGAACGCGGCCGCCGCCACGGCAAACGTGCTGATGGCCAGTCCATCGAGGCCGTCGGTGAGGTTCACGGCGTTGCTGAAGCCGACGAGGACGAACGTCGCGAAGGCGACGTAGAACCATCCGAGATCGGGGATGAGATTCTTGAAAAACGGAAAGATGAGGCGTGTGTTGTACAGATTGTTCGCGGCCACCGCCATGAGCGCCAGTCCGACGCCGACCCCAATCAGCAGCTGAAACGCCATCTTCTGACGGGGGCGCAGGCCGTGATGCGAACGGCGCGTGATCTTCAGGTAGTCGTCGAGGAAGCCGACGGCGCCAAACGCTGTGGTCGAGAGGACGGCAATCCAGATGTACGGGTTCGAGAGATCCGCCCAGAGCAGCGTCGGCACGAGCGCGGACACCAGGATCAGGAGGCCGCCCATCGTCGGCGTCCCCGCCTTGGTGCGGTGCGTTTGCGGACCTTCCTGGCGGATGACCTGGCCGATCTGGAACTCCCGCAGCTTGCTGATCATCCACGGACCGAGCACGAGGCTCAGGAGGAGCGCCGTCAGGCTGGCCGCGGCGGTGCGGAACGTGATGTATCGCGTCACGTTCAGCACGCCGATGTACACCGACAGTGGGTACAGGAGGTAGTAGAGCATCAGGCGAGCTCCGCCACGATTCGATCCACCACCAGGTCCGTGCGAATCCCGCGGGAACCCTTGACGAGCACGAGATCACCTGCGCCGAGCGCGCTGGCGACGCGCCAGGCCGCCTGATCGCTGTTTTCGACGTAGGTCACGTCGCCTGCGGGCATGCCTGCGCGGATCGCCGCGTCGGCAAGCGCGCGGGCCGGCGGCCCGCCGACGGCAAACAGCAGGCGCAGGCCGGCCTCTGCCGCGGCTCGCCCGCATTCCTCGTGCAGCGGCACCGACACGTCGCCCAACTCCAGCATCTCGCCGAGCACGGCGACCTTGCGTGTCGCGCCCGGTTCGCGCGCCACGACCTCGAGCGCTCGCCGGAGAGCGGTCGGGCTCGAGTTGTACGAGTCGTCAATGAGCGTGACGCCCGAGTTGAGACGATGCACGGCGCCACGATGGGCGGCGGGCGTGAGCCGGCGCGCGATGTCCACGATGACGTCGAGCGCAACCTTGAACTCGAGCGCCACGGCCGTGGCTGCGAGCACGTTCGCGAGGTTGCCTCGGCCGAGGAGCGGCGTTTCGAACTCTCGCTCGCCCGCCGGTGTCGCGACGCGCGCACGCATCCCATTGACGCCGCGATCTTCGATCTCCACGGCGCGGACCGTCGCGTGCGGGGCCGCGCCGAATGTCACCACGCGTCCCGGGAACTTCGTCACGCGCGCCATCACCAGCGCGTCGTCGGCATTGCAGACGAGAACGGTGGACGCGTCGGCCCGTTCCAGAATCTCCGCCTTGGCATCGGCAATCGCGTCGGCAGATGCGAAGAACCCGAGATGTGCGTCGCCGACGTTGATCCAGACACGCACGTCGGGCTCGGCAATCGCGACGAGCGTGCTGATCTCGCCCGCGTGATTCATCCCGAGCTCCATGACCGCCACGTCGGGCCGGTCCCGCAGCTGCATCAGCGAGACGGGCAGTCCGATGTGGTTGTTCAGGTTTCCCTTGTTCTTCACGACCCGGAAGCGTGTGCCGAGCAACTCGGCGATCGTCTCCTTGGTGGTCGTTTTTCCGGCGCTGCCGGTGATCGCCACGACGCGCGTGCCCGACCCTTGTCGTACCGCGTGCGCGAGCTGCTGCAAAGCGAGCAGCGTGTCGTCGACCTGGACCAAGGCCGGGGCCTCTTGCCGGGCGTCGAGGTCCGGCCGACGGTCGAAGCCTCCATCAACGAGTGCCCCCCCGGCGCCTTTCTCGAGCGCCTGCTCGACAAAGGCATTCCCGTCGAACCGCGGCCCTCGTAACGCCACGAAGAAGTCGCCCGGCTGCAGCGCTCGCGTGTCGGTCGTCAGGTTGCCGACAGGCCGGGCAGGGGACCCGGAGATGATTCGGCCGCCGACGGTCGTTGCCAACCATCCGAGCGTGACGGGCACTACACCGGATGCGGGCACTAACTCACCTTCGCACGCAGACGCCGCGCCGAGAGCGCCTCGCGCGCCACGGCGACGTCGTCGAACGGAAAGACCCGGCCGGCGACTTCCTGATACTTTTCGTGTCCCTTGCCGGCGATGAGCACGACGTCGCCGCTCGCCGCCCGCTCGATTGCCTGACGGATAGCGTCCCGGCGATCGATCACCGTAAGAGCCTCTGTCGATCCTTGCCGCAGCTCGGCCCGCACGCCTCGCATCACCTCGTCGATGATGCGCATGGGATCCTCGCTGCGCGGATTATCCGACGTGACGACCACCACGTCGCTCAAGCGCGCCGCGACCATGCCCATCAGCGGCCGCTTCGTGCGATCGCGATCGCCGCCTGCGCCGAAGACGGTAATCAGCCGTTCCGGAGCGAGCGGCCGCGCCGTTTCCAGCAGATTCCGCAACGCATCATCGGTGTGAGCGTAGTCGATGACCACCGTGATGTCGTCCTTGGCCGACGAGGCGATTTCAAATCGCCCCGGTACACCCGGCAGCTGGGCGAGCCCGCGCGCGATCGGGTCGAGCGGCAGGCCGAGGGCGGTCGCGGTACCGACGGCGGCAAGGATGTTGTACACATTCGGCCGGCCAACGAGTTTCGAGCGGACCGGTACAACGCCCACCGGCGTTCGAACGTCGAACTGCAGACCCTCGAGCGAGAACGACAGTGGGCCGGGCGCCACGTCGGCTGGCTTGCCGATGGCGTACGTCACCGGATTGCCCGTCCGTTCCACGAGAGAGGCGCCGCGCGGATCGTCGAGGTTCACGACGGCCGGCGCGGCGTCCGGCAGCATGTCGAACAGACGTCGCTTGGCCGCAAAGTAGTCTTCCATGTCGGCATGGAAGTCGAGGTGATCGCGCGTCAGGTTCGTGAAGACGGCCGCGGCGAACTGCATGCCGTCCACGCGCCGGAGCGCGAGCGCATGTGAAGACACCTCCATCACGCACGCCCCGCAGCCGGCCTCCACCATCTGGTGGAGCAGATCCTCTACATCAGGAGCCTCGGGTGTCGTGCGGGTCGCGTCGAATTCGCGATCGCCAACCCGGTATTTCACCGTTCCCATCAGCCCGCATCGCACGCCGGCGGCTTCGAAGGTCGCGCTCAACAGGTATGCCGTTGTCGTCTTTCCGTTTGTGCCGGTGATACCGACGACCTGCATCCGGCGGCTCGGATGACCGTAGAACTCCGCGGCCAGCAGTGCCAGCGCGAGACGGGCGTCCGGTACGAGCAGCCACGGTACGGGTGTGAACGTTTCAGGCGGCCGTTCGGCAACGACAGCCGCGGCGCCGCTGGCAATCGCCTGAGGCGCGAACCGAACACCGTCAGTCGTCAGCCCGCGCAGCGCGACGAAGATCGACCCGGGCTTCGTCCGGCGAGAGTCGTGGGTCACGCCTGATGCCTCGATATCGAGCGCTCCCGTGCGGGCGTCGGGCACGCTCGCCGGTCGCTGCTCGGGCGGCAGGGCGCGAACCAATGCGTACAGCAGTTGGCCGACGGTCATGGCTGCATTCCGCTCGCAAGACGCACCGACGTTTGACGCGCGAGCCACAACGTGGCCGACGAGCCGCGGTCAGTGGGCGCACCGGGCCCGGGCTGCTGATCGACAACGACGCCAGCGCCCTGAAGACGGACGGTCAGGCCCATCTGGACCAGCGTGCGCAGCGCCTCGCGCGCGCTCAGTCCACGAAGGTCGGGAAAGGCGGAACGGTCTGCCGAGGATGGGCCGTGCAGCGGGACGAGTGGCAGCGCGCCCACCGGACCGGCAGTTGGCTGCGCTGGCGTCTGGTGACGTTCGGCGACCAGCACCGGAGGCGGGGCGTTCACCGTGGCCGGCACGCCGGCATGCCGGAGTGCAGCGTCCGCGATTTTCTGAAACACGGGCGCGGCGACCTGTCCTCCGAAGTAACCATCCCTTCCATGGGGCGAATCGATGACGACAACGATGGTGAACACGGGTCTGGTCGCGGGGACGAAGCCGACGAACGACGCGTTGAATTCCGAGTGCGAGTAGCGCCCCCCGACGAGCTTCTGCGCGGTGCCGGTTTTGCCGGCAACCGTGTAGCCGGAAATCGCCGCGCGCGTCGCCGTCCCACGCTGGACGACCCCCTCCATCATGCGTGTCAGTTCGACGGCGGTTGCGGCACTGATCGTACGCCGCACGATCTTGTGCGGAACGACGGTTCGCCTGCCGTCTCGGATAACGGCCCGCACGGCTCGGGGCTCGAAGAGGTTGCCGCCATTGGCGATGGAGCTGACAGCCGCGGCCATCTGCAGCGGGGTCACCCCGACCTGATAGCCGATCGACACTGACGCGAGCGCGCTGTCGGTGAGCTTCGAGGGATCCCACACGATGCCCGGGCTCTCGCCTGGAAAGTCGCGCGACGTCGGCCGCCCGAACCCGAACCGGCGAACGTACAGACCGAGTCGCTCCGGGCCCAGCTTGAGCCCCACTTTGGTGGCGCCGACGTTGCTCGACTTGACGATGACATCGGCGAATGACAGCACGTTGTACGCGTGCACGTCGTCAATCACGCGCGCTCCGAGCCGGATCACGCCGCCGCTGACGTCGATCGGATCCTCCGGCCGGAATATCTTCTCCTCGAGAGCGGCCGATGCCGTCACGATCTTGAAGGTGGAGCCCGGCTCGTACAGGTCCTGTACTGCCCGATTACGCCGCGTCTCTTCATCCGCGTTCCGGAACGCGTTGGGGTTGAACGTGGGGACGTTCGCGAGGGCGAGGATTTCGCCCGTCCTCGGATCCATGATCACGGCAGACCCGCCGGCGGCGGCGTTCGCCTTGACCGCGGCGTGAAGCTCCCGTTCGACGATGTGCTGCAGGTGCTGATCGATCGTCAGCTCGAGCGTGGCGCCAGCGGTCGGCGGCCGCTCGATGCGGCTGAAGGCATGGCGCCGCGCGTCGGTCTGAATCAGCACCGTGCCCGGCCGTCCTTTGATGAGGCCGTCGTATGCGGCTTCGATTCCATGAAGGCCGGTGTTGTCGATGCCTACGTAGCCCAGCAGGTGCGCCGCAAGCTCCTTGTTGGGGTAGAAGCGGCGGTTCTCCTTCATGAAGCCGATGCCTTCGAGCTGCAGCGCGTCGACACGGCGCGCCTCCTCCGGTGACACCTGCCGCCGCACGTAGACGAACGCGCGCTGCCGCCGGAACCGCTCGACGAACCCCTCGCGCTCCTTTATCGTGCACACGTCCAGCGCGCCGCACAGCGCCGCGGCGGCGCTCTCTGGATTATCGATCTCGTTCGGAACGGCGTAGATCGATTCGGCATCCACGCTGTATGCGAGCACACGGCCGCGACGGTCGAGGATCTCGCCGCGCTTGGCGGGTGCGCTGACCGTGCGCATCTGCTGTCGATCGGCCCGTGCCGAGAGCTCGGCGTGCCGGAGGACCTGCAGGTACACGAGGCGGGCTTCGATCGCGACCGTCCATAGACCGAAGCAGACGGCGGCGACGACGAGTCGGCGCTTCAGGGTCGTGCGCCAGGGGTTGGCGGTGTCTTCGACCACCGGACGTTTCCCTGCCGTGGTTACACGGCGTTATTCGACACGTTCATGCACCTTCGCGCGTGTGAGCATGGTTACCGATGCGCGACGATGGAGCGCGGCGGCGGGGGGGACGGCCTCACGCGTTCGATGACGGATGCATCATCCGGGCCGGGCGCGATCATGTGCAGGCGCTCCATCGCGAGCTTCTCGATGCGCGCCGGCGCTCGCAGCGTCTCGATCT
This sequence comes from Vicinamibacterales bacterium, assembly GCA_036005125.1. Taxonomy (GTDB): domain Bacteria; phylum Acidobacteriota; class Vicinamibacteria; order Vicinamibacterales; family UBA2999; genus DASYQV01. The sequence goes on from DASYQV010000311.1 coordinate 32,462, forward strand.
CGAGGCGCAGGTGTCGGTTGATCTCGTCTTCCGCGGCTCGTTCGAGCTGCATGTTTTCGAGTCGGTACCCGTGGCGGAGCAACTCGAAGTGCTGCCACGCCGAGAAGAGAAGCACCGACACGAAGAAGAGGCCCAGCCCCACCGAGCGCCACATCTCGCGCTGCCGGTCGCGATCGATCTCGCGCACGATGGGATTGTTCCGTACATCCTTCTTGATCGCGTATTCGAACGTTTCGGCCGTCATACCGAGTCACCTTGCCGACGGAGGGCTACGGAGGGGACGGAGGGAACGGTATCTACACAGAGAAACCGAGAAACAGAGACCGAACACACGTATCTCCCTCCCGTTTCTCTCAGTCTCCGTATAAAAACCTTTCCCTCTGTCGTCGCGGTTCCCTCCGTCTTCCTGCGTTTTCCGTTCCGCTTCCGTTTCCTCAGGTCCGTTCGGCGGCGCGGAGCTTGGCGCTTCGCGCTCGCGGGTTGCGTGCCGTCTCGGCCTCGCTCGGGACGACCGGGCGTTTGGTCAGAATCTTCAGACCGCCGTCGGCCTGCAGCCCGCGCAACGTGTGCTTGACGATCCGGTCCTCCAGCGAATGGAACGTGACGATCGACAGCCGGCCGCCCGCGGACAGATTCCGTGCTGCTGATGCGAGGAATGTGTCGAGTCCCTCGAGCTCGCGGTTGATCCAGATGCGAATGGCCTGGAATGTTCGCGTCGCCGGGTCGATCCTCGAGTAGCCCTTGCGCGGGATCGCTCGCCGCACGAGATCGGCGAGCTGGCCCGTTGTTTCAATTGCGTTCCGAGCGCGGGCCTCGATCACCGCCCGCGCCACTCTCCGTGAGTAACGCTCCTCTCCGAACCTGTAAATCACGTCGGCAAGCGTCCGCTCGTCCACCTCGCGGAGGGCGTCGGCGGCGGTCGGTCCTTGCGTCGTGTCCATCCGCATGTCGAGCGGCTCGTCGCGCCGGAAGCTGAAACCGCGGCCTGGCGCGTCGAGCTGCATCGACGAGACGCCGAGATCCGCGAGCAGCCCGTCGACGGGCGGCAGGTTGCGCGCGGCGAGTATCTCGTCGAGGCGACGGTAGTCGGCGTGGACGAGCTCGACACGGTCGCCGAACGGTTGGAGCCGTTCGCGCGCGTAGTCGAGCGCCGCCGCGTCGCGGTCGAGGCCCAGGACACGCGAGGCCCCGTGCTCGAGCAGCGCCTGCGCATGACCGCCGAGTCCAACAGTGCAATCGACGAACTGGCCGCCGCGGGACGGCGCGAGCAGCGCGAGCACTTCGGCCACCAGGACCGGTTCGTGCGACGAACCTTGCGCCTGCTCCACGACCGCGGCTCTCCGTTAAATGCCATGCTCCGACATCCGAAGGCCGTCTTCGTCGGTCCACGGTTCCCGCTGGAGCTTCTGCTGGAATCGTTCCTCGTTCCAGACATCGAGGTAATCGATGCGGCCGAACACGCGGACGTCGCCGATGATCGACGCGCTCTCACGAAGGTGCGCCGGAATGACCACCCGGCCCTGGGGGTCGAGCTCGACCGCCTGACCGTAGAAGTTCACCCGATCGAGGAACTTGAGCCGCGAGGGATGGTTCCCCGGCATGATTGACAGCTTCCGTTCGATTTCCAGCCAGACCGGCATCGGATAAATCCGTACGGAATCGCCGGCCAGGCTGGTGACGAAGACATCCGGCCCGTGCTGGTCCTGAATGACCGCCCGGAAGATAGTCGGCACCTTAAGTCGACCCTTTTCGTCGATTCGCGCCGGAGCGCTCCCACGGAGGCCTCTTTGCTCCACTTCTGTCCACAAAAATCCACTCGATGATATGGCGCAGCTCGGAAGATTGTCAACCGCAAACGCCAGATTGACAGCATGTTACGCCTAATTTTCGTCATACTTTCGTGAGCGGGTCAGGACGGGGTCAGACCAACGATGCGGGTCGACTCAAGGCATTGAGTCGACCCGACTGAAGGCCTTGAGTCGATCCGTCACCAGGGTCTGACCCCGTTCTGACCCCGTTCTGACCCCGTTCTGACCCTCGTGCTAGGCTGGAGCGCTCATGCTTCGTGCGGCGCTGATCGGCCTGGACGGGAACGGCAAGACCACGCTCTTTCAACTCATGACCGCGGCCCGGGAGGCGCCGCGCGGCAAAGGCGACGTCAACATCGGCATCTCCAAGATTCCTGACGCGCGGCTCGACCGCCTCACCGCCATGTACAACCCGCGCAAGCGCGTCCCCGCCACGGTTGAGTTCACCGACATCATCGGCCCCGCCCGCAGCGGCGCGCAGGCGCTCGTTGACGTCGCCGGCTACAAGAACGCCGACGCCCTCGTGCACGTGGTCCGCGCCTTCCACGACGAGGCCGTGCCGCATCCCTCGGGCTCGGTCGACCCCGCACGCGACGCCCAGGCGATGGAGGACGAGCTGATCCTCGCCGATCTCGGCGTCCTCGAGCGGCGCCTCGAGCGGCTCGAAAAGGACCTGAAGAAAGCACGGACACCGGAGCTCGAGAAGGAACGCGACCTCGTGCACCGATGCAAGGCGGCCCTCGAAGACGGTCGGCCCCTGCGTGCGCTGGAGCTCACGGGCGAGGACCTCAAACGGCTCCGCGGTTTCCAACTGCTGTCAGCCAAGCCGCTGCTCCTCGTCATCAATCTCGACGAAACCGACCTGGCCACGGTCGGCGCGAGCGTCGACAAGGCTGCCGCCCGGACCGGGTTGACCTCGTTTCTCGCGCACGCCGCCACCCGCGCGGTTGCCGTGTGCGCAAAAATCGAGCTCGAGATCGGCCAGCTCGAAGGCGCCGACGCCACCGCCTTTCTCTCCGATCTGGGCTTGACGGAATCCGGCCTCGATCGGGTGATCCGCGCCAGCTACGACCTGCTCGGGTACCTCTCTTTCTTCACCGTCGGCGAGGACGAGTGCCGCGCCTGGTCTATCCCGCGGGACACGCCCGCACAACTGGCAGCCGGCGAGATTCACAGTGACATCGCCAGAGGGTTCATCCGCGCCGAAGTGGTTGCCTACGACGCGCTGATCGCCCGCGGTTCGATGGCTGCCTGCCGCGATCACGGCGAGGTGCGCCTCGAAGGCAAGGAGTACATCGTCAAGGACGGCGATATCATAAATTTCCGATTTGCAACCTAGATGATTCATCTCGTCATCTCAGATTTCAGATTTGATCAATGCATCCGATCATCTGGCTCATTTGATCATGTTTGATTTGTTCATTTGTTCATCGCATGGCGATGACGCGATGGCGATGAAATCCGATGATCAAATGCCAATGTCCAAATCTGATATCTGAAATGAGCAAATGAGAATCGTTGTCGCTGAGGCGCAGGTCCCGTTCGTCGAGGGCGGGGCCGAGCTGCATGTGCGGGCGCTCGTCGAACAGCTGCGGCGGCGGGGCCACGACGTCGAGAAGGTCGCGCTGCCGTTCCGGCCGCAGCCGAAATCAGAGCTGCTGGCGCAGGCCGCCGCATGGCGCCTGCTCGATTTGTCGAGCAGCGCCGGACAACCGATCGACCTGCTGATTGCGACGCGCTTCCCGACATATTGCGCGCGGCACCCGCGCAAGGTCGCGTGGCTGATTCATCAGCATCGTGCGGCGTACGAGTTGTGCGGCACCGAGTACAGCGACTTCACGGACACGGAAGAGGATGTCGGGCTGCGGCGACGCCTGATCGAGCTGGACACGCGCATGCTCGGGGAGTGCCGCCGCGTCTTCACGAATGCGCAGAACACGGCCAGTCGCCTCGCGAAGTTCAACGGCGTCGCGGGCCAGGCGTTGTACCATCCACCACCGCTCGCCGGGCGGCTTCACGGCGGGCGTTACGGCGACTACGTGCTGTCGGTGGGCCGGATCGAACGAGTGAAGCGCCACGATCTCGTCATTCGCGCCATGGCACACGTGCCCGCGCCGCTCCGGTTGATCGTCGTCGGCGACGGCTCGGGCCGCGCCGAATCCGAGCGCGCCGCGGCGGAGAGCGGCGCAGGCGATCGCATCACGTTCACCGGCGCGGCAGGAGCCGACCAGCTGTTGGATCTTTATGCGCATGCGCTCGCCGTCGTGTACGTACCGTTCGACGAGGATTACGGATACGTGACGCTCGAGGCATTCCTCTCATCGAAGCCGGTCATCACCGCAACCGATTCCGGTGGCGTGCTCGAGTTCGTCGTCGATGGATCGAACGGGTTCGTCTGCGCCCCGCAGCCGCAGGCGATTGCGGCCGTCATCAGTCGCCTCGCGGCAGACAGGACGCTCGCGGCGCGGCTTGGCAGCGCCGGCCGCGTGCGCGCGAGTGCCGTCACGTGGGACGGCGTCATCGAGCAGCTCCTTGGCTGATACCTCCGCCGTGTCGGTCGTCATTCCGGCCATGAACGAGGCCGACGCGATCGGCTCGGTCGTCACGACCCTTCGGGCAACGGCGCCGTGGCACGAAATCATCGTCGTCGACGACGGCAGCGTCGACGCGACCGGCGATCACGCCCGCGGCGCCGGTGCGCGCGTGATTCGACACCCCTACAACAAAGGCAACGGCGCGGCGGTGAAGACCGGAATCCGCGCGGCCACCGGCGAGTTCGTCCTGATCGTCGACGCCGATGGCCAGCATCGTCCCGAGGACGCCGAGCGGCTGGTCAGCCGGCTTGGCGAGTACGACCTCGTGATTGCCGCGCGCGTGGCCGCGACGCAGGCCACGCTCATTCGGCGCATCGGCAACGTCACGCTCAATGGGCTCGCCAGCTATTTGACGGCGCGCCCGATCCCGGATCTCACGTCGGGCTTTCGCGCCGCACGGCGCGACTGTCTCCGTGAATTCATCCATCTTCTGCCGAACGGCTTCTCCACGCCGACGACGACGACGCTGGCGTTCATCAAGGCGGGCTACAACGTCGCGTTCGAGCCCGTCCAGGCGCGGCCGCGCGTCGGCACATCGAAGATCAGGCTCGCGAGCGATGGCGCCAGATTTTTCCTGATTCTGTTGAAGGTGATCACGCTCTTCAACCCGCTGCGGATCTTCCTTCCGATCAGCGTGGCCTCGTTCCTGCTCGGCACCCTGTACGGCCTCTGGAACGTCACCGTCCACTCCCGCATCCCGAACGGCAGCGTGCTGCTGATTCTCTTCGCGGTCGTCGTCTTCCTCGTCGGCTTGATCTCGGAGCAGATCTCCGCGTTGCGGCTCGAGAGTCCGTCCAAACAGTGATCGCCAGATGCAGACCGTAGTCATCGTGCCGACGTACAACGAGCGCGACACCCTGCCGGTCGTCGGGCGTGAGCTGCTCGACTTTCCCGACCTGCGGCTGATGATCGTCGACGATCGATCCCCGGATGACACGGGGACCGTGGCGGATGCGATCGCCGCGCGGCATCCAGGGCGCGTCTCGGTGCTGCACCGCGATGGCGTACGAGGGCTCGGGCGCTCGTACGTCGACGGCATGCGCGCCGCATTGTCAACCGACGCCGATCTCATCGTCCAGATGGATGCGGACCACTCGCACGACCCCGCGGACGTTCCGCGGATGATTTCCGCCGCGGCCCATGCCGACCTGGTGATCGGCTCGCGCTACGTCGCCGAAGGGCGGATCGTGAACTGGCCGTTGCACCGCCTGATTCTGAGCGCGGGGGCCAACCGCTACATCCGCGTGCTGACCGGGCTCGACGTCCACGACATCACGAGCGGCTTCCGCTGCTGGCGCCGGGAGGCACTGCTCCGAATCCCGTTGGAGAGAATCGCATCGGACGGCTACGCGTTCCAGGTCGAGATGACGTGGCACGCGACGCGCGCGGGCAGCCGGATTCGCGAGGTGCCGATCACATTCGTCGAGCGGCGCCAGGGGGTGTCGAAGCTCTCGGGTCGAGTGATCCTGGAATCGGCCGTCCTTCCATGGCGGCTGGCGGCCCGCCGCGTCGTGCCATCGGCCTTGCCCGGAACCCGCGGGCGTGGTACGGTTTGACGCGTTTTCATGGCAGACAAGCCCCTCGGTCTGTCGTTTTTCTTTCCCGCATTCAACGACGGCGGAACCATTGCCAGCCTGGTCATCAGAGCCGTGCAGGTCGCGAGCCGCCTCACGCCCGACTATGAGGTCATCGTCGTGAACGACGGCAGCTCCGACGCGACCGCCGAGATCGCCGAGGAGCTGGTGCGCACATATCCGTGCGTGCGCGTCATCCACCACGCGGAGAACCGCGGTTACGGCGGCGCGCTGCGCACCGGCTTTGCGGCAGCTACCAAAGATCTCATCGCCTACACGGACGGCGACGCGCAGTACGATCCCGCCGAGCTCGAAATGTTGTGGAACCGGTTGACCCCGGACGCCGACATGGTGAACGGCTTCAAGATCAGCCGGGCGGATCCGCTGCACCGCATCATCATCGGGCGGATTTATCACCACACCGTGAAGATCCTCTTCCGCCTCCGCGTGAGAGACGTCGACTGCGATTTCCGTCTGATGCGCCGTGAAATCTTCGATCGCGTGAAGCTCGAACGCGATACCGGTGTCATCTGCCTCGAGATGATGCGCAAGATCCAGGAAGCAGGATTCCGCATCGTCGAGGTGCCGGTGAGCCACTACCACCGCGCCTACGGCACGTCACAGTTCTTCAACTTCCGGCGGGTCTTCTGGACGGGCGTCGACGTGATGAAGCTCTGGATTCAGCTCGTCGTGCTCGGACAGCACAGCTCGCCGGTCCTGTTCCGCAACCCCACCATCGCCGGCACCGTGCCGAAGGAACCCAGGCAGGGCGCGCAGTGAAGCTCCGCTTCAAATCGCCTGGACCCGTGCGGCGAACAGGCTGCGCGTCACCGCGCCCCAGTAGCTCTTGGCCCCGCTTCGCGGGGCCTCGACATCTCCTAAGGCCAAGCGGAAAACTTGCTTCATTCGTGACGATCTCGGCCTTAGGAGATGTCTAGTGGATTACCGCACCTTTTACGACGGCCGTCGCGTGATGATCACCGGCGGGCTGGGGTTCATCGGGAGCAACCTCGCGCGCCAGCTCGTCGACCTCGGCGCCCACATCCTCGTCGTCGACTCGCTCATTCCAGAGTATGGTGGAAATCTCTTCAATGTCTCCGGCATCGAGGAGGCCATCCGCATCAACATCGCCGACGTTCGGCAGCAGAGCACGGTGAACTACCTGGTTCGCGACTGCGACGTGATCTTCAATCTCGCGGGCCAGGTGAGCCACGTCGACAGCATGCAGGATCCTTATACGGATCTCGAAATCAACTGCCGCAGCCAGCTTGCAATCCTGGAGGCGTGCCGCCGCAACAATCCTGGGGTGAAGGTGGTGTATGCGGGCACGAGGCAGGTGTACGGGCGTCCCGATACTCTGCCCGTGACCGAGAATCATCTCGTGCGGCCGACCGACGTGAACGGCATCAACAAGGCCGCAGGCGAGTATTACCACCTCGTCTACAACAACGTCTTTGGCGTCCGTGCCTGTTCGCTGCGGCTCACGAACGTATACGGTCCACGACAGTTGATGAAGCACAATCGCCAGGGCTTCATCGCCTGGTTCATCCGGCTTGCAATCGAGAACCGCGAGATTCAGATCTACGGTGACGGCTCCCAGCTCCGCGACTTCGTGTACGTCGACGACGCGGCAGACGCGTTTCTGCGCGCGGGAGCGTCGGACGCGTGCAACGGACAGGCGTTCAACGTGGGCGGGCTCGAACCGATCGCGCATCGCGACCTCGTCGCGCTGCTCATCCGGACGGCCGGCACCGGTCGATTCCGCTACGTCGACTGGCCGCCGGAGAAAAAGGCGATAGATATCGGGAGCTGTTACGCCGACTCGACCCGAATCGGCGCAACGCTGGGGTGGCGCGCGACGACCGTGCTGGCCGACGGCCTCGAGCGCACGGTCGCGTTCTACAGGGTCAACCTGCATCATTACGTGCCGACCGCCGACCAGCCGCAGGTCGCGGTCTCGTGAGTGCCGTCCGGATACCCTTCATCGATCTCCGTGGGGGCGAAGACGAAGAGGGGGTGCGTACAGCCATCGCGCGCGTGATTCATGCCGGATGGTTCGTGCTCGGCCCCGAAGTCGAGGCGTTCGAGCACGAATTCGCTGCAGCCTCCGGCGTCGACATCGCGGTGGGCGTCGGCAACGGCACCGATGCGATCGCGCTGATCCTGCGCGCGCTTGGAATCGGCGCAGGCGACGAGGTAATCGTGCCGGCTCTCACCGCCGCCTACACCGGGCTCGCGGTACTGATGGTCGGCGCGCGACCCGTGTTCGCCGATGTGGAGGCCGATCGGCTGACGCTCGATCCCGAGGCGTGCGCGGCGCTCATCACGCCGCGAACCGCGGCGATCGTGCCGGTACACCTGTACGGGCAGCCCGCGGATCTCGAGCGGCTCGTGGGAGTCGCGGCTCGACATGGTCTTCCGATTGTGGAGGACTGCTGTCAGGCGCACCTGGCCACCTCTCACGCCCGGCCCGTGGGCAGCTTCGGCGTCGCGGGCGCATTCAGCTTTTATCCAACGAAGAACCTCGGCGCGATGGGGGACGCGGGCGCCGTGGTCACGAGCGACGCGGCGCTCGCCGAACGCGTGCGCCGACTCCGGCACGGCGGGCAGGCGGACCGATATCGGCACGTCGATGCCGGCGTCAACAGTCGCCTCGACGAGCTGCAGGCCGCCGTGCTTCGCGCCCGCTTGCCATACTTACGCGCCTGGAATGAGCGACGTCGCACCCTGGCAGCGCAGTACACGGCGATGCTGTCTGGCACGTCCGCGGCGCCAGTGCCGCAGCACGACCCCGGCCACGTGTACCATCTGTTCCCCGTCCGCTCATCCGGCCGCGACGCGCTGCAGACATACCTGCGCAGCGCTGGAATCGAGACCCTTATCCACTATCCCGTGCCGCTGCCCGGACAGGAGGCGTTCGCCGCCTACGCGCCCGTTGAGTGCCCACGGTCGACGCGTGCGGCCAGCGAACTGTTGTCGCTGCCACTGCACCCGCGGCTCACCGACGGGGACGTGCGCGCTGTCGCCGAGACGGTCGGCGCATTCGAGAAAGGACGTGCACTCGCGTGAGGGCGCTGATCACTGGCGGCGCCGGCTTCATAGGCTCGCACCTCGCCGAGCATCTGCTCGAGACAGGACACGAGGTGCTGATCCTCGACAACCTCTCGACCGGTTCGATCGACAACATCACGCATCTGAAAGGAACGCCGCGGTTTTCCTACACGATTGATTCGGTGACCAATGAGCCGCTGCTTGCCGAGCTCATCGATCAGAGCGACGTCGTCTTTCATCTGGCCGCTGCGGTTGGCGTCAAGCTGATCGTCGAGCAGCCCGTCCACACGATTGAGACCAACGTGCACGGAACCGAAGTCGTCCTCAAGCACGCGAACAAGAAGAAGAAGCTTGTCTTCATTGCTTCCACCTCCGAGGTCTATGGCAAGAGCGCGGACGTCCCCTTCCGGGAGGATGCCGACCTGGTGCTCGGGGCTACCGTCAGGCACCGGTGGGCCTACGCGTGCAGCAAGCTCATTGACGAGTTCCTCGCGCTGGCCTATTGGAAAGAACGCCGGCTGCCGATTGTGATCGTGCGTCTATTCAACACAGTAGGGCCTCGGCAGACGGGTCGGTACGGGATGGTCCTGCCAACTTTTGTCAGACAGGCGCTGGCGGGCAAGCCGATTACAGTATTCGGCGACGGAACCCAGTCGCGGAGCTTCACCTACGTCCGGGACGTGGTGGCCGCCCTCGCCGCACTCGCTGGCGAGCCCCGCGCCGTCGGCCAGGTGTTCAATATTGGGAATACCGAAGAGGTGACGATTCGGGCGCTGGCGGAACGGGTGCGCGTTCTGGCGGGCAGCCGCTCGCCCGTTCAACTGGTTCCCTACGACCAGGCCTACGAAAAAGGATTCGAGGACATGCCGCGCCGGGTGCCCGATATCTCGCGAATCCGGGATCTTATTGGTTTTGCGCCGCAAATGTCGCTCGACGACATCATTTGCCGGGTGATCGAACACATTCGCCAGCATTAGTACCCCGTTATGCGGCCCGAAACGCGAATTTTGTACTCGTTGTGGGACCGCATAACGGGCTAGGCGCGCGAAACGCGCCAAAAGATCCTGGTCTAACCAGCCGAGGGGCTCTGCCCGGGATATCAAGGGGGCGGAGCCCCTTGGCTGGTTCGATATATCGGGTATCGGCCGACCCGCCGAAAGGATCAAGGTCGGGCTTGGAATGCTCGATTCTGCGGCGTACAATTGGGGTCCTCGTTGATGCAGCACATGAAGCCTTCCCTGTTTTGTCTCGCGTTCGTTGTCCTGCTGGCGCCGCACGCCGTCGCGCAGCAGATGAAGCTCGAGATTCACGACGGGCGCGTCTCCCTCGACGCCCAGAATGTCTCCGTGCGCCAGATTCTGGCGGAATGGGCGCGTGTGGGTGGCTCCAGGGTCGTCAATGGCGACAAGGTCGGCGGGGCGCCGGTGACGCTTCAATTCAATGGAATCCCCGAGCGGCAGGCGCTCGACATCCTCCTTCGCACTGTCAGCGGGTATATGCTGGCCGCGCGTCAGCCTGGCAGCGTCGGAGCCTCGGCGTTCGACCGCATTCTCATTCTTCCGACCAGCACCGGTCCGCGTAGCAATCAGCCGCCTCCAGCGACGGCCGCGAACCCCTTCGCCCAGCCGGGCATGGTGGGTCAGCCAGGCATGGCGGGGGTCCAACCCGGCACGATCGGCCGGCCGATGCCCGGTGTGCAGCCGGTCATTCCGGGGGTGCAGGTCGAGGATGGGAACCAGACGAACCTGCAGGAAGAAGAAGAGGCTGACGACGACCAGGCGCCGCCGCCTGTGTTTCCCAAGCCGCGCAATCGCGCGGGCATCTCGCGGCGGCCGAACGTCTTTCCGACTCCGACTCCCTCGCCTCAGCCAGGCATGCCGCCGCAGATGCCTGTGGGTGAGGGAGGTGAACCGGGTCGCCCCGTGACGGCGTCACCAGGCAACCCGTTTGGCATTCCGGCCGGATCGGGAGGAACACCGGGCGCCATCACGCCGGTGCCCCAGCAGCAGCAACGCCCTCCGCAATAAGCGCACGGGAGGACGGGTTCGTCCCAACCTCAGGCAGCGCACCGATCACGGGCAGAGCTAGAATAAACACTGGCGGCCGCGCACTGTCCTCTGCCCGCCGCGCGCGTCATTTCGCCATTTGATATTTCAGATTCGATCATCGGATTCGATCATTGCATCATCGCCATCGGGTCATCGCGACGATGATTCAATGAACAAAATCCCGATGATTAGATTGTCCGATGAGCTGATCAAATCTGATATCTGAAATAGTCCAATAAACCTGCTCAACGCCCTTGCATGTCTGAAATCGATCGGTTCCGGCCCGACGACCGTCGTGGTGTCGAAACGCTCTATCGCCGCACCCATGGCCCCGACGCCGCCGAAGCGAACCGCCTGCGCTGGGACTGGCAGCACCGCCGCAATCCAAATAATCCAACAGGGCAGCCTGGGATTTGGGTCGCCCGCGAAGGGCCGACTGTTGTTGGTCAGTATCCGACGCTGCCGGTGCGCGTGTGCCTCAAGGGACTCGAGGTGGACGGTGCCTGGGGCACTGACGCCAACGTCGCCCCGGAACGCGACAGGCAGGGCCTTGACGAAGCCCTGATCCGCGCATGGGATCGGAACGCGGGCGCCGCGCTGGTCCTCGGCGTCTCACCCACGCTGCGGACGCTGCTCGACAGGCTCCACTGGCCCGACGCGAACGTCGTCCCTTGCCTCGTCAAGCCGCTGACCCGACGCGCCGTGCGGCGGGCGAACTGGCCGCGCGTGTTGAACCGTCTCATCTCGGCGTTGATGCTGCCGGTCATCCGCATCGTCGCGCGGTCGCGACCGTTGCGCGCCGAGTGCGAGCCGATCCGCCGGTTCGACGCGCAGTTCACCGCGTTGTGGGAGCGGCTCGCGCCCAAGTTCGACCTCGCGGTGCGCCGCGATGCGGCATACCTGAACTGGCGCTACATCGAACCGCCGCACGTCCGCTATTCCGTCGTCGCGCTCAAGCGGCATGGAGAAGTGCATGGGTACGCGGTCTACCGTCACAGGTTCGAGCCGCTCGGCCGCGTCACCCTGCTCGTCGACTTCCTGGTCGATCCGGAGGATGTGTCCGGGCTCAAGACGCTGCTGCGATGGGTGGACCGCGAGGCGCGCTCTGAGGATTCGGACAAAGTGCGGTGTCATGTGATGCATGCAAACCTGCGTCGGGTCCTGCGCCGCAACGGATACTTTCAGGTGAAATCGACGCTCGAGGTGAGCGTCAAGGTCAATGCCGTGCAGGTGCCGAAGGGGTTTTACAGCGACACCGACAAGTGGCACATCACGTACGGCGATTCGGATCAGGATCACTAAGTCCGGAGCCTGCTTGAGCGACGCAGGCCGCATCTTCAGATGCGGCCCATGCCGGGTCTAAAAGACCCGGCCTACGTGTGTCGCTCGAGCGCCCGAAGCCAGCGAGTGACGTTTATGACTCTCAGCGAGCGCGTCAACACCGACATCACGGCCGCCATGAAGGCGCAGGACCAGCGCCGGCTTTCAGCGCTCCGCATGCTGAAGGCCGCGATCATGAACAAAGGCGTCGAGAAGGGACGCGATCTCGAGGACGCGGAGGTGGTGCAGGTCGTGGCCTCCCTCGTGAAACAGCGCCGGGACTCGATCGAGCAGTTTTCGAAAGCGGGCCGCACCGACCTTGTTGAGAAGGAGACGGGCGAGATCGGCGTGCTCGAGGGATACATGCCCCCGTCTGCATCTGCAGAAGAGATCGACGCCGCTGTTGCTGCCGCAATTGCCGAGACGGGCGCCTCGTCGCCGAAAGACATCGGCAAGGTGATGAAAGCCGTCATGCCCAGGCTGGCGGGCAAGTCGGTCGACGGCCGCGTCGTGAACGAGACGGTCCGCAAGCGGTTGACGTCGTAATCCAACAGGGCGGCTGAAGGCCCCGCTACCCCAACCTTTCGAGCTCTCGCCGTGCGAGGGCCCCTTTTTTGGGTACGCTAAAGGGTGTCGACCTTGGTCTACCGGAACGGCTTAACGCCGTTCCTTCGTCTACCGGAACGGCTTAACGCCGTTCCTTGGTCTACCGGAACGGCTTAACGCCGTTCCTTTGGGACACGGTCGCCTCTACAGCTTGGCCGAAACTTCCGCCGAAACGTTCGCACCCCCCGCAGCACGCGTCGCCCCTGCTTCCGGGCTCGCGCGGTCCGCCGGCGTGACCGGCGTGGCCACGATGACGAGCCGCGTCCTCGGCCTGGTCCGCGATCAGGTCCTGGCCTCGATGTTCGGAGCGGGCAACGCCATGGACGCCTTCAACGTGGCGTTCCGCATTCCCAACCTCGTTCGCGACCTCTTTGCCGAAGGAGCCATGAGCGCGGCATTCGTGCCGACCTTCACGCGTGAGCTCACGACCGGCGGCAAGGAACGCGCGTGGAGGCTCGGTAATAACGTTCTGACCGCGCTCGTTGTCATCACCGGTGTGCTGGTCGTCCTCGGAATGATCTTCGCCGAGCCGCTGGTGACAGCCTTTGCCGGTGACTACTCGCAGGTCGAGGGCAAGCTCGAACTGACGGTGCTGCTCACGCGGATCATGCTGCCGTTCCTGACGTTCGTCGCGCTCGCGGCGGCGTTCATGGGCATGCTGAACTCGCTGCATCAGTTCTTTGTTCCGGCGCTCTCGCCGGCGATGTTCAACATCGGCACGATCGTGTGCGCGTTTGCGCTCGTGCCGGTGATGCCACGCTTCGGGCTGCCGCCGATCACCGCGATCGCGATCGGGACGCTCGTCGGCGGTCTCGCGCAGCTGGCTATCCAGTGGCCCGCGCTCACGCGCGGGGGCTTCCAGTACCATCCGGTGCTCGACTTCCGCGATCCGGGCCTGCGGCGCGTGCTCGTCCTGATGGGGCCCGGCACGGTGGGCCTGGCTGCTACGCAGGTCAACGTGTTTGTGAACACGGTGCTTGCGACGGCACAGGGCACCGGCGCGGTGTCGTGGCTCAACTACGCATTCCGTCTGATGTACCTGCCGATCGGGCTCTTCGGCGTATCAATCGCGACGGCGGCGATTCCCGCCGTGTCCCGCCATGCAGCACAGGACGATCGGGCCGGAATCCGTCGCACGATTGCCGACGGCATGACGCTGATGATGATGCTGAACGTCCCCGCAACGGTGGGTCTGATCGTGCTGGCGTCGCCAATCGTGCGTGTCATCTTCGAGCGGCGGGCGTTCACGCCGCTCGACACGGCCGCCACCGCGGCCGCGCTGCAGTTCTACGCCATCGGGTTGATCGGATATTCGGTGGTGCGGATTGCCTCTCCAACCTTCTACGCGCTCAACGAAAGCCGGACGCCGGTGAAGGTCAGCATGGCGAGCGTCCTCGTCAACGCGGGTTTGAACATCCTCCTTGCTCAGTTCATGGGCTACCGTGGTCTGGCGCTCGGGACCTCGATCGCGGCAATCGTCAACGCCGGTCTGCTCCTGTTCCTGCTCCGGCGACGCCTCCACGGGCTCGAGGGCCGGCGCGTGACGATCGCGCTTTTCAAGATCACCGCCGCTTCGTTGGCGATGGGCGCGGCGGCGCTCGTTGTCGACACGCTGATGCAGGGCTGGGTGCCCGGCGCCGGGTTCACCGCACAGCTCATTCGGCTGGCCGCAGACATCGGTGCCGCAGTGGTCGTGCTTGGGGCTACTGCACACCTCCTGCACATCAACGAGTTCCGTCGGGGCATGATGCTCGTGACGTCGCGGGTTCGGCGGCGTTAGTCTTGACCCGTTCTTGATCAAATCTGAATTGCCGATGAGCAAATCCCCGTTTCTGGGACTGCACCCCACTGTCCTCCGGCTCGCGAGCACCCATTTCGTCGTTGATGGCTACGGCAACATCTATGCGCCGCTGTTGCCGCTCCTCATTCCGCAGCTCGGCTTGTCGCTCGCCACCGCCGGAACGCTCCAGATGCTGTTCCAGATGGCGAACTCGGTCGCCCAGCTCGGGTTCGGCCGCCTGGCCGATCGCTGGCGGCCGCGATTGCTCGTGCTGGTCGGCCCGGTTGTCGCGGTCACGATTCTGAGCCTCATCGGCCTTGCCCCGAATGTATGGACGCTCGCGACGCTCCTCATGCTCGGGGGTCTGGGAGGTGCGGCGTTCCATCCCCCTGCGGCGGCTCTCGTTCACCGGCTCGGCGGCTCGAAGACGGGACTGGCGATGTCGGTGCACATCACGGGCGGAACCATCGGATTTTCGCTCGGACCGCTCGTGTTCGCGCCATTCGTCGAGCGTTTTGGACTTCTGTGGACGCCGGTCCTGATGATGCCGGGACTGCTCGCGCTTCGGGTCCTTCTCCGCAGCGTGCCGCCAACCGAGCCGCTGCAGGCGCGTCCGGAAGGCGGCGGCTTCGCCGCGCTGCGACCGTACGTCAAGCCGCTCTCGCTTCTCTACGCCATCGTCGTGTTGCGGACGCTCGCGTCACTCAGCTTCGCGACGTTCATGCCCGTGATGCTGACCCGGCGCGGCCTCTCGCTCGGGGCGGCGGGCATCGCCGTGGCTGCGTACCTGTTCGCGAGCGGCGTGGGTGGGTTTCTCGGCGGCCCTGCAGCCGATCGATTCGGGCCGCGTCGTGTCATACTTATCTCCCTCGTGGCGTCGGTCCCGTTCCTGGCGCTCGCACCGACGTTGTCGGGGTGGACCTTTGTCGTCGTGCTCGCGATCGGCGGGCTTCTCTTGCAGTCAACTTTGCCCGTCAATGTAACATTCGGGCAGGTCGTGGCACCTATCGGCGCCGCCACCGTGTCGTCGCTGATGATGGGCTTTGCCTGGGGAACGGGTGGGCTGAGCGTGCCGTTTGTCGGCATGCTGGCCGACCGCATCGGTATCGAACGCGCGCTCGTCACAATGGCATTCATGCCGCTTTTCGGTGCCCTGCTGGCGCTGCCGCTGCCATCGGGCAAACACACGCATACGCTGCCGCGTGCCGCGAGTGTGGGGGTTCCCGAGACTGCGGGCATGGATGTTGCTGAGTAGGGGTCAGATAGAACAGACTGGTCCGATGCCACGGTATCGCTCGACATCCGATTTCGCGTATTCCTTCGGTCCAGGGCCGTTGACGCCCGCGATCAAAATGCTGATCGGCGCCAATGTCGCGGCGTTTCTGCTGTCGTTCATGGTGCCGGTCGTGACCTTGCGGTTGGGTCTCATTCCCGCCGACGTGTTCGAGCACTTCGCCATCTGGCAGCCCGTCACGTACATGTTCCTCCACGGCGGCCTCTTCCACCTGCTGTTCAACATGTTGACGCTGTGGATGATGGGCACCGAGTTGGAGCGGATGTGGGGCAGCCGGTACTTCACCCGGTTCTACTTCATCTCGGGCGTGGGCGCCGCGCTGACAACGCTGCTGTTGTCGGTACTGCCGTTGCCGTTCCCGGTCAATCTGTACACGACGCTGACGGTGGGCGCTTCGGGCGCAATCTATGGCGTGCTGCTCGCGTACGCGATGTACTTTCCGAACCGTCCGATCATGATGTACTTCCTGTTCCCCGTCCCCGCGAAGTACTTCGTGATGATCCTTGGATCGCTTTCGTTGCTGGGCTCGATCAGCAGCTCGGGCGGCATCGCGCACACCACGCACCTCGGCGGTCTGCTCGCCGCCTATCTGTATCTCAAGAGCGGCCGCATCCATCCGATTTCGGAGATCAAGTACCGCTTCCTGAAATGGCGCATCAACCGCATGCGCCGCAAGTTCGACGTCTATTCGGGGGGACGGGCCGACGACGTGAACCGGCGCGTGCATTGACCGTCGCAGGCACTGACGGTCGTAGGCCGGGTCTTTAGACCCGGCGCCGCTTGCTGCGCCGCATCTAAAGATGCGGCCTACGTCCTATCCTCACTTCCGAAAGTAATCGTCGGTCCCATCGAGCCAGTCCTGCCGGATGGGACTGAAGATATCGATCTCGAACGTGTCCTCGAGAGCCTCCGCCTGATGCGGAACCCACGACGGGATGTGGAGGACCTCTCCCTCGCGGACCGTCACGTCCTCGCCGCCGATCAGAAATCTCAGCGCGCCCTGCAGGACGCAGGTCATCTGCTCGCTTTCGTGCGAATGCATGGGCACGAGCGCGCCGCGCTTGAGGTAGATCTGCGCAACCATCTCGCGCTCCCCTGTCACGATCTTGCGGGAGATCATCTCGGTGACCTTCTCGAGTGCGATCTCGTCCCAGCGGTGAAGTCGAACGGTAGCTGTCATAGATCTCCTGATCGCGCGGCTCGCGCGAACATGACGAAAGGCGGCGGGACAGACCTTCGCCGCAGGGTCCGTGCTCACGGAGAGCGGCGGTGATTGTGCCATAATTTCTCGTGATGAAGAGTTCGACCTTGACCGACGGCGCGAACCCGCAGGCCCTGCCAGACGCCACAGCGCACGGGCTCGGGGAGTTGACGCGCGACGATCTGCTCAAGGCGTATCGCTTCATGCTCCTGTCGCGGAAGATCGACGACAAGGAGATTCAGCTCAAGAACCAGAGCCAGGCGTACTTCCAGATCAGCGGGGCCGGCCATGAGGCGATTCTGGTCGCCGCCGGCATGCACCTGCGCGGCGGCCACGCGTGGTTCTATCCCTACTACCGCGATCGAGCGTTGTGTCTCACGATTGGCATGACGCCGCTTGAAATGTTGATGTCCGCCGTCGGAGCGAAGGACGACCCGAACTCCGGCGGACGCCAGATGCCGTCGCACTGGGGACACAGGCGGCTCAACATTCCTTCGCAGAGCAGCCCGACCGGCACGCAGTGCCTGCAGGCTGTCGGCTGCGCAGAGGCGACGCTCCTCTACGATCGCATCACGGCGATTCCTGATCGCGAGACGAAGTACCATCGCGACGAAATCACCTACGTTTCCATCGGTGAAGGCGGAACGAGCGAGGGCGAATTCTGGGAGTCGCTGAATACGGCCTGCAATAAGCGGCTGCCGCTTCTCTATCTGGTCGAAGACAATGGCTACGCCATCTCTGTGCCTGTGGAGGTTCAAACGGCCGGAGGCGACATCGCCAACCTCGTGAAAAGCTTTCCCAACCTGCGGATTTTCCGTTGCGACGGCACGGACTTTCTCGCCAGCTACCAGACCATGAAAGATGCCGTTGCGCACGTCCGTGAGGGCAAGGGCCCCGCGTTCGTGCATGCAACCGTCATCCGGCCCTATTCGCACTCGCTCTCCGACGACGAGAAGCTCTATAAGACGGCGGCGGAACGCGAGGCCGAGGCACGCCGCGATCCGATCACGCGCATGCAACGGTGGCTCGTCGGCAACGCGGTCGCCTCGGAAGCCGATCTCGCCGACATGCTCAAGTCTGTCGAGCGAGAGGTCAACGAGGCAGCCGACCAGGCGCTGGCGGCCCCCAAGCCCGCGCCCGAGACCGCCACACTCTACGTGTTCTCGCCGGATGTCAATCCCTCGTCCCGCCAGTTCGCGACCCCGGCGCAGCCCGAAGGCAAGCCGGACACCGTGGTGGCGGCGATCAACCGCACGCTGAAGGACGAGATGTCGCGTGACGCGCGAATCATCGTCTTTGGAGAAGACGTCGCGGATGCGAGCCGGGAGGACGCCTTGCCGAACGTGCCCGGCAAGGGCGGCGTGTTCAAGGTGACGCACGGCCTCCAGCGTTTATACGGCGCCGATCGGGTGTTCAACACGCCGCTCGCCGAGGCGAACATCATCGGCCGCGCCGTCGGAATGGCAACGCGGGGGCTCAAACCGGTGGTCGAGATCCAGTTCTTCGACTACATCTGGCCCGCGATGATGCAGATCCGCGACGAGATGTCGATGATGCGGTACCGCTCGTCGAACAACTGGTCGTGTCCGATGGTCGTCCGCGTTCCGATCGGCGGCTACCTGCGCGGCGGCGCGCCCTATCACAGCCAGTCCGGCGTCAGCATCTTCGCCCATTGCCCCGGTATCCGGATCGCGTTTCCGTCGAACGCCGCGGATGCGGCCGGGCTGCTGAGGACGTCGATCCGTTGCGATGATCCGGTACTGTTTCTCGAACACAAGCACCTGTACCGCCAGACGTACAACAAGGTTCCCTACCCCGGCGCCGGCTACATGATTCCGTTCGGCAACGCCGCCGTCAGACGCGACGGATCGGACATCGTGATCTTCGCGTGGGGCGCGCTGGTGCAGCGGTCGCTGCTGGCGGCCCAGCAGGCGGAGAAGGACGGGATTAGCGTGGCGGTCGTCGATCTGCGCACCATCGTGCCGTGTGACTGGGACACGATTGCCGACTTCACGCGGAAGACCAGCCGCGTCATCATCGCCCACGAAGACCAGCTCACGTGCGGGTTCGGTGCGGAGATCGCGGCGCGGATCTCCGACGAGCTGTTCGACGCCCTCGATGCGCCGGTGAAACGGGTTGCCGCCCTCGATTGCCCCGTGGCGTATGCGCCGGTGCTCGAGGAGACGATCCTGCCCGGATCGGCCGACGTCCTGAACGCGATCCGAGACCTCGCTGCGTATTAAGAGTTAGGAGTTAGGAGTCAGGAGATAGAGCGACACGTGCACTCTAACTCCTATCTCCTGACGCTGCGTATTAGAAGGAGTCGGGAGATAGAGCGGCACGGTGCACCCTGACTCCTATCTCCTGTCTCCTGACTCCTTGGAACATGACTCGCCTCCTGCTTCGCGCCGTGCTTCTCGCCCTTCTGTGGATCGCCACGGCGCCTCTCGCTACCGCTCTGCAGGTCGAGGTGCTGCATTCACTGGGCGGCATCCCGCCTCACATCGTCGGCATGTTCCATGATCCCGTTGCCTTTCAGCAGGCGGCATCGGGGCAGTACTTCGTATTCGACCGTCGGGGTCACACTGTCTACAGCATCGACCCCGCACGAGCCACCGCGTCGAAGCTGATTGAGATCGGCCACGAGGAGGGACGCGTCATCGAGCCTGCCGCGTTCGACGTGGCCCCGAACGGTACGTTCGCGGTCGCCGATGCGCCACGGGGACGGGAGCGCGTCCAGATCTTCACGCCCGAAGGCAGACGGCTCCTTGGGTTCACACTGCCGGGGCGAGCGGAGGTGCGGGTGACGCTGAGCGGTCTCGTGCTCAGCGGCATCGCATCGTTCCAGTACAACGGGACGACACTCCTTATCAGTCACCCCGAGAGCGGCGCGCTGTTCACGGAGTACTCACCGCGCGGCTGGCCCGTGCGCAGCTTCGGGACCCTGCGCGACACCGGCTACGAGCAGGACCGCGATCTGCACCTCGCGATGAATGCAGGGCTGCCGCTCATCGACCCGACCGGCGGGTACTGGTACGTCTTCCTTGCGGGCACCCCGGTGTTTCGCAAATATGACTCGAAGGGCGGGCTCACCTTCGAGCGATATATGCAGGGCCGCGAGCTCGACGAGTACCTGCGCACGCTGCCCACCAAGTGGCCGACGCGACGTGTGGAGGACCGCGAGGTCCCACTTGTGACGCCGACCGTCAGGACGGCGGCGGTCGATCCGAACGGCGAGCTCTGGGTATCGTTCGTCGTCCCCTACACGTACGTGTACGATGCGCAGGGCGACAAGACCAGGACGGTGCAGTTCCAGGCCGCCGGCATGATCGCCCCGACGAGCTTGTTCTTCACCAGCACGGGCCGCCTCCTCGTGACGCCGGGGTGCTATGAGTTCGATCCTGCTGAGTCCACGAGGTAGCGCAGCGCATTGCGCGCCCGCGAAGCCTGAAGTCTGAAGGCCGGAGCCCGCATCGAAGGATGCTCACCGCCTCACATCTGACGCGCCGCTTTGACGGACGCGTTGCGGTCGAGGACGTCACGTTCCAGGTCGCACCCGGCGAGATCTTTGCGCTGCTCGGCCCGAACGGCGCCGGCAAGACGACGACGCTGCGGATGCTGGCGGGACTGATCGAGCCCTCATCCGGAACCGTGCTCGTGGGCGGCGAGCCGATGACGCGCCGGTCCGCGTCACGCCTGCGCGGTCTCCTGGGTCTTCTCACGGAAGCGCCCGGTCTGTGGGACCGCTTGACCGTCCGCCAGAACCTCTCGGTGTACGCGCGGCTTCATGGGCTCGCCGCACCCGAGCGCGCCGTGGACGAGGCGCTTGCCACATTCGACCTGAGCGAGCGAGGCGACGAAGCCACCGCGCAATTGTCGAAGGGCCTCAAGCAGCGCGTCGCGCTCGCGCGGACGCTGCTGCACCATCCGTCGATTGTTCTCCTCGACGAGCCTACGTCCGGCCTGGATCCGGAGAGCGCGCGAGACGTCCGCGGGCTGATTCTGCGACTCCGCGGCGAGCGCCGGGCAATCCTGCTCTCGACGCACAACCTGGACGAGGTGGAACGGGTGGCCGACCGCGTCGCCGTGCTGCGAAGCCGGCTCGTCGCGGTCGATACGCCCGACGCGCTCCGGGCACGGGTGTTCGGCGCGCGGCTGCAGGTGGTGCTCGGGATGCCGGCGGCGCCGTTTGTGCCGGTCCTGACCGGCGCCGGCGCCACCGACGTGCGCGCCGACGGGACGACGCTCTCGATCGGGGTCGTCGATGCGGCGGCGGAGGCTCCGGCGCTTGTGCGCCGGCTGGTCGAGGCGGGCGCCGCCATTCAGACGGTCTCGCCCGAGGATCCACCTCTCGAAGAGGTGTACTTGAAGCTGCTGTCGGAGCCTCCGTCGTGACCCGCCTGGCAGCGCTCCTTCGCAAGGAGCTGACCGAACTGCGGAAGAACCCCTCGGTGTTCCTTCCCGCAATTCTCACGGGACTGTTGTCGATTCTTCTGCCGTTCTTCGTCGCGGTGATCGTGCCGGCGGTCACGGGTGAGCGGCTGGCAGATTCGAGCGACTTCAAGGTCGCCCTCGAGATGTACCGCAGTGAACCGGGCACGCGGACGCTCGATCCGGAGGCAGCGATTCAGGCGTGGATCTTCCAGCAGTTCCTGATTCTGCTCGTGCTGGCGCCGGTGGCCGGCTCGATGTCGGTGGCGGCCTACAGCGTGATCGGGGAGAAGCAGGCCCGGACGCTGGAGCCGCTGCTCGCGACACCGATCACCACGTTCGAGCTGCTGGCGGCCAAGGTGCTCGGTTCGCTGCTGCCGGCGCTGGCGCTGACGATTGCAAGCTTCGTCGTGAGCCTGCTTGGCACGGCAGTGTTCGCGCGGCCCGGCGTTTTCGCGATTCTCTTCGCGTCGCGATCGCTGCTGATCGTGTTCCTGCTCGGACCGCTGGCGGCGCTGGCCGCGCTGCAGCTGGCCGTGTGCAGCTCGTCGCGCGTCAACGACGCCCGAAGCGCGCAGCAGCTCGCCGCGCTGATCGTCCTCCCCGTCGGTGGTCTGCTGATCGCGCAGGTGACCGGGAGCGTGGTGCTCACCGGCCCCGTCATCCTGCTCATCGCCCTCGGGTTGGTGGCGCTGAACGTCGTGCTGATGCTGGTCGGTATCGCGCTCTTCGATCGCGAGTCGATCTTGACGAGATGGAAGTAGGCTCGGGACTCGGGGCTCGGGATCCGAATCTCGAACACCATCGCCAACTTCCGCATGTACCCGTGAATCAGCCCCCGAGCCCGAGCCCCGAGTCGCCGAGCCCGCCGCATTTCGAACATTGCTCTTGCGCCGACACCCGATCAGGCCCTAGACTGAATGAACATTCATTCAGTCACGAGGTCCCCATGCCCCCTGCCGCCGCACGCCGGGCTCGCGTCCCCGATGCGAGCGCCGATAAGCGTGCCGCCATCCTGAAAGCCGCGACCCGGACGTTTGCCCGCCGCGGCTACTTCCAGTCGCAGGTCGCCGACATCGCCCGCGCCGCGGGCATTGCCGCCGGCACCGTCTATCTCTACTTCCGCAGCAAGGACGACCTCCTGGTTTCCATCTTCGAACGCACGATGAAGGAGGCGATGGAGGAGGGCAAGGCCGCGATCGCCGGGGTGCAGGACGCCCGCGAGCGGCTCCGGCGCATCGCGCGCCTGCATCTCGAGCGCATGGGACGCGATCGCGATCTCGCGGTCGTCTTCCAGGTGGAGCTCCGGCAGTCCACGAAATTCATGGAACGGTTCTCCTCCACCTACCTCCGAAGCTATCTCGGCATCATCCGTGACACGATTGCCGACGGCCAGGCCACCGGCGCTCTGCGCAGCGACCTCAATCCCACGCTCGCTGCCAAGGCGCTGTTTGGCGCGCTCGACGAGATGGCCACCAACTGGATTCTGAGTCGCCGCCGGTACTCGCTTGCCGAGCAGGCGGACGAGGTAATCGACCTTTTTCTCAACGGCCTGGCCGAGCTGAAGCTCGGCGCGACGAAAGCACGCGTATGACCGCAATTCGATCTGTGGCCGTGCTTGGCGCGGGGACGATGGGTGCGCAGATTGCCGCGCACTTCGCCAATGCCGGCGTCCCCTCGTTGCTCCTGGACGTGAGCGCCGACGTGGCGAAGCAGGGGCTCGATCGCGCCCGCAAGCTCAAACCCGATCCGTTCTTCACGCCCGATGCGTGGAAGCTCATCACGACCGGCAGCTTCGACGAGCTGCCGCGCATCAAGGACGTCGACTGGATAACAGAGGCCGTCGTCGAGCAGCTCGAGATCAAGCGCGCGCTACTCGAGAAAGTCGACCAGCACCGCCGTCCCGGTTCGATTGTCAGCTCGAACACATCCGGCATTTCGATCGCCGCGCTTGCCGAGGGTCGCTCCGACGATTTCAGGACGCACTGGCTGGGGACGCACTTCTTCAACCCGCCGCGGTACCTGCGCCTCCTTGAGGTCATCCCGACCGCCGAGACCGCTCAGGACGTGCTGGATCGGGTCGTGCAGTTTGCCGATCACCATCTGGGCAAAGGGGTCGTGATCGCGAAGGACTCGCCAAACTTCATCGGCAACCACGTCGCACTGTACGGGCTCATGCGCGTGCTGGCCACGGTCGCCTCCGGCGAATACACGATCGAGGAAGTGGATGCCATCACCGGCCCGGCCCTCGGCAGGCCGAACAGCGCGACGTTCAGGACGATGGACCTCGCCGGTATCGACGTCCTCGCTCAGGTCGTCAACAACCTCCACGAAAGGCTGCCTGACGCGCGCGACCGAGAGATGTTCGTGCTCCCCGAGTTCGTGCGGAAGATGATCGAACGCGGCATGGTTGGCGAAAAGGCCGGCAAGGGCTTCTACAAGCGCGTGAAGCAGCCGAGCGGCGAGTCGGAGATCCTGACGCTGGATCCGGCGACGCTCGAGTACCGGCCGAGGCAGTCCGCGCGCCTCGGGTCGCTCGAGGCAGCACGATCGATCGAGGATGGTGGGGAACGGGTAAAAGCGTTGTTTCATGGCAAGGATCGCGTAGGGGCGTTCCTCCGCCGGACGCTCGCGCCAACGCTCGTCTACACCGCGCGCGTCACGCCGTGCATAGCAGACTCGCCCGACGACGTGGACCGCGTCATGCGATGGGGGTTCGGCTGGGATCTGGGGCCTTTCGAGCTCGCCGACGCCATCGGCATACGCGAAGTGCTCGATGCTGCGCGGGAAGCAGATCCTGCAGTGCTCCGCGACGGCGTGCCGCCGCTCTTCGAATCCGCTTTGAGCCGCAACCGGCTTCGAGAGGGCGAGGTGCCGCCTGCCGCGCCCGATCTGCAGATCCTCCGCTCGGCGAAGGAACGACGCCGCGTGGTGAAGAAGAATGCCGGGGCAAGCCTCGTCGATCTCGGTGACGGCGTGCTCTGTGTCGAGTTCCACTCGAAGATGAACGCCATCGGCGGCGACACGGTGCAGATGCTCCAGATGGGCGTGCGCGAGGCGTCACAGCATTTCGCCGCGCTCGTCGTCGGCAACGATGCGACAAATTTCTCTGCCGGCGCGAACCTGATGCTGGTGCTGCTCGAGGCGCAGGAGGAGAACTGGGACGAGATCGACGTCATGGTACGCGCGTTCCAGCAATCGACAATGGCGCTTCGTTACTCTGACGTGCCGGTCGTGGTGGCGCCCGGGGGCCTGACGCTCGGGGGCGGATGCGAGATTGCGATGCACGGCGATCGTGTGCAGGCGGCTGCCGAAACCTACATGGGCCTGGTCGAGGTCGGCGTCGGATTGATTCCGGCTGGCGGCGGAACCAAGGAGATGACTGCGCGCGCCGCCGAGCAGATGCCGCCGGGCACGACCGATTATCTGCCGCCCATCCAACGGGCGTTCGAAACGATTGCGTTTGCCAAAGTCTCGGCGAGCGGCCCGGACGCGGAGCGCATCGGCTATCTCTCGCCGACAGACGCGTTCACGATGACCCGGGAACGGCTGATCGCCGACGCGAAGCGCCACGCACTCGAGCGCGTCCGCGACGGGTATCAGCGGCCGGTGCCGCGGACGGCGATTCCTGTTGGCGGCGACGCGGTCCTCGCACCGCTCAAGCTGGGAGTCCATCTTGCCTGGAGGGCCGGGCGCATCAGCGACCATGACGCGTTGATCGGACGGAAACTGGCCACGATTATGGCTGGCGGCAATCTGCCGCATCCGACGACGGTGTCGGAGCAGGCGCTGCTGGATCTGGAGCGGGAAGCCTTCCTCAGTCTGCTCGGCGAGCGGAAGACGCAGGAACGGATTCAGCACACGTTGAAGACGGGCAAGCCGTTGCGGAACTAATCAAGGACTCTGCCCTTGATACCCGGCAGAGCCCTTGATTAGTTCGCGCAGTATCTTTTTTGGCGCGCTTTATCTACCGGAACGGCTTAAGGCCGTTCCTTCGAGCGCGCCGAGCCCGTTATGCGGTCGCACAACGGGTACAAGATTCACGTTGGGGCCGCATAACGGGCTAAATGCGATATGGACATTGTCGACCTCGGGTCGGGACCGCCGCTGGCCGTGATTCCCGGCATCCAGGGACGCTGGGAATGGATGCGGCCGGGCGTTGAAGCGCTGGCGCGACGCTGTCGCGTCGTGACCTTCTCGCTCGCGGACGAGCCATCCTGCCACGCCCGGCTCTCCGCGCCGGTGGACTTCAACGCATACGTCGACCAGGTCCGCGGTGCGCTCGACCAGGCGGGACTCGAACGTGCGGCCATCTGTGGCGTCTCCTACGGCGGCTTGATCGCCACCACGTTCGCGGCGCGGTATCCTCAACGAATCCATTCGCTCGTTCTCGTGTCAGCGCTGTCGCCCTCCTGGCTGCCGGACGCGCGTGTGTCGTTCTACCTCCGGTCGCCACGGCTGCTCGCGCCGTTGTTTTGCATCTCGTCCCCACTCCACATGCGGCGCGAGCTCGTCGCCGCGATACCAAACGTGCGTGAGCGCGTCGCGATTACCGTGCGGAGCGGGTGGAACGTGCTGAGGCACATGTCGTCACCGACGCGGATGGCTCGGCGCGTTCACATGGTTGCCGGGCTGGATTTGACGGAAGAGGTGGCGAGCGTGCGCGTGCCGACGCTGCTCGTCACCGGCGAGGCGACGCTCGATTGCGTCGTGCCGCCCAGGGTCACCTACGAGTATCAGCAACTGTTGCCACACGCACGCGTGGCGACGATCGCGCGGACCGGTCACGTCGGGTTCATCACTCGGCCGCAGGCGATGGCCGACGCGATCGTGCCCTTCGTTGAAGAGACTGCGGGGGAAGCGGATGCGAGGCGGCGGGTTGGCTGAGGACGTCATTCGCGAGATTCCCGGCGCGGTGGGTGCGCTCGAGTGTCTGGTCGATCGGCCCGCCGGCACGCCGCGCGCCGCTGTCGTCTTCGCGCATCCGCTGCCGACCGAGGGCGGGACGATGCACACCAAGGTGGTGTATCAGGGCGCCAAGGCGCTGGCCCGGATCGGCTGCGAGGTGCTCCGGTTCAACTTCCGCGGCGTGGGCCGCAGCGTCGGCGAATGGGACAAGGGACGCGGCGAGCTCGACGACTTTCGGACCGCCGTGGATTTCATGGCGGCTCGCCATCCCGGCCTCGAGATCTGGGCCGCCGGGTTCTCGTTCGGATCGTACGTCGCGCTCACGGCCGGCGCCCGCGACGACCGTGTGTGTGCGCTCGTCGGCATCGCTCCTCCGGTCGACCGCTACGACTACGCGGAAGCGAAGAGGAGCACCAAGCCGAAGTTCATCATCCACGGCGCGGAGGACGAGCTGATACCGTTGAAGAAAGTGCGCGAGCTCTACGCGCAATTGCAGGAACCCAGAGAGCTCGTCGTCATCGACCGCGCGAACCACCTGTTCGATGGACAGACAAGCGAGGTCGGCGACGCGCTCGAAGATTTGTTGGGAGATTTCTCATGCACGAAGCTCTAATCGTCGCCGCAACGCGGACGCCGGTCGGCAAGGCACCAGGGGGATCGCTGCGCACGGTGCGGCCCGACGAGATGGCGGCCGCGGCGATCGGCGAGGTGTTGAAGCGCGCGCCCGGCGTCGAGCCGTCGGACATCGAGGACGTGGTCCTTGGATGCGCCATGCCGGAAGGCGAACAGGGACTGAACGTCGCCCGCATTGCCAGCCTGCGGGCGGGTGTGCCCGTCGAGGCCTCGGCCGTGACGGTGAACCGCTTTTGTTCTTCCGGCCTTCAATCGATCGCGTACGCCGCCGAGCGGATCATGTGCGGCTTCGGGCGCGCGGCCGTCGCCGGAGGAACCGAGTCGATGAGCATGGTGCCGATGGGCGGCAACAAGGTCTCGCCCAACCCGGCGCTGGTCGAGTCTTATCCCGACGTCTACCTCAGCACGGGCCTCGTGGCGGAGAATCACGCGCGCGAGAGCGCAATCTCGCGCGAGGAACAGGACGCCTTCGCGTTCCGAAGCCACCAGCGGGCGCTGGCGGCGATTGACGCGGGTCGATTCCGCGAGGAGATCACGCCGCTCACCTTCAGCGTGCTCGAGCCGCCGGACGGCGGCCGCCCGCGTCGGACGCGTGAGGTCACCTTCGCGCAGGACGAGGGCCCGCGCCGCGACACCTCGCGCGAGGCGCTCGGGAAGCTCAAGCCCGCGTTCCACACGACTGGCACGGTGACGGCGGGAAACTCGTCGCAGACGAGCGACGGAGCGGCCGCGGTGCTCGTCACCTCGGCGGAGTTTGCCAGGGAGCGGGGCCTCACACCGCTCGGCCGCTTCGTCGGGTACGCGACGGCCGGCGTCGAGCCCGAGCGGTTCGGCGTCGGCCCGGTGCCGGCGATCCGGAAGGTCCTCAAACTCACGGGCCTGTCGCTCGATCAAATCGACCTCGTCGAGCTGAACGAAGCGTTCGCGGCACAAGTCCTCGCATGCCTGCGCGAGCTGCCGATCGATCCGGAGAAGCTGAACGTCAACGGCGGCGCAATCGCGCTCGGGCATCCGCTTGGCTGCACCGGCGCAAAGTTGACCACGACGCTCCTCTACGAGATGCGGCGCCGCCAGGCACGCTACGGTCTGGTGACGATGTGCGTCGGCGGCGGAATGGGAGCGGCAGGAATCTTCGAACGAGTGTAGCTTAAACAGGAGGAAGGAGTTAGGAGATAGGAGTCAGAGTGACACGTGACACTCTAACTCCTGCCTCCTAACTCCTAACTCCTGATCATTGACCGAGGAGATCTCTATGAGCACGATGACCACTCCGACCGCCGCCCGCGGCGGCTCCTGGCTGCTCGATGAAACGGAGGCTTCGGCGGTGTTCACGCCGGAGAAGATCTCCGACGAGCATCGTCTGATGGCGCAAACGACCGACGAGTTCGTCGAGAACGAGGTGCTGCCGCAACTCGAGGCGCTCGAGAGCAAGAACTGGGATCTCGCGCGCTCGCTCGTGCGCCGGTGCGGCGAGCTGGGGCTGTTGGGCATCAACGTGCCGGAACAGTACGGCGGCGTCGAGCTCGACAAGGTGTCCTCGCTCATCGTCTCCGAGCACATTGCGCGCGCGGCATCGTTCGGCGCGACCTTCGGCGCGCAGGCCAATCTCTGCATCCTGCCGATCTTTCTGTTCGGCACGCCCGAGCAGAAGACGAAGTATCTGCCGAAGCTGCTGACCGGTGAGCTGGTCGGCGCCTACGCGCTCAGCGAGTCCGGTTCCGGGTCCGACGCTCTTGGCGCGAAGGCGCGCGCGACGAAACAGCCGGACGGCAGCTGGGTGCTGAACGGCGAGAAGATGTGGATCACCAACGGCGGCTTCGCCGATGTCATCATCGTCTTCGCGAAGGTCGACGGCGAGCACTTCACCGCGTTCATCGTCGAAAAGGCATTTCCCGGCGTCAGCTCCGGGAAAGAAGAGCACAAGATGGGGCTGCACGGCTCGTCGACGACGCCAATCCTGCTGCAGGACGCGAAGGTCCCGGCTGGCAACGTGCTCGGCGAGATCGGCAAGGGCCACAAGGTGGCGCTCAACACGCTCAACTTCGGGCGCTTCAAGCTCGGGGCGATGAGCGCGGGCGGCTGCAAGTCCGCCATCGGTGAGGCGGCGAAGTACGCGGCGGCGCGGAAGCAGTTCGGCCAGACGATTGCGAGCTTTGGCGCGATCAAGCATAAGCTCGGCGAGATGACCGCGCGCACGTATGCGGTCGAGAGCCTCATGTACCGCACCGGCGGGTTGATCGACGCCACGCTCGCGGCGACGCCGCACGACCCGGATGATGGCAGCGCCGTCGCCAGGGCGGTCGAGGAGTTCGTCGTCGAGGCGTCGATTGCGAAGGTCGCCGGGAGCGAGGCGCTCAACTACGTCCTCGACGAGAACGTCCAGATCCACGGCGGCAATGGCTACGTGAAGGACTACTCCGCGGAACGCTTCTACCGCGACGCGCGCGTGAATCGCATCTTCGAAGGCACCAACGAGATCAACCGCATGCTCATTCCAGGCATGCTGATTCGGAAGGCGCTCAAAGGCGAGCTGCCGCTCATCGCCGCCGCCAAGAAACTCCAGGATGAGCTGCTCACGCCATCGGCCCCGTCGATCGGGTTTGGCGACGGCGGCCGCCTGGAGGAGGAGACGAAAGCCGTCGCCGCGTTCAAGAAAGTCGTGCTGATGGTTCTCGGTACCGCGATGCAGACCTACGGCCAGAAGCTCACCGACGAACAGGAGATCCTGAGCTACATCGCCGACATCGTCATCGACACGTACGCCGCCGAGAGCGCGGTGCTGCGCGCCAAGGATGCGGGTGCGATGCGCCAGAAGGATTTGCACGAGGATGCGGTGCGGGTGTTCGTCAACGACGCCGCGCAGCGCGTGGAGATGGCCGCGCGAAGCGCGCTGGCCGCGATGAGCGACGGCGACACGCTGCGGACGCTCCTGGCCGCGCTGCGCCGGACACTCAAGGTCGCCCCCGTGAATACAGTTGCCCCTCGACGGCGGCTCGCCGAAGCGACAACGGCCAAGGGAGGGTATATTTTTAGTTAACGCGATGACGACCTCTGTGATGCCGCACGCGACCGGAGCCTGGAGGTTAGCGGCTCTTCTCGGCGTACTGGTCGTAGGCTGCTCGTCCGGGCCGGTTCCGGACGAGCGGTCGTACGTCGAACGCCTCACGGCCAGCCGCGCGGCCAAGGACCGCATGTTCCGCGAGTCCGCTGACTCTCCGATTCCACCGACCAAACGAGACGAGCTGCTGCCCTTGAGCTACTACCCGGTCGATCCCTCCTATAGTGTCCCGGCTGCGCTCAAGCTCGCGAACGAACGTCCCGTCTTCGAGATGCCGACATCGACCGGAACGATCCGCAAGTATCAGCACGTCGGCACGCTCGAGTTCTCGTACAAGGGTCAACCGTTCAGCCTCGGAGCCTTCACCGAGGCCGGGACCAAGCGGATCACGTCACTCTTCGTTCCTTTCGCGGATTTGACGACCGGGAAAGAAACCTACTTCGCCGGACGCTATCTCGACCTCGAGCCGACAGGAACCGGCATCTACGAGATTGATTTCAATCTGGCCTACAACCCCTACTGCGCGTACAACTCAGGCTGGGAGTGCCCCTATCCCCCCTCGTCGAACCGGCTCAAGGTGCCCATCCGGGCCGGCGAGCGCATGAAGAGCGGCACGTGACCGCCGCGCGCGCGTTACAGGCGATCATCCTCGACTTCGACGGCGTGATTGCGGACAGCGAGCCGCTGCATCTCCGCGCGTTCCAGGCGACGCTCGCCGATCACGGCCTGGCCCTCTCGGCCGATCAGTACTATTCGCGCTACCTGGGCTACGACGACCTCGGGATGCTCGAGGCGCTCGCCAGGGACAGAAGCCTCGCGTGGAGTGCGCCCGAGCTCAAGGCGCTCGTCGCGGAGAAAGGCGTGCACCTGCAGGCGATGCTGCAGAACAGCTCGGTGCTCTTTCCTGGCGCCGCCGAGTTCATCCGCAGCAGCGCGGCGGAGGTACCGATCGGCATCGCGTCCGGCGCGATGAAGCACGAGATTCTGCAGGTCATCCAGGCTGCGGGATTGGCTCCCTGCATTGCGCTCGTGGTTGCCGCCGGGGACACCCCCGAAAGCAAGCCATCGCCGGCTCCGTACCGGCTCGCTCTCGAAGGGCTCCGGGAACGGACCGGGCTCGACCTCGACGCGCGACGGTCGGTCGCCGTGGAAGACTCACGCTGGGGGCTCGCATCGGCGAGCGGAGCCGGGTTACGCTGTGTAGGAGTGACGAGCAGTTACCCGGCGGAGGAACTGCCGGGCGCCGAGCTGGTGGTCGGAGGGCTGGCGGATCTCACGCTGGACATGCTGCATCAGCTCTGTTCGTCGTGAGCGTATGCACAAAGCCCTTGTCGACGAGCTGACCGCCGCGAACAGTTCTGGCATCGGCCTCGCGCAGACGGCGCTGGTCATCGCACGAATCGAATATCCTCGCCTCGACCCCAATCCCTACCTCACACGGCTCGATCGCATGGGCGACGCGGCGCGTCGAGCGATCGAACACCACATTGCGACGACCGGCGACACGTCGACGCTCGGCTGTGTGAACGGGCTCAACGCATATCTGTTCGGCGAGCAGGGATTCGTCGGCAACGAAGAAAAGTTCGAAGACCCGCGCAACAGTTGTCTGAACGAAGTGATCGAGCGGCGGACCGGCATTCCGATCACGCTGTCGCTCGTCTACATGGAAGTGGCCCAGCGCGCGGGGCTGCACGTCGACGGGGTGAACTTCCCGGGCCATTTCCTCGTCCGCTGTCCGCAGACCGGCCGGGAATCGGGCGTGGGGTTGATCATCGATCCATTTAACGGCGGCGCGCTGCTGTCGGAACAGGACTGCCGCGTGCTGCTGCAGCGCCATGTCGGTTCGGAGGTCGCGTTCGACAAGGCACTGCTGATGCCCGCCACGCGCACGCAGATCCTGCTGCGGATGCTGCTCAATCTCAAACGCATTTACGTCCACATGCGGTCGTTCCCGCAGGCGCGAGTCGTCACCGAGCTCCTGCTCGCGTTGAGCCCCTCGGCTCTGAGTGAACTGCGCGACCGCGGTCTTCTCGCCTATCACCTCAACGATCTCACCGGCGCGCTGCGCGACCTGCAGGCGTACTTGAAGCTCTCGAGCATGAGCGAGATGGACGATACGGCCCGCGAGGAACACGAGCAGATCTGGGAGCACGTCAAGACTCTGCGCCGCCGGGTTGCGTCCTTGAACTAGCCGCCCTGAGCATTTCGAGCGCCATCGGTTCTCCAGTCGTCGGACACGAATCACGCGGCGCTGTCTCAACAGTGGGCACCACTCGATTGGAATCTTCGGTGTGAAAGCCGACGTGGCCTGTCGCGGCTCGGCACGACTATCGTTCAGGCAGCAGCTCCCAGCGGTCTTGCGGCACGTTAGCTGTCGCTTACCGGCTAACTGCCGAGCTGATGCCCGCAATCTCACACACATGGAGCAGGATGTAGCGGTGATCTGCCGTTGAGCGGGTCGTAATTACTCACCTCGACGAACCCGACACAATGAATTTCGAGGCCCAGCCGTGGCATCCTTCCTGCTCCGGCCGCGGCATGCCCGACGGTCTTCGTCTTGGTTTCCTTGGAATCGTCTGCTTTTTTCTTTATTCGTTCCTGCCTGACCATAATCTCGGCGCGGCCGGTGCCAATGTGACGTGGACCAACCTCCTCAACGTCACCGTGAACGGGACGGTGCTGCAGAAGACCAACGGCTGCGACGGCTGCGACGATGCGGGCGCAACGTCCGAGGAGCAGCTGACGGCGGGCGATGGGTATGTCGAATTCACGGTCGGCGAGACCGGGACGATCTGGCTCGCCGGACTCAGCCATGGGAACGACGGCACCAGCTACGGCGACATCGACTTCGCTTTCAGCTTCAATGGCGGCGGGTCGGCCGAAATGCGGGAGAACGGCATCTATCAGTCCGAGACGACCTACGCGGCGGGCGACACATTCCGCGTCGCCGTCGTCGGCGGCCGGGTCCAATACAGCAAGAACGGCACGCTGCTGCGTGAAAGCGAGAAGGTGCCGGAGTACCCGCTGCTCCTCGACGCCACGCTGCTCACGGCCGGCGCCACGATTCACGATGCGGTCCTCGGCGCGACCGATCCACTTCCCACCGGTGAAGGCGTGCTGGAAAAAAGCGGATCCCCCGCGCGGCGCGCGAGATTCACCCGTGCGCAGATCGAGGCGTTTCTCCCTCCGAATGGCGCGAAGGGCACATTCACGTTTCCCGCTCCCTACAACACAACCGGCGTCCGGCTCACGAACAAGGATGACTGCGCGGAGGGTCAGGATTGTCTCTGGTACGTCGGGTACTCGTACTGGCGCAACACCAACAATCACGTCGGCAGCGCCTACATGTACATCTTTCTCGGAATGGACAACAATCGGGGCGGAGGGGGGCCCACGCTGCTCCGTTACAACAAGAGCACCGATGAAGTGCAGAACCTCGGTCCCCTGTTCGGTCCTGAGAGTCCGTACAGCTACAGCACCGGCGAAGGATGGTACTTCAGCGCAACCCTTCCCACCCGGTTGTACACGTACATGGTCGGGTCACCCCAGCTTCGGCGGTACGACATCCTCACCAGACAGTTCGAGACGATGCCGGCGCTGGACTTGTCGCAGTGTCCGCGTCCGGAAGTATGTCCGGTCGATGCCGCCTCGATCATCCAGCCGCATTCGAGCGACGACGACGCGGTGCATTCGGCCACCGTGCAGAACGCGGACTGGCAGCGCACCGGCTGCGTCGTGTACCAATCGGCCTCGCAGCGTTTCGGGTACTACGCCACATCGGCCGGCCACGCGCTCGATGAATGCCACGTGGACAAATCGGGCGGCTGGCTGGCGCTGCTCGAAACTGCATCCGACGGCTCGCGTATCAATCGCATCCTCGACCTGCGCACGGAACTCATCACGACGATTCGGGACGTGGATGGAGCTCTCGGTCATCTCGACATGGGCTTCGGATATGCCGTTGGCGCGGACTCGTACAACCCGCACCCAAATGGGACGATTCTTCTGAAGTTTCCCGTACTCAGCGCGGAGCGGCCCATCGGGCCCGTCGTGCATTTCAACAAGCGCTGGGATCTGGTCGAGGCGAATCACGTGTCGCATGGCAACGCTACAGTAGGTCTCACCGCGGAATCCCAGTATGTGTGTGGGAGCAACGCGAGCCGCGTGGCCGATATGGCGGATGAGATCGTCTGCTTTCCGCTGGACGCGAACCGTAACAGCGACGGCTCGCTGGACGTGCTCGCCGTCGCACAGGTGATGACCGATCTGGACGCCCTTGGCGGACGTGACGACAACGGGGATGATTACGAGCAGTTGCCGAAGGGGAACCTGGATGTGACGGGACGGTATTTCATCTGGACAAGCAACCTGGGTGGCGATCGACTCGATGCGGTCCTCGTCAAGATTCCCGTCGATCGATTGAAGCCCGCTCGGCCGATCCCATAGCGGCTGACGATTGAAATCCGCGGGACCTCACAGGGCAGAGTCCTTGACTCGTCACTCCTGTTCCTCGACCACGCCGCGGCCGAGGCCCACCGCGGTCAGCTCCTGGCGACAGTATGCGGCCTGTCCCGACGTGACGTAGAAGACGGCCCCCATTCGCAACGTTCTGAAAAGAATGCTCCGCCCAATGGGTTCGACCTGCACCACATAGTCGACACCCACTGTGGTCAGCCGCTCTTCGACTCGTTTCGCCATGCGAAGCGTGCCGGAGACGAAAATCAGCTCCGGGTCGCGCAACTCCTCGGCTTCGATCCGTGCCATCCCTATGATCTGTAGCATGATCCTGCGAACGCAGAGAGGCGATGATGGACATGATCTCGCAGGCCGCCTTCGGCGCGAGCCTGAACGCCGCGCAATCCTGCACGCTCGTCCGGCCCCCGCACGGTATCAAGGCCGTGGTCTTCGATGCGTACGGCACGCTCTTCGATGTCAGGTCCGTCGCCCGCCTTGCCGAGGAGCTGTTTCCGGGCCGAGGGGCGGCTCTGACGGACACATGGCGTACCAAGCAGCTGGAATACAGCTGGCTCGTGTCACTGATGGAGCGCTACGAGGATTTCTGGAGCCTGACCGAGCGCGGGCTGCGGTTCGCCTGTCGCGTCCTTGGCTTGCCAGACGACGATGACAAACGGGCGCGTCTGATGGACGAGTACCTCCGGCTGGCGGTTTTCGAAGACGTGCAGCCGGCGTTCGCCCGGCTCGGCAACCTCCCCCGGACGATTCTCTCGAACGGTGCGCCCCGGATGCTCGGCGCGGTGATCGAGCACAACCGCCTCACCGGGGCATTGGCTCATGTCATCAGCGTCGACGAGGTCCGCGTCTTCAAACCAAGCCCGCGCGTCTATCGGCTGGCACCCGAGCGGCTGGGCATGCCTCCCGAGTCGATCGCGTTCGTGTCGTCGAA
The DNA here is from genome assembly GCA_036005125.1 of Vicinamibacterales bacterium. Lineage (GTDB taxonomy): Bacteria > Acidobacteriota > Vicinamibacteria > Vicinamibacterales > UBA2999 > DASYQV01. The sequence goes on from DASYQV010000311.1 coordinate 68,172, forward strand.
CGCCTGGGATGCGCAGGGTGCGCGGGCGTTCGGGCTCTGGACGTGCTGGGTCAACCGCCGCGGCGCGGCGCTCGACGAGCTCGGCTTCGCTCCCGACGCGATTGTCTCGAGCTTGACCGAGCTCGCGGCGCTCGTGGCGGGATGAGAATTCTGCCGCTACTCGAGCACACCTCGACCGCCGATCGTGCTGCTTGCGAGGAGCTCGCCGCAGTCAGGCGGCGCCTTACTGACCATTTCTCGAGAGGTGTTCGAGCAGGTCGATAGCGGCACGGTTGGCGGCCAGCGCGGCGACAATCGCGTCGTCTTGCGCTTGACCGGCGGCGCCCATCGCTTGAACGGCGGTGCCCATCTCTTGAACGGCGGTGCTCATCGACTGAATGGCGCTCCCCATCGCTTCCCTCGCAATCTGCAAGGCGCGGAATGCCTCGTCATGAGCATCGAGGACTGCGCGCAGGTACCGATTGCTTTCCGGGTCCATGGGGGCCATGCATCACACTCGCTCGCGATTCTACCATCGTCATCCCTACTGGTGCCGCAGCCACTCGCAGTCGATCGCGAGCGGGCAGACGGCGCAGTGCGGCGAGGCCTCGGTGCACGTCGTGAGCCCGTGATGCGTGAAGTAGGTGGAGGCGGTCCGCGCCATTTCGAGATCGCCGCCGATCTCGGCCGCCAGCGCACGACGAACCGCGCGAAGAGCCCGATTGGCAGGAACCATCGCTTCGCGCGCGTCACCGCCATATCCGAGTCGACGGGCAACACGCAACGCAGGCTCGTCGAGGGGCACGAGCGGGTGAGCGCCCGCAAACAACAGCAGTCGAAGCGAAGACGCCCGTCCCAGGTGCGGGACCTTGCGCGCCGCGCGTAGCGCCACCGGAAGTGGCGCACGCAGCGTCTCGGCCAGGCCCGGTTCCCGACGGAAAAGATCGACGCCGGCACGAAGCGCCTGGAGGCGCTCCTGTTTCATCGAGCCCGCGTGCGCGACGGCAGCATCGATCCTGCCCTCGGGCGCGCGCGCGAGCGCATCCGGCGTCAGCGCCGGCAGCCGCTTCAGCGCCGCGAAGCTCGCATCACGGCGAACAGGAGTCGTCCCGCGCTCCAGGACCTCCCAGACGTAGACGGCGAAAGGCTCGGATGGCGGCGTGGCCAGCGGGCCATAGAAAACCCGCAACCGTTCGAGCAGCCCCGAAAGCCGGGCCTGACGATTCGAGATTCGTGATTCGTGATTCGTGATTGTCCTTTCGTGATAGTCACGAATGCCGTTACCCGTGGCCGTTCAGTGACGCAATCTCCTGATAGAGATACGCGGACGCGATGATGCCGTTGTGGAAGTTGCCGAGGTCGAGCTTCTCGTTCGGCGCATGGGCGTTCTCGTCGGGCAGACCGACACCGAACAGTACGCTCGGAACGCCGAGCTCCTCCTGGAAGGTCGAGACCACCGGAATCGAGCCGCCCTCGCGGTTGAAGACGGGTGACTTCCCGAAGCCCTGCTCGATCGCCCGCCCCGCGGCGCGGACGTACTTGTTGTCGAATGCGGTCATCCACGGCTTTCCGCCGTGCATCCGCGTGATCTTCACGTCGACCGTCTTCGGCGCAATTTTCCTGACGTACGCTTCGAAGAGGTCGCCGATCTTCTGCGGGTCCTGGTCGGGCACGAGCCGCATGCTGACCTTGGCCATGGCCGTGGCCGGCAGCACCGTCTTCGCGCCCTCGCCGGTGAAACCGCTCAACAGGCCGTTCACCTCGAACGTCGGACGCGCCCAGACCCGCTCGAGCGTGGAATACCCGGTCTCGCCGTACAGCCTTGGCGCGCCGAGATCCTTCCGGTACTTGGTCTCGTTGAACGGCAGCTTCTTCCACTCGGCGCGCTCGGCTTCGCTCAACTCGCGGACGTCGTCGTAGAAGCCGGGAACCTTGATACGGCCGCTCCGATCCTTCATCTGCGAGAGCATCTGCGCGAGCACGAACGCGGGGTTCGCCACCGCGCCCCCGAACGAGCCCGAGTGGAGGTCGGTTTTCGTGCCTCGAACATCGATCTGAAAGTACGTGAGGCCGCGCAGGCCGTAGCAGATGGATGGGATGCCGCGGTCAAACATCGGCGAGTCGGAAATGACGACGACATCCGCGGACAGGTCCTGCTTGTGCGAGCGGACGAAGTCGTCCAGGTGGACGCTTCCGACTTCCTCCTCGCCCTCGATGAAGAACTTGATGTTCAGCGGCAGGCGGCCATTTTTCTTGAGGTGCGCCTCGACCGCTTTGATGTGCATGAACACCTGCCCCTTGTCGTCCGCGGCGCCCCGCGCGTAGATCTCGCCGTCGCGCACGGTTGCCTCGAACGGAGGCGTAATCCACTGGTCGACCGGATCCACGGGCTGCACGTCGTAGTGCCCGTAGAACAGGATGGTGGGAGCATCGGGCGCGCCGAGCCAGTCACCGTAGACAACCGGGTTGCCGGGGGTCTCGATCAGCCGCACGTTCTGCAAGCCGACCCGCCGCAGCTCCTCGGCGGTCCACTCCGCGGCGCGGCGCACATCGCTCGCATGCTGCGGCAGCGCACTGATGCTCGGGATGCCGAGGTACTGCTTGAGCTCCTCGACGTACCGATCGCGGTTGACGTTGATGAAGTCGACGACCTGATTCATGAACCCATCATATCGTCAATTCCCACGTTCCATCCTCGCGCGGACGCACCCGGCGTTCCCGCTGAAGCTTCAGCAGGTGAGCGAGCACGCTTTCCCGCGCCATGGAGATCAGAGGCTCGCTCAGGCCGCTGTACACGCGCGCGACGATGGTGTCCGGCGATGTGGCGCCGGCGCCGAGCGCGGCGAGCACCTGCTCTTCGCGCTCCCGGCGATGCGCGAGATAGTTTCGCAGTAATGTCGCCGGACTGTTGATCACGGGACCATGTGCCGGCAGCAGTCTGGCCGGCTCGAGCTCGAGCACACGACGGATTGACGCGACATATGCCTCGAGGTCCCCGCCCGCGCTCGCGGGAATCACAACGCTCGTTCCCTGCACCGCGAGATCACCGCTGAAGAGCGTGCGCGTCTCTTCGTGCCAGAAACAGAGATGATCGGGCGCGTGCCCAGGCGTGTGTACGGCCACCACCGTCGTGTCCCCGGCCTCGATGCGGTCGCCGTCGGCGAGGCTGTGCCAGGCGACCGCATACCCTGCATCGCGTTCCGGCCATGGCATCTTTGCGAACCGCGCGTCAGGCATGCGCTCGGCAATCGCCGGCGCGCCGGAGGCATGGTCCACGTGCGCGTGCGTCACGAGCACGGCCGACAGGCGCATGGCGCCGAGAGCCGACTCGAGCGCGTCGAGATGACGGGCTTCGCCGGTGCCGGCGTCGATCAGGACGGGCCGGCTGCCGGGGATGAGCCAGGTGACGTTGCCGGCGCCGGTGAACGGGCCGGGGTTGAACGCGTGGACGGCAATGGGATTCAAAAGTAGACCTTGAGGCGCGCGTACACGAAGTCGCGCGTGGACAGACGGCTCAGAAGATCGAGCTCGGTGCCGCGCAGCCATCCCGCGGAGGTTTCGAGCAAGAGATTGTCGCGGAGGCTGAAGGCGACGATGCCACGGACGAACGCGCTCGCCGCATCGGGATTGTAAACAGCCAGCATCCTGACGGTACGGGTCTCCCGTGCGAACGTACGCTCCGCCCACCCGACCAGGCTGACGTCTGTGTTCTCGATCCGGGCATCGAACGGGATGGGGTTCGCGTCGAGCACTGCGCGATCGACGCGGCGCCTCGCGACCAGCACATTCCCGCTGACGCGGTAGTTGCCGGCGCGCCGATCCA
>DASYQV010000312.1:0-9572 GCA_036005125.1 Vicinamibacterales bacterium
GCGCGGTACGTGTTCACCCAGACCGTGCCCGCCTGGAGACGGTCCGCCATGAGGAACGCCCGGCGCATGTTCTGCGTCCACACTCCGGCCGCAAGACCGTACGCCACGTCGTTGCCGATCGCTATCGCCTCCTCCTCGTCATCGAACGGGATCACCGAGAGCACGGGACCGAAGACTTCCTCCTGCGCAATGCGCATGCGGTTGTGCACGTTCTCGAAGATCGTCGGCTCGACGAACCAGCCCGCGCCACATTCCGGGCGGGTCGCGCGTGCGCCGCCGAGAACCGGCGTCGCGCCTTCGGACTTCGCGATGTCGATGTACTTCAGGACCTTCTCGAACTGCGGCCTGGTGGTGATCGGGCCGACCTGCGTCTCCATCTCCATCGGGTTGCCCATCCGCGCGGTCTTCGCCATCGCCACCACTTTCTCCACGAGCTCATCGTGGATGGCGCGCTGCACGAGCAGCCGGGAACCGGCGATGCACGTCTGACCGCTGGCGGCGAAAATCCCCGAGATGACGCCTTTGACGGCATTGTCGATGTCCGCATCGTCGAACACGATGTTCGGCGACTTGCCGCCGAGCTCCATGCTGACGCGCTTGAGCCCGCGGGCGGCCAGCTCGTAGATCTTCTGTCCCGTCACGTCCGATCCGGTGAACGCCACCTTCGCTACGTGCGGGTGCTCGACGAGCGGTGCGCCCACATCGGCGCCAAATCCCGTGACCACGTTGACCACGCCAGACGGAATGCCGGCCCTGTCGACGAGCTTCATGAACTCGAGGATCGACGCCGACGTGAACTCCGACGGCTTGATCACCAACGTGTTGCCCGCGGCGAGCGCCGGGGCGAGCTTCCATGCGGCGAGCATCAGCGGCGAGTTCCAGGGCACGATCGCCGCGATCACGCCGAGGGGCTCGTAGCGGGTGTAGTTGAACGTGTTGGCCTTGTCGGTGGGGATGACTGCGCCTTCGATCTTGTCGGCCAACCCGGCGTAGTAGTAGAACCACTGCGGGATGTACGAGGTCTGCGCGCTCATTTCGGCGTAGAGCTTGCCGTTGTCGCGCACTTCGATCTCGGCGAGCCTCTTCGCCTCCTCCGCGACCAGATCTCCGAGGCGTCTGAGGAGCGCGCCTCGGGCCGATGGCGTGAGCTTCGGCCACTCACCGGACGTGAAGGCTTTGCGCGCGGCTTCCACCGCCCGATCCACGTCAGCGCTGCTGCCGCGTGGAATGAGCGCCCAGGGGCTTCCCGTATAGGGATCCTCGCTCTCGAAGTACTCACCGGAGGCGGCCTCGACCCACTCGCCTCCGACGTGCATCTTGTACTGGCTCAGTGCCGGCGTCGTAATCATGCGGTAGTCCTCCGGAGGCGCGCCGTCTCGGGAACATGGCCCCGCTTGTAGACCATGAACGTGCGCTTGAACTCGATCACCGGGACCCCATCCTGGTTGAATCCGGTCGTCTTCACGCGCACGATCCCGACGTTCGAGCGCGACCTCGACTCGCGGATCTCGAGCACCTCGCTCTGAGAATAGATCGTGTCGCCCTCGAAAACGGGATTCGGCAATCGCACCTCGTCCCAGCCGAGGTTCGCCATGGCATTCTGCGAAATGTCCACGACGGACTGTCCCGTGACGAGCGCCAGCGTGAAGGTCGAATCCACCAGCGGCCGGCCGAATTCCGTCCGGCTCGCATATGCGTGGTCGAAGTGGATGGGATTGGTATTCTGCGTCAACAGGGTGAACCAGATGTTGTCCGCGGCAATCACGGTCCGCCCCAGGGGATGCTGATAGACGTCTCCCACGGTGAAATCTTCATACAGGCGTCCGGTCCAACCTTCCTTGATCGCCACGCCGTGTCTTCTCACTTCCTCAGCGCCGGGTGAACGTATCCCGCGGGCAGGAGGTGGTCGATATCCGGACGGATGCTCAAATACGTCACGTGATCGGCGATCTCCGCAAATCCGTGGGGAACGCCGGCAGGAATGATCACGATGTCGCCGGTCGAGACCGGCCGCCGGTGGCCGCCCTGCACGACGCCCGTGATGGTCGGACCGACCAGCACCTTCACGAGGTCACCATCAGCGGGAAATGATTTCGGCTGAAGGATCGTCCCTCCCGTGACGAGCATCCCGGAGCCCGAGACCACGTAGTACACCTCGGTGACCTGTGCATGCGCCAGGGCTGTCACGCTGCCGGTGTCCTTGGTGGCGGAGCGATGCAGGATACCAACCGCGACGTTGTACTTGCCGAGATCCACCACCTTCATCTGACGGTCGATGCCGCCCCCGTCCTTCCCGACGTACTTCAGGACGGTTTGAATGTCGGCGCTGGTGATGTCAATCGCCGAGGCCGGAGGAGGCGCCGATTGCGACCACGTTGACGCCGATGACAGCGCGATCAGCAGGATCAGGGCCGCCAGGGTGCTTTTCTGCATCGCTGTATCCCTTCGCATGCGCAGAGAGCGTGTCGGGAATATACACCGAGGCCGGGACAGGAGATAGCAGGCAGGAGGTAGGAGCTGGAAGTGCAGGATGGCGACTGCGGAGAGCGCGGAGACGATTCAAACGCCGAGATCGCCGAGTACACAGAGAATATTCTGAGGAAAAGCGAAAACTCTGCGGGCTCGGCGCTCTCGGCGTTTGAATTCGTCTCTGCGGGCCTCTGATCTCGGCGTTGAAACCGGTCCCGGCGCCCTCTTCCGCCTCCGCGGCCTCTACTTGCGAGCGGCCGGCGTTGCCGTTACCGCCGGTTTCCCGTCGGGCGTCGTGGCGCGGTGGACGATGCCCGAGTCGATGGTCGTCGCCTTGTCGGAGATGGTCTGGAAGTACAGCTCGTCGCCCGCAATCTCGATCAGCATGAACGTGTAGCCCTGATCGAAGCCTTTCTCCTTGAGGTCGCTCTCGTTGATGTTGCCGCGGCGGAGCTTGGCCGAGTTGCCGGCGATGAAGTACGCCACGCCCTTCTGCGGCTTGATGCGCTCGTAGAAATGTTCGTGTCCCGTGAATACGACGTTGACGCCGTGCTTCACGAAGCGCGGCTCGAGCTGTTCCCGCAGGACGTCATTCGACCCGTGCGTCTCGCCAGACGAGTAGAGGGGGTGGTGAAAGAAGCAGATCTTCCAGTCCGAGCCGCTCGCCGTCAGCTCCTTCTCGAGCCAATCGAGCTGCTTCTGATCCATGTAGTTGCTGTCCAGCGCGAAGATCCGCACGCCCGCCTTCGGTTTGAACGTGTAGTATTTCTCGCCGCTCATGTTGAACGGCTTGTAGAAGCGCTGGCTCGGATCGTCGTGGTTGCCGAGCGCCGCGTAGAACTTCACCCCCGCATCGAGCAGCGGTTTGTACGGTTCCTCGAACTTCTTGACGAAGTCGCTGGGATTGTCGGCGCCGTACATGTTGTCGCCCATCATCAGGACGAACTGAAATGGGAACTGGGCGCGTGAGGCAGTGAGTTGCCGGGCGACGTCGCGCTGGTGCGAGTCACCGGTTCCCGTATCGCCGATGATCGCGAAGCGGAGCGACCCCTCCTTCATCGGCAGCTTCAGCGTGATCCCTTCCGCGAAGGGAGTGATCGTCAACGCGAGCACGAATATCGAGACGAACAGCCGCTGCATCACAACCTCCCTCGGCTATTGAATGGCGTTCGGAATGTAGTCGACGATGAGGTTGGCGTCGACGTCGCGCAGCAGAAGGGCCTTACCGACGATCCGGTAGTCGACCTGCGGCGGCAACTGGGGCAGCCGCTCCAGCAGATTGGGTGGAACCGTCGATAACGGCGCAGCCTCAGGGTAATGCGTGTTGACCTTTAGAGGAACAACCGCAGGCGACGGCGCATCGTCCTTGATCACCTTCTTGGTCTCGCGTGCGTCGGGACCTTTCAGCTCCGGATACATGAGCTGCTTGAACTTCCTGGACACGGCCGGCGTGAAGATATCCCCCCGCCTGGCGCCCGTGCGGGCCGACTGAATCGTATCGGCCAATACTTGCTGAGCCGCTTTGATCTTGGCGGTGTCGGTCGTCTCCTTCAGTGGCGGCGACTTCTTCGCGGCCTTCTTGTGCAGCTCGACGTACTGCTCGACTCGGTGCTTGAAGTCCTGGAGCACGAGCGCGTCGGGATTCGCTTTGGTCGGGCGCGTCGTGCCCTTGGCCGACTTCAGCGTGGACTGCTCGGACTGCGCGGCACCGGCGCTCAGCACTATGACGAGCGCAACCAGGCCCATGCCCCGGTTGAGCTGTGGCATATGGACGCCTCCTGTAACGTCGATATGACGCGTCCATAATTCGTGCCGCCTCTATTGCGTACATACGTCTGTGTCCGTAGGCCGCATCTTTAGATGCGGCCCAGTGGCGTGCCTACGTACGGCGGCGTTATTGAGGAAAGGTACAGTCGAGACGTGCGAGAGTGCCCGGTCGGGAATGCCCTCCTCCTTCCCCGACGAGGTACACCGTGTGATCGGCGCCAATCGCGATCCCCTCGCCCTGCCGCTCGCGCAACCCGCGAAGATCGACGTGCCTGGCGTCCTGCCAGCGTCCGGCCACGAGCTCGTCAGCGCGGAAAAACAGGATCGCCTCGTGGGACCGAAGCGCAATCCAGTGGCCGTCGGGAGAAGCAGCGGCCCCGGTGATGCGGTCGCCCCACTTCGCCTTGCGAGCGTCGCGCGGGCTGCCGACACGTTCGAGCCGCACCGTCGTGCCGGAGCGCAAGGCCGACGGGAATCGATAGAGCGCAACCGGTCCTGTGTTTCCTTTCGTCACGATGAACCAACCGGCGTCGGTGACGAAGAACGCCTCCGCATCGTGCGGGCCGTCCGGATACGTGGCGCGAAAGACTTCTGCGGCCGCGGTCGAGGCATCCCGTGGTGATGGCTCGGGGACGCGGTAGATCGTGACATGGCTTCGCGTGGCGTTGTTGTCCCCGATGTCGGCGACGTAGATGCACGAGCCGGCAGGACAGGGGCCCACCGCAATATCTTCCCAGTCGTCGATGGCCGCGCCGGCAACACGAACCTTGCCCTTCACGGCACCGGACGGGTCGAGCGCGAAGAGCAGAGGTTTACCGGAGTCGTTGACCGCCCAGAGCACACCGCTCGATAGACGACTCACCGCGACACCGCTCGCTTCGGGCAGCTCACCGAGCGCCAACGGCCCGGCAGCAACCCGGCATGATGTCGAATCGCCACGAGTGGGACCCGCGAGCGTGACGACGCACGCGACGCCCGCCGCAAGCAAGCTGTTCATTGAATGCTTCTTCATGTGACTTGTGGGCGACCGGCGAGCATCAACCGTGCCGAGCCGGCGCCCGATCATGTAGTGGCCGATCCAGCGCCGGCCTGCCGATACACGAGCGTATGCTGCGACGAGAGGTTCAGGTCAGCATGGCAACCACACGGAGATTGACTTCGCATCGAGCAGCGACCTTCGCCGCCTCAATCGTCATCCTCGCCGTGACCGCTCCGGCATCCGCGGAATGGACCGCCGGGGTCTTCGCAGGCGGATGCACGACAGGGGATACGTCCCTGACGCTCGTTCAGCCCGCCTCCGGCACGAGCGTCACGTTCGATCCGGTCCACTACCGCTCGGCATCGTTTGAAATGCCGATCTACTACGGCTATCGCGTCGGCGCGTTCCTCGCCCCGCGCTGGCTCGGCATCGAGGGCGAGTTGATTCATATGAAGGTCATCGCCGACACGGCACGCGTGAGCCGCGCGGAAGGCACTGTTGGCGGACAGGCCGTCGCGGGACCACGCGCGATTGATTCCGTACTCGAGCGCTTCTCGATCACGCACGGCGTCAACCTGCTGCTCGCCAACGTCGTGGTCCGCCGCGTGGGCAACGCCGTGTCATCGGCTCGAGCGCCGCGGTGGATGCTGGTGGGTCGAATAGGCGCGGGCGCCTCGATCCCTCATCCCGAAAGTACTTCAGGAGGTGTGAGCCTCGAACGGTACGAGTGGGGCGCGTTCAGCATGCAAGGCGCTGCCGCAGCCGAGGCGCGCATCGCGGGCCCGCTCTATGTGTCAGGCGAGTACAAGCTCACGCGCACCGTTCAGGATGTGACGATTGCGGGAGGGTCGGCTCGCACGCCGCTCGTCACGCATCACGTCGCCGCCGGGCTCACGCTTCATCTGGGCTTCCCGGATTGACGAATTTTCGATTCGTGATTCTTGATTCTTGATTCTTGATTCTCGATTGCCGGGCGGCTCATTCGGTAAATCAAGAATCAAGAATCATGAATCATCGTCGGCACCCGACGGGACACACGCGGACGAGCGTCATGTGTCCCGTGTCATCCACCACTTCAATCCGCGGATTGCCGAATGTCGGCGAGGTCGGGGAGTCGGGCAGCCCCTTCCTGTCGGCAATAATCCATCCCTCGGACATGCGCGGAAAATCCTCCCCGAGCTCCGTTTCGGTGACACGACGGACCGCACGCCCAGCGTAAAACGTCAACGACGGCGCACGCGGGCCGCTCATCCAGACAGGGCCCGGCATTTCCCGGATCTGCCGTCCGAACCGTTCCCACGGGTACACCGCACGCAACAGCGTGTGGGCGCTCACGATGAAGACCATGGGCAGCGCGGCGCCGACGATCACAATCGACGTCAACCGCGCGGCGCCACGCAGCCGCCAGAAGGCCACCGCGCCAAGCGCGAGAAGAACGGCGCAGGGCCAGACGGCACCTGCAAGAAGGTTTGCCGGCTCGATACCGTAAGCTGGAGCGCCACCCAGCAGCTCGCGCGCCGTGAAGAGACGGTTGAGCAACAACGGGATCGCGGCAATCGTCAGCGCCGTGGACGCGAGCAGCGCCGTGGTGAGTCGAAAAGACCACCGGCTCCAGACGTCGCGCTCGAGGATCTCATTGAGGTACAAGCCGATCACGATCGCAAGCGGCGGCATGATGGCGAGCGCGTAATGCGGCAGCTTCGACGCGGACGCGGAATAGAAGACGAACGCTGTCAGCGCGGAGCCGGCCATGAACAGCCGCAGGACGCCGGCCGGGCTGCGATCCGCACGTGAGACGCGCGCCATGGCGTCGGGCACGAACGCGCCCCACGGGAACAGTGCAACGAGCGTCGGAAGCACGAAGAACCACGGTTGCGAGCGGTGCTCGAAGGCGGTGCCAGCGTAGCGGGAGACGCTCTGGCGCCAGACCGCTTCGTGCACGACGGAGAGACCATAGCGCATGGTCATCGCGAGAAACCATGGGCCTGCGGTCGCCAGCATGACAGCGCTCGCGATGGCGATGTCCCTCAACACCAGCCGCCACGTGCGTACGGGCCGTACGAACGGCGCAACGGCCAGGGCGGCGCACGCCGGAAGCGCCAGCGCGACAGGACCCTTGGCGAGGACCCCGTAACCCGCCGCCGCGCCAATCGCGGCCGCCAAGCACCAGCGCGGTTGGACCGGCGCAGTCAGCCATAGCACCGTCAGCAGCTCGACCGTCGTGATCGCGAGGACGACCGCGATCTCGGGATGAGCAACGCGCGAGAAGATTTGCACCCCGAGGGTCGTCACGAGGACAAAGGCGCAGAGACTGCCGGCCCGCGCGCCGCACAGACGCGACACGACGAGGCCGACCACGAGAACGAGCAGCGCGCCCTGAACCGCGCTGGGAACGCGCGCGGCGGTGGCGCTCCGTCCGAACGTGGCAAAGCTGGCTTGAATCAGGGCGTATGTGAGAATCGGTTTGTCCCACCTCGGCTCACCGTTGAAGTGCGGGTCCCACGCGCGGCCCGCGTCAACGCTCTCCGCGGCGGTGGCCGGATAGTAGCCTTCGTCTGGATCGAAAAGGGGCAGCAGCGGCGCGGTCAGCAGCGATGAGCTCAACAGTAGTGCCGCCGCGAGCGCCACACCACGCGGAACAGTCTGCCGTAGGCGCGGCGCGGCCTCGAGCACGAGCGTCGGAGCACTCACCGGGGCACTCGCAGGGTCAGCGACATGAAGGGTGATGAAAGAAGTAAGTTACCAATCGCGATTCGGGATCTGTTCTGTGTGATTTGTGGTCCAGCTGACATTTCTCTGGAACGCTCGTTGCTCAGCGGTAGCGCGTGATCGACTGCGGTCAAGTTTCTCCATCCAGGCACAAACACCCACAGACCATCACTCCCGGCCGGTCCTGGCGGCTACCCACCGTCCAGGGCGTGCTCGCCATCACGTTCGGCGCGGCGTCGATGGCGTTTGCCGACATCCCGCTCGCCCGGCTTGCGCATCTCTTCGCTGTCTATGCCGCGGCTGACGGAGCGATCGCCATTGCCGCGGCCCTACGCTACGCCGCGACCGGCATCTCGATGGCGGGTCTCCTCACGCGCGGTCTTTTCGGGATCACCGCAGGATACATGGTCGTCACCCTTCCCACGGTCCACCCCATCGGTTTCTATTTCCTGCTCACGGCATGGGCGCTCGTCACGGGTGTGTCTGAAATCATCACAGGTCTGTCTGATTATCAGCGACTCGACAGCAACACCTATCAGATTCTGCACGGCATCGTCACCGTGGTCCTCGGAATGGTCCTGCTTCTGATTCCCCCGACCGGTCTTCAGGCGTTCTTTCCGTTGATCAGTGTCAATGTCGTCATGGGGGGCGTGCTTCTCCTGTTGCTCGGCCTCCGCACCGAAGCGCTAAGAAGCGGTCGCTGACCCGCACGTGTGGAGTTCTTTACCACGAATAGCTACCGGCGGAATCGCCGGGAGACAGGCAGGTGTCCGTCTGCGTACTGATACCCGCCACACGATTTCAAGAGAGGAGGCAGTCGGGAGGCAACGAGGGCCTCCCGGGCTGGTTGGGGGAGTTTGTCGTCCAGCAGATTGCCGAACGAGCGCAGTTGCGAGCTGTTGGAGCAAGCGCGATGCCACCGAGCGCCGCATCGCGTAATCAGGCCTCAGGGATCAGACCCAAGCCTCGGTGCTGTCGCCCCAGTCGAGCTGTGCTGAGGCAACGGTGAAGATGTAAGGCCCGAGAGAGAAGGAAGAAGACAACACCTACAGCACGCAGCCGGTCCTCCGGAGGGACAGACGCGAAGACGATTGAGGCTTCGCGTCGGGCTCCGGTCAAACGCGCTACACTGGCCGCATGACGTTTTTCTTGTTCATCATCCTCGCCCTCACCGCCGGCTCTGGAGTGGGTGCGCAGGAGCGTCCCGTTCCCAAGGATTCGGCGCGCGTGTCCATACCAGGATGTGCAAAGGGGCGGACGTTCATTGTGGCCGCGCGATCCGAGTCCGAGCCCGTCCGCTCCGACGTGCAGCCGGGCAGCCGGTTCCGCCTTTCGGGACAGAAGAAGATCCTCGAGGAAATCAAGAAGCAGGAAGGCTCCATGGTAGAGGTGACCGGCCTCGTGCGGAAATCACAGCTCGCCGGTCCGGGCGGGGTTGCGATTGCCGGGGGACGTATCCGCGTCGGCCCGGGCCTGCCGCGGGAACCGATCTATTCGGATCCGGCCCGCGACCCGAGGTACAACGAGGCGCTCATCGACGTCGAATCATGGCGGCCGCTTCCTGAAGGATGTCCCGCGCGATAGGACGCTCGCGCCACAACGGCCACGACGTTTCAGCCACGAACGCCATGAAGCCTTCAGCCACGAA
>DASYQV010000313.1:0-23288 GCA_036005125.1 Vicinamibacterales bacterium
AGTTCTCGATGCGGCGCCGCTTGATCTCAGCGAAGTCCAGTCGATCGAGCAGGTGATGGGACACAGGCGACATCGCAAGGTCGACGTCCTCGAGGTTGAATCCGATGTCCCCCACGTTGGCGCGCTCCACGTCGAGCGCTCGCGCGGCGCGCCCCATTCCACGCTTCACCGCCTGCAGCGCCGCGCCAAGCCCGTTGGAACGACCGCGAACCCGCTGGACCAGCAGTTCGGCTGTCCGCCCCAGCACGGAGGCCGACCCGGCCCGACGTAGCTGCAGCCGCTCGAGCGATTCGATCCTCGCTGCGTTCTGTACGAGGAGCGCCCCGTTGGGCAACGGAAGTGTCTTGTAGAGGCAGAAGACCGACCAGTGGCCGAAGGTGCCAAGGGCCTGCCCATCCATTTCGCTCAGCAGCGAGAGGGCACAATCCTCGACAAGCAGCATGTTGCGCCGGCGGCAGAGATCCACCAGCGCTGGCATCGGCTGCGGCCACCCGACGTAGTGAATGACGTAGAGCAAGTCGGGATCGTGGAGCCTGCAGAACCGCTCCACGGTCTCCGGATCGAGCTGCATGTTCCGATCGACCGGGCAGTAGTGAATCGTCGCGCCCGCCGCACGCATCGCGAGGATTTCATTGCCGCTGTAGTAGTCCGGCGCGAGAACGGTGAGGCGCGGACGGTCCGCCACGAGCGCACGAAAGAGGTGGTAAATCGCGTTGCGCGCGCGATAGAAGGAGAGCCGGTGCGGGACATCGAACGGGAAGCACGGGGTTGCCGCAGGCCTCCGCGCACGCGCGCCGGCGAGCCAGGGCCCGACAACGTCGGTCGCCGAGAGCCCCTGATACGTCGGCACGAACATTCCGGTCACGCTCGCCATCGCTTCAACTCCGGCACCACCTGGAATTTCACCCAATGCAAAAGCCGGGCTCGCCTCGTGTCCGGGAACAGATAGAACCAGTCCTGGCCCCTCCCCGTCGTCGTCCATTCGAGCTTCCAGGGCTCCGCGTCGCCGAGGAAGTCGACTTCCGTGAGGCCTTCCGCGTACGCATGCTGGATCGCAAAGTACGTCAGGAGCTTGAACGGCGCGCAGGTGGCGTACTCGGGGTCGTATCCCGTCTTGAACAGGAACAGGCGGTTGTGGTAGCAGGCGCCGTACGACGTGGCAATACGCTTCCCACCGACCGTCAGGAACAACAGCCGCAGCCAGCCGCGCGCGGTCGCGCGCCCGGCGAGCAGCGAATAGAACCGGTGGACTGCCGGGTCGGAGGCGATGGCCGTGCCGGCCTCGCGCTTCCATCCCGATGCCTCGAGACGCCAGACGTCATCGCAGGCGCGCTCGATCGGGCCGTGGTCGCGCAGCACTTCCAGAGCGGGCTCGCCCAGTTTCGTCAGCCGCGACATCCGGTTGCGGAGATTCGATCGGAATTTGGCGGAGAGACTGGCCAGATAGGACGCCCAGCTGCCGGTCAGCGTCAGGAACGGCGAATCGCCGCTCGTCCAGATCCCCGTGGACCATCCCGCGGCGGTTGCGAGCTCGGACAACGCGCGCCGCGTGGCGGAGTCCCGGGGGAGCTGGCCCAGTTGCAGGACATCCCACGGGTCCCCATCGGTCGCGAGCACCTTCCAGATGGCGCGGTACGCGTCGGCGGCCCGTTCGGTGACGATGATGTCGGTCCGCGGCGTGTGATCGTTCTGGAGAAACCGCAGTCGCCGGATCGAGATGCCGTACTTGCGCATCGTGTCGCGCATCAGGGGGGCGATGGCGACGATCCTGCCGGCCGCACGAACGACCACGATATGCAGGCGCCCGCCCGTGCCGAAGCAGTCCCACCACGTGCGGACCCATTCATGGCGGAGGAACGGGTGCGGGATATCGGCTCGATCGACCGCCTCGTTCCACTCGGCCTCGAGATCCAGGAAGGCCCCGTAGTCGGTGATGAGGTCCACGGAGCACGGACCGGCCGCGACGTTCGCGACCGGCCGTCGAGCGACGGAAACGAGCGCGCCTACCATATGTCACCGTCACGGTCCGTCGTGCTCAGGCGCGCGAGGTTGTACGAGGACGACGGGCGCGCGGCCTGACCTCGTGTCGGCCCTATGCCCGCGGCCACCGTGGTTCGACTCGACGAGGTCTTGCGATCGAGGAGATCCAGATAGAGTTCTTCTGTCGTCTTCACCATGCGATCGACGGCGAACCGCTCCG
Source organism: Vicinamibacterales bacterium (assembly GCA_036005125.1). GTDB lineage: Bacteria > Acidobacteriota > Vicinamibacteria > Vicinamibacterales > UBA2999 > DASYQV01. The sequence continues at coordinate 2,201 of DASYQV010000313.1, forward strand.
CGATCGTCTGGCGTGCCGCCCGTCCAAAGCGGCTTGCCAGCTCGCCGTCTTCGAGCAGTCGAGCAATCGCGGCGGTGAGCGCGGGGGGATCGCCAGGCGGCACGAGCAGCCCTGTCTCGCCGTGGGTGAGCGCTTCGGCCGTGCCACCGACCCGGGTGGCGACCACCGGAGCCCCGGCGGCCATCGATTCGAGCAGGACGTTGGACAGCGCCTCGTTGAGCGACGGCATCACCGAGACGTTGACGCTGGACATGAGTGCCGGCACATCCGATCGCAGGCCGGTGAAGATGACGCGGTCGGCGACGCCGAGCCGTTCGGCCAGGCTCTTGAGCTCGTCGAGGTAGGCACGAAATTGGGGATTCGTCTCCCCGACAACCAGGAACCGCGCGTGTGGAAAGCGCGGGCTGACCCGGGCGACGGCTTCCAGGAAGTCTTCGAGCCCTTTGAGACGGGCGAGCCGCGACACGACGGCCACCAGCGGTGTGCCGATCGGCAGTCCCAGTTCGCGCCGGAGTTTCTCGGGCTCGGGACGCTCGCTGAACCTGCTCAGGTCGACGCCGTTGCGGATGACAACAATCTTCGACGCGTCGTATCCGTCGTCGGTCAACCAATCCTTGACCGCATCCGCGTTGACCAGAACGCAGTCGGCGAAGCGGCAGACGGCGCGCTGCAGACGCTTCTGCATCGGCGTCAGGTACGGCGCGCAATCGCGAATCGACGCGATCGCGACGGACGCGGACAGCCGGGCGGGCGGAATCGCGAACACGTTGCCGTAGAAGTTGTAGGCGTGCACGATCCGGATCCCGCGCCGAACGATGTGGCGGGCGAGCTTGACCTGCTGCGCCAGCGCCCCGAGGCTGCGGAACGTGGAGACGCGGTACTCCGACAGCGGAATCCGGCGCTCGACGAGCTCGTCGACGAAGGGACCCCAGCGGCGCAGGCAGGCGAACTCCAGCTCGAAGCGGCTCGGGTCGAGCAGGCGCCCGAGCGTCATGAATTGATTTTCAGTGCCGCCGCACATCAGCGTCGGCACGACCTTGAGCACTCGAGCAGTTGTCACGATGTTGCGCCCGGGGTGAGCTGCGCCTTGGCGATCTCGGCGCGGCACGTGTTCTTGAGGGCAACGGCGAGTCCGCCGATGCTGAAGAAGTAGAACTGATACGCGATCGGGTGGAACATTGCCGCGACCGCAAACGCGACGAGCCCGATCTGCACGCCCGCCGCGAGCTGGCGCAGGTCCCTCAGTGCCGGGTCCTTCGCCGCACGCTTTTCCACCGCTCTCGCGCTCTTGTAGCACGTGAGGTGGAGCCAGATGAACAGCAGCGCTCCGGGTATTCCGAGATCGACAGCGTACTGAAGGTAGGCGTTATGGACCCGCCGCCACGTGTCTCTCCCGCGCTCTGCATTCATCGCAATCAGGTCCTGCCCGATGCCGACGCCGATGATCGGGTTGTGCGCCACGACCTCGATGGCGTAGCCGGTGTCCCGCCAGCGTCCTTTCGCGGATCCTGTGCGGTCCGCGTCGATGTCGGCGATCGTGCTCAGTCGATCGATATAGCCGCTTGGCAGAAGCGGCGGCACACAGAGCGCGAGCAGCAGCAGCCCGATGGCGACTCCGGAGGACTTCTGCCGGGCCAGCACGGCCAGGAACATCAGAAAGCTCGCAACGAGGGTCAGAAAGCCGGCGCGGGAGAACGTGACGACGATCGCCGCGATGCTCAAAAGGAGGGCAAAGGCGGCGAGGGCCCGTCTGGCCCCGCGCGTCATCAACACCAGCGCCCCGGTGATCGGGAGAATCAGGTTCAGCATCAGCGCCAGATCATTGGGATTGGCAGTGAGGCCTGAACCGCCCACGTATCCGTAGATGCGCACCAGGCCCGGCACGCGCGTCGACAAGACGTCGCCCACCAGGTAGTTCTTGAGACCCGTTGCGGCGAGCGGGATGGAGCACAACAGCAGCGACCACGCCAGAATGCGCAGCTGTTTGGTGGTCGTGATCATCGTTCCGAGGAGCCAGAAGAACGCGACCGCCTTCAAGTAGTTATCCGTGAGCAGTCGTACGCTTCCGCCCGGCCAGTACGAGAGCGGGATCGTCAGGAGCGCCCAGCCGACGAGCGCGAGCACGATGCCGATCTCGGTGGAGAACGGGGTGACCGGCTTCCGGTGGAGGGTTCGCTCGACGACGTGCACGGCGATGGCCAGCGTTGCCGCCAGAAACGCAATCCGCACGGTCTTGAGCACCGGAAACCAGGCCTGCGGCGAGAGCAGCAGGATGAAGGTGAACGCCACGAGCGCGATGAACGCGACCCGGCTTCCATCCTCGGATGCGGATGCGGCCGTCTTGATCCTGGTGGATTCGGTCTGCCACCAGGCCATCGGCGTGCTGACGTGTGCCTCTGGGGTGTTCACGGCTGGCTGGCGGTGCGCTGGGTCGTGGTCGACCCGGCAAGACAGGGAACGTATGCCACCGCCTCATCATGCGGGGTGGGGGCTGCTGACCAGGGCTTGCCGGTGCGAGACACCGTCCGGCGGGGTCGCACTTCGGTCACGCCCTTGCCGAAGAGCACGATGCCGATCGTCTCGATGAGAATTCTGACGTCGAGCAATACCGAGCGGTTCTTGATGTAGTACAGGTCGTACCGCATCTTCTCGGTTTCTTCGTCGAGGTTGTTGGCGTAGCCATGCCGCACCTGCGCCCATCCCGTTACTCCGGGGCGGACCGTCGAACGCAGCCCGTAGTACGCGATCCGCTCCATGAAGATCTCATGGTTGGACGTGGGGTGCGGGCGTGGACCGATCAGGTTCATCTCGCCGCGCAGGACGTTGAGAAGCTGCGGAAGCTCGTCGAGCCTGAAGCGGCGCAAGTACCGGCCTGCGCGCGTGATCCGGTGCATGTTGTCGAGGACCCACTCCGACTGGTGCTCGGCGCACGGATGCATCGTGCGGAACTTGATGAGCCCGAACGGCCTGCCGTTGCGACCCGCACGCTCCTGTATGAAGAAGATGGGCCCGCGGGAATCGAGCTTCACGAGCACCGCAATCGCGGCGAGCAGAGGCCAGCAGAGCAGCAGTCCGATGGCGGCCGTGATCACGCTGACGAGGCGCGCCGTCATCTCGGCCGCGCCATGATTGCGGAAGCCCTTGGCGAGGAACAGCATGCTCGGCCTGAGTGCCTCGATGGCAATCTTGCCCGTCAGGCGCTCGGAGAACTCCAACGCGTCCTCGACAACGATCCCCCGGACCCGCGACTCGAGAAGCGATTGAAGCGGCAGTCGGTCGCGACGGTCCGCGACCGCCACGACGATGCGCGCCGGATGCACCTGTTCCACGATCTCGGAGAACCGATCGCAGGGGCCGAGCCAGCGCGCGCCCGCCGGCGACTCGGCGTCGGGCCGCTCGTCGTCCACCGTTCCGACAACGGCGTAGCGGCGAATCCGGGCCGACTCGATGTCCTCGATGAGATTGGAGGCCAGCGGCCCGGACCCGAGAATCAGCACGCGTTCCGCCTTGGACCGGATCTCGAGCGCGACGAATCGAACCAGCACGACGACGGCCATCGTGGCCATCACCCACGACACGAGCCGCAGCTCGCCCGTTGGATAGATGAACTGCCAGCTGACCACCGCGACGAGCGGCGCCAGATCGATGGCGTGTGAGAGCTTGTAAACCATGGACTCTTTGAATTCGTGATTTGCGATTCGCGATTCGTGATTTGTTTTTCGCACTGTGTGACTCGAGCTCCGAAATGATTCGGAACCACAATCACGAATCACGAATCACGAATCATGAATCGTTAGGCTTCGCTGACCGAGGCGGTCGGGAAGTATTCGCGGTAGTAGGAGTCGTAATAGCCGAACAGCGGCCGACCGTCCTTGTTGAAGACGATGCCGAGCACCTTGCCGGCTTCGAGAAGATTCAGCGCCTCGCCGAGCAGCTTGCGTGGCGTGCGGTTCGCCGACACGACCATCAGGACGCCGTCGAGGGACTTGGCGAGCAGCGCCGAGTCGTAGACCGGCAGCAGCGGCGGCGTGTCGAGCACGATGAAGTCGTAGCGCTCGCGCGCCTCCTTCAGCAGTCGCTCGAACCGCGCCGATCTGAGCATCTGGTGCACGGCGCCGTGGCCCGTGCCTGCCGGAATGACCGACAGGTTGAACTGCTCCAGGACTGTGGTGACGTCATCGAGCGTCGTGCGGTCGTCGGTGAGGACGTCGGTGAGACCTCTGGCGGACGCGTCCATGCGCAGCTGGCTGCCGACGGCAGGCCGCCGGAGATCCGCGTCGACGAGCAGGACGCGCGCTTCCGATCCGCGAGCGAGCGTGCCGGCGAGGTTGATCGCGGTGACCGTCTTGCCGTCACCGGCGGCCGGGCTGGTCACGGCGAGAGCCTGCGCGCCGCCCCGCCCGTTTCCGAGGCGTTCGAGGGTGAGCCGCAGTCCTTGATACTGCTCTGCGGCGAACGAGCCTGCAGCCGTCAGGCTGACCAGGCGTGGGTCGAGGCGCTTTTTAGGTGACATAAGCAAAGGTCAAAGGTCAAAAGTCAAAGGTCAAAGGTGATGTCAAAGGTCTCAGGTCCAGGTCCAGGTTTAGGTCCAGGTTCAAGGTCCAGGTTTCACGCGCAGGTCTCGATATGACTTCCACTTTGACCTTCACCCTCAACCTTGAACCTTTGACCTGACTTTTGACCTTTGACCTTTGACCTTTGACCTTTGACCTACGAGCTAACCGCCACGCTCGCTAACCGGCACGCTCGCTAACCGGCACGCTCGTTAACCGGCGCGCTCAATCAAGCGGACCAAGTGTTCGTTGCCGCTTGCAATGTATGCCGACAAGGTTGCGACGACCACGATGAGCGCGACCGCGGACACCGTAGCAAACACCATGCGCACGCGGTGGCCGATGGTCGAAGGCCCGATGGGAGGAATCGACACGAGCACGGGAACCGTCGTGAACTCACGCAGCTCGTCCACGCTGTGAAACGAAGAATCGAACTGTTCGCGCGCGAGAACCGCCGCGACGCCGGCCGCGAAGGCCAGCAGCAGGCCCATGATCATGAGCCGCATCCGGTTCGGGGCTGACGGCCCCTCGGGTGGAAGCGCGGGTTCCAGAATGCGAAAGCGTTCGCCGTGAAAGCCGGTTTCCATGCTCGCGGTGAGCTGCGCTTCCTCGTAGCGCCGGAGCAGGGAGTCGTAGAGATCCTTGGCCGCCGACCAGTCGCGCGTAATGAGCTGGTATTCCTGCTGCCGCTGGGGAGCACTCTCGAGCCGCTGCTCGAAGGAGCCGATCGTCTGGCGGATTCCGGCTTCTTCCTGGCGAAGCTTCGCCAGCTCGCTGTCGAGACTTTCCAGTGTCTTCCGTCGGAGCTGCGGCACGGGCCCGTTGACCGCGTCGGCCTGCGCCTGCTCGGCCCTGGCGGCCGCCAGCCTCGCCGCCTCCTCGCGCTTCTGCGTTTCGGCCGCCTCGGCGGCCGCGGCTTCACGTTCGAGCGCAGCGATCTGCTCTCTCAGCCGGATCACGTCCGGGTGCCGTGGCGTCGTCTTGGTCTCGAGGCCTACCATTTCCGTCTTCAGCTTCTCGATTTGCTTCAGACGCTCGATCGTTTCGGGGGACGCGTCGGGATCGACCGCGCGCGCGGTCACGCCGGGCTGGTGTACTCCGTCGAAGAGCTTCTCGCGCTGCTCGATGAGGCGGATCTGCTGCTCCCCGTTCAGCCGGAGCTGCGTGTTGAGCCGCTCGAGCGTTGCGAGGTTCACCCCGACCTGTTGCGGCAGCTCGCCGACGTGGCTGGTCGTGTACGCGCTGAGCGCCCGTTCCTGTCGATCGAGCTCCTTCTTGGCTTCGCTGAGCTGCGCGTTCAGGAACTGAGTCGTCCGCGTTGCCTCGCCGGAGCGCATGAGGGTGTTCTGCGCGACGTAGAACGCCGCGATGGCGTTGGTCACTTCGGCGACCGTCTCGCGCGAGTCGCCCGTGAAGCTCAGGCTGAACGACACCGTTTTCACACGCCCGCTGACTTGCTCGGGCCCCGTCTGCTGAATGACGACGTCGTTGCGCGCCTGGGTGAGGGCGTCCTCCATCCCCGCGCGCTTCCGGAGCTCCGGGTAGAGATTGAAGCGGTTGATCAGCTGCGTGAGCCGATCGCGGCTCAGGATCTCCTGCTTGATCACGTACAGCCGGCTTTCGAGCTCGCCGCTCACCGGGGCCTTGAGGACCGATTCCGAGATGGGCCGCTCGATGAGCACCATCGCGGTCCCGCGATACAGGTCGGGCAGATACAGCGCAAAGGCGAGGGCCGCCCCCAGCACGGTCATGAACGTGGTGACAGCGAGAATCTTGCGCCGTCGCAGGATCTCGAGCACACGAACTGCGAGCGAATCGTCTGTGTTCGGTGAAAGCATGTCGCGCGGCATGGAATCCTCTTAAGGAACGACGATGATGTCGCCGGGACGGACGTAGAAATTGTCCTGGTCGTGACCTTCGGCCACCTTCCGGTAGTTGAACGCAATGCGCTTGGTCGTCGTGCCATCCTGGCGGAGGACGACAATCTTGTCGCGGGCGGCGAAGTCGGTCAGACCCTGCGCGCGCGCGATGAGCTCGAGCACGGTGGCCGGACTGTTCACCTCGTAATGCCCGGGCATCTTCACGGCGCCGACGACCGCCACCTTGACGCTGTGCACCTCGCGGACGATCACCGAGACCTCCGGCGACGGCAGGTACACCGCGAGGCGCTCGGTCAACTGCGCGCGCAGCTCACCCGGAGTCAGGCCGGCCGCCTGGATGTCGTTGACGAGCGGCAGCGACATCTTGCCGTCCGGACGAACCGGAATCGTGCGACAGAGCTCCGGACAGTTCTTCCACACGAGGATGTCGAGCAGGTCTTCGGGCCCGATCCGGAAGTCGGCCGCGGCCTTGAAACCTCGAAGTTCGGGATTGACAGGGGTCGGGATCGCCGCGGCCGGGATCACGGGGACCGGCGCAATCACCGCGGCGCTGGCCGACGCAGGCGTGTTGTCGGCGGGCGCAGACGTGGGTTCCTGGGCGAACACGATCGTCGCCACGAACAGGCTCATGACAGCAAAGGCCAACGGCCGGACGGTCATCGCAATACTCCCTTCGCTCGGGCCGCCTCCTCAGGCGGCAGAATCGAATGACTCAGACGCGGCGCGACCGTGAGGCTTACGCGAATCACGTGCCGGAGCACGTTCTGCTCCGCTGGAAAGTTGCGCCTGATTTCCCCCTGCTGATAGTCCATGCCGTATGACGCGGCGAAGGTGAACATGCTGCTCCGCGGCGTCCATGAGGTGATGAGCGTGCCCCGGTAAACCTGTGCCTGGCGCCGATCCAGGGTGACGACATCCGACACGCCGGCGCTGGTGCCGAACTCCCACGACTGGGTCAGCGGCCAGGTCACCCGGGCGGTGCCGCTGTCGACCGCCACGGGACCGCGGATCCCGAGGATGATCGTTTCGCCGTGCCAGTAATCGAGGCCGAGGCGGATGCGCGGCGTCGTTCGTCCGAACCCGGCGGACATCTCGGGGGCGATGCCGCCGTACGACCTCAGACGAGGGCCGGCGCGTACCTCGATGCGGCTGCCCGGTGCCAGCGTGTGGTGCCAGCCGAAGAGCGCCGTCTGGGACGAATGATTCTCCAGGCCGTCAAGGAAGTACCGGCCCACATAGGTGGCCGAGAGCGTCGTCAGCGTCGACCACTCGCGCGAAAGGCCCACCCGTGTCGAGTGCATGGTGCCCCTGACATCGTCGACGAGCGTCTCGGTGGTGAAGTCGTATCCGACCGTCAGCAACGCGTGAGGAGCGATGCGCTGCATGACCGAGGGCGTCAGCTGCAGGCGCTCCGCCGTCAGCCGAGAGCCGAGAACGCCGGTCTCGAGATTGATCTCGCCAGGCGTCTCCGTCCGGTCGTACCGGCCGCTGAACCCGAGCGTCGTCATCGGGCTCGTGCGCACCCTGGCCTCGCCGAGTGCGTGGCGGCGCGCGTCGAGCGTGTTCAACGAAGAGAAGTTGGACCGCTGCATGTCGAATGAATACAGGCCGAGGAGGGTCTTGGTTGGCGACTCGTAATTACCTTCGAAGCTCGGACGCACCTGGAACATCTGGCCCGCGCTCGAATCGATATGGGCGAAGAGGTTGTCGTCGTACACCGCTCCGAATGACACGGAGGGGATGAACGTCATACGCGCCTGCGCATTCGCGTCCGACGCGACGAGCAGTCCGGCGGTCACAATCGAGGTCACGACTACGGCTCGGATCATGGTTCTCACGGTTCGCTTACACGACTGACGAGAGGTGACGCTTCGCAATCAACATGGGGTGACGGCGGTACAGTCGACTTCGGCCGATACGCTTCGTCCGAGCAGATCAACCGACAACACGAGACGTCCCTTGCGCAGCTTGTCGTGCACGAAGATGCCTTCAAGCCCGGTCAACGGGCCGTCTACGACGCGGACGCGATCGCCGTGACGAAGATGCGGATACGGGAACACCGGAACCTTTGCATCGACGAGCCGCTGAATCGCGTGGACCTGGGCGTCCGGAATGGGCGTCAGGCGGGTCCATCCGTCTTCGAGGATGCGGACGATGCCCCGAACCTTGAGCATCTCGACATAGCGCTGCTTGTCCATGGCCGCGTGAACGAAGAGGTAACCGGGAAACATCGGCACGTGAATGACGCGCGTCTGGCCCGCGCGCGTGGACCACAAGCCCATCTCGGGCAGGAACGCGGGAAAGCCCTTCGCCGACAGATGCTCGGCAACCTGGCGCTCGCAGTGGCTTCGCGTCCAGACCCCGTACCAGGCATTGGATCCGGCCTGGTGCGGTGTGCTTCGGCGATCCGATCCGATTTGGTCAGCGCCAGCATCCATCAAGGCTTCGCCCCCATCGGTTGGCCGCTCTCTTCCGAGAAGCGACTTACCTCGACAACCCATCGCGTTCCGTCGCGGAGCCCACATCAATCAGGTCCGCCTTGCCCGCCGCCGCACGAAGTGCGGAGGGGGTTCTCGTTTCTCGCCGCGTGTAGCATGCGCGCCACAAGTCGCGTTCCGGAAACGGCTCAACTTACGCCGCGGCTCAAGTGCAATAACTGTTCACATGTGGCGCGTCCGACCGGACCGTGGCTGCGTCGTCGAGGCGGGTCGCCCCATCGCCGCGCGAGGCCCGGGTCGAACTGCCCCGAAACACTCGAATGCCGGCCGTTCCCTGGTGGCCCCGGCACGTGCGCCGAATGTCGCTGCTGCCATGCCGCGGCAGGTCGAAGTGGAAGTGAAGTTCACACCGCCGGTCCGAGTTCCATGGATATTCCGAAAAGTCCTGAACGGCGTCCCACTGGGAGTATTCGCATGTCCGCACGGCAACTTTTTGCCATCGGCGGCACTCAAAGGTCAAAGGTCAAAGGTCAAAGGTCAAAGGGCAAAGGTCAGGGCAAAGGTCTAGGTTCGGGTTGCGAGTGCAGGTTCCAGGTTCAGGTTCGAGCATCCCGCGCGGGCCGAAGCGCCGCGCGAGCTCCGAGAGGAAACCGCGGTGACAGTCGGCCAGCTTATGATTCGTGATTCGTGATTTTGCGATTCATGTGATTGGTGATTCCACGATTCGTGATTCGTGGCGGCCATGACAGATGCGAATTCACGAATCACAAATGACGAATCACGAATGGGCTAAGGTTCTTCCGCGCCCATCCGGCGCCAGATCCGGCGCAGCGTGAAGCGGACGAAGCGGGCGACTGAGGCCCGGATGCCGGGCGTAAAGAGAAACACCCGCGTGCTTGGAACGAATGCCGTGGCCCAGCGCCGCTTGTACTCGTGCGCGCCGTGCGACACGAACGTGTGAACGCCGGCGGCCGCGAGCTTGCGGAGGACTTCTTGGATCAAATACGAGCCCGGCGACAGGTCGGCGAACGCGTCAACGTAGGCGAGCGTGACATCGTAGTAACAGCCACGCTCGACAAGGCCCATGACAACGGCCGCATCGCGTCCGCCAATTGCCAGCAGCGAGAGCTCCAGCATCCCGCGCGGGCCGAACCGCGTGGCCAGTTCCGCCAGGGAGTCGCGATGGCGGCGGGCGAGACTCGCGCCCTGCAGCTTGTAGCTTGCTTCCGTGATGGAGAAGAGACGCTCGATTGAGCGATCCAGATCGTCGAGGCCCGACGTCAGATGAACCCCGTCCACGGCCGGCACGCCCGCGGACGCGACGCGCTGCGCCTGTCGCTTGAGCGTGCGCCGGAAGTTCCGGCTCATCGCCCGGCAGTACCCGTCGTAGCCGCCGCTGAGGTCGACGACCGCGTTCGGGTGGTTGGTCGTCTCCATCATCAGGCCGTGGCGCGCTGCCGCGCCAGCGATCGTGCGGAACCGCTCCGACCGGGAATCGAAGCCGTTGAGGCAGATTAGATCGAACCTGACGGTGCTCACCAGCGAGTCAATGAACGCTCTGATGATGTCCTCGCCTTCGTTCTCGACGAGGAACTCGCCGGCGTACGCTCCGTGAAGCGCGAACTCGAGTCGCGTGACAGGAATCTTCCCCATGCGTCCGCGGCGTGCGACGAGCGGGGCCACGCCGACCAGTCGTGGCCCGCGTCTGGCGATCCCGATCAGCGGATCGCCGCCGTACGAACCCGCGTAGTGCCGGTACCACGTGACGAGATAATCGAAGGACGAGAAGACGGTCCGATCCTGGACCGCGGCCTCGAGCGCGCGCCATTCGTCAGCGAGCGAATGGATGTGGGCGGCGCTCGGCAGCCAGACGACCGACAGCGGTCGGGATGCGACCTGCGGCTCCGCGCCCGGCTCTCGTTCCGGCCCGATGCGTCGAGCCGTGGCAGGTGCTCCCATCGTTCCTCAATGGTGCGTTCTGGGTTCCGGGGAACCACCGCGCCAGTTCACGACCGGATGCGTGAGTGCCTGGCGCTTCAGCGAGTCGCTGTCCATGGCGTGCGTCGGATAGCAGGCTGCCCCCATCGACACGCGCAGCGGCGTCGGGAAGTCGTAGCAGTCGATGCGCTGGACGAGGCGGTCGATGACCTTTGTCGAGTTCTCGTAGTCGGCGTCGAGCAGCACCAGCGACAGTACGCCGTTCCCGCTGTTCGAGAGCAGGTCCGTGTCGCGGACCTCGTGCCCGACGATGTCCGCCACCTCCTCGAGCATCCCGGTGTCGGCGGTGACCGTGATGCCGTCCCATTCACGCCTGGTTTCGAGCACCACAAGCGTCAGAAAGCTCTGTGAACGGACCGCCCGCTTCAATTCGCTGTCGAGAACGAACTCGAAGGCGTGGGGCGTGAGCAGGCGCGAGCCTTCTTCTTCGTAGAACTCGTCGGGGGACATCGTTTAGGAGGCCTTGTCCAGGCCGCTCTCTTTGATCTTGTAAAGGAGTGCCTTGTAGCTGATGCCGAGGATCTCGGCGGCTTCTTTCCGGTTCCACCGGGTGCGCGTCAGCATGCGGAGGATCAACTCGCGCTCCGCCTCGCGCGCGGCCGTGCGCGCGATGTCCTTGAGCGAAACGTTTCCCGACATCGCAGCGGCCGCAGCCGCGGCGTCCTCGACCCTGGCGGGCTCGCCGCTGGACACGGGGACAGGTGGTGCTGTTGGCGCCGCGGGTCCTGCACCTGCCGCCGCGGCCGCCACAGCCTGAGGAGGCACAGGCCGCAGCGGCGTGACGGCACGCGGAACGCACGCAGAGGCTTGCGGTCGGAACGAGAAGTGCGCTGCGGACTGGTGCAGCTCGCCGAGGATCTGTGCCTCGCTGCCGAGGATGACCATGCGCTTGGTCAGGTTCTCGAGCTGTCGCACGTTGCCCGGCCAGTCATACTGCATGAACTCCCTGGCAAGGTCGGTACTGATCGCGGTGACCGGCTTGTTGTACTGCACCGCGTACTTCTTCAGGAAGTGGTCGACGAGGAGCGGAATCTCCTCGCGCCGCTCCCGCAGGGGCGGGAGGTTGATGGTGACCACGTTGAGACGGAAGTACAGATCTTCACGGAACTGGCCGGCGCCGACCGCGAACTCCAGATCGCGGTTGGTGGCCGTTATCACACGCACGTCGACGTGCACGTCGGACTTGCCGCCGAGCCGGGCGAACTCGCCGTCCTGCAGCACCTGAAGCAGCTTGGCCTGCAGCGCAAAGCTCATGTCTCCGATCTCGTCGAGGAACATCGTCCCGTGATTGGCGAACTCGAACTTACCGGGCTTGTGCTGGATGGCGCCCGTGAACGCTCCTTTCTCGAATCCGAAGAGCTCCGATTCGAGGAGCTCGGTCGGAAGCGCCGCGCAATTCACTTTGACGAACGGCTTGTCCCTCCGGAGCGACGAGGCGTGCAGCGCGCGCGCGACGAGCTCCTTGCCCGTGCCGCTCTCGCCGCGGATGAGGACGGTGACGTCGGTGTCCGAGACCTGGTGAATCAGGTCGCGGACCTCGACCATCTTCTCGCTGTTGCCGAAGAGCATCGTGTACTTCGATTGCTCCTTCAGCTGCTCGCGCAGATTCGCGACTTCCTTGCTGAGCTGTCGCTGCTTCAACGCGTTGCTGAGCAGCATCTCGAGCTCGGCGTCCTCGAACGGCTTGCAGACGAAGTCGGTAGCTCCGAGCTTCATCGCCTGGACGACCGTGTTCGTCCGACCCTGCCCGGAGATGACGATGATGGGGACGTCGCGGTCGATCTTCTTGAACGCGGCGAGAGCCGCCAACCCGTCCATGCTGCCCGGCATCACGACGTCAAGCAGCACTGCCGCCGGGCGTTCAGCATGGAACCGCGGCACGGCTTCGTCGGCGTTGGTCACCGTCACTGCGGAATAGCCTCGGGCGCCCAGGAACGTCCGAAGGAAGCTGCACATCGCAAGGTCGTCGTCGACGACCATCACCCGCGGTTTCTCACCCATCACCATGCGTTCCTTCCGTGCCGGCCGAGCCCGTCAGCCGGACCGCTTGCCGGTCGAGCAAGTGAGGTGCCACCACGGAAAATCGTTGGCAGCAAAGGAAAGACAAGGAATTGCAGGGGAATTTGGGGAGGACGAAAAACGGAAGGGCAGTTCTCCTTGGAACACCATTTCCACTGTTGTGGTGCGAAGTTCACATAACGGTCGAGCGAGGGCTTTGAGTTCCAGACTTCAGGCTTCAGGCTGCGGGCTTCGGCGCAGTTCCCATTCGTATCCGGGTTCGGTGGTGAGTCGCGTGTCCTCGACCGGCATCCCGACGGTGAAGTGATAAAGGCTCTGGAACGCGTGTCCCTCGAGCCCGAGCAGGTCGTGTACCGGGTCGTCGTAGAAGCATCCGATACCGGTTGCACGCGCGCCGGCGGCCTCAGCTTCGAGGTACAAGGCCTGCCCTACCACGCCGGTCTCCCAGAAGAGTTTCCGGTAGAAGGATGGACCATAATCGTCGAGGCTGGCAGTGAACTCGGCGATCATTCCGAGACTGAAAAACCCGTCGGCCGCAATGTCCTGATCGCAGCTCAGACGCGCCGCGAGCGCCCGGGCATCGCCGCGCGCCAGACAGATGAACGGGAGAACGTCGTGCGCGGGTTCCCACAGAAACGGACGGCCACACGCGACCCTCAGACGCTCGAGCGCCCGTGACTCGCGAACCAGCACATACAAGCCCGGCGCGACGCCGTTCACGCGGTGGACGAAGAGGGCGAGATGGATGCGCGGCCTCCACCACAAGAGGCCTGAAGGCAGCTCGGGGCCTGGCACGACACGCGAGAGCATCTCGAAGAACGGTTCGCGCTCCAAAGTCGAGACGCCGTCGAAGGCGAGAGCACTGCGGCGCTGGAGGACGATGGCGCGCGCGTCCAGCTCCACGCCGGCGGTCCGCTGCTGGCCGACCGCTGACGTGCACTGGCTCGTCGCGGTCGCAACGGGACCGCGATGCGGGGAAATACGCGTTGGCGACTCCGGTTGGCAGCTGTGCGGGGCGCCCTCAGGGTCTGAGGGCGCGTGGCGGCCGACGGAGTTGTCGCGGGCTTCGTCGACCGTGGCGCGCGCGATCTCGTCGATGAGTGTCCACTGAACGTGATCCTCGCTCAACTGACTGGCGCGGCCCCGCCATCGCCCGTTTCGCACGCCGTCGAGCAGCCGGCTTCCGTTGCTCGTGACGGGATGCGCGGCAGGCGGGGCGATCGCGATGATGCAGCCCGGTTCTTCGCGCTCGGCCTCGACGAAATCCTCTTCTCGATCGATGCCGGTGAGCGTCGCGATCGATGCCTGCGACCAGGTGGGCAGCACGACGGCGCGCCAGCCTGCGATCGCGGCCGAGAAGCCGATCGCGGCAATGGCATGCCCGAGATCGTGCTGGCAGTAACGGAACGCCCGCTCACCGTACTTCCAGGCCTCGCGCCAATGAATGGACGTGAGCGCGATCAGCAGGACGTCGATCGGCCCTCCGAACTCCGACATCCACGCCTCCGCACCGAACGCGCATCGCTGCTCGAGCGCATGACGATCCGGCGCGTAGTGATAGACGGCAGGCGTGTCGGCGAGACCGTCCAGCGCCGGACAGATGACATACGCCTCGGTAGGATGGAGGTTGCCGCTCGACGGGTTGACGCGTAACGACCATCGCGATCGGCCGAACTGCTTCCACGCCGAGAGACCGAGCGCGTGGCGAAGCAAGTCGCCAAGTGCGGCCGCCGTCAGCGGCGCCGCGACACCGCCAGGATCGTACAACCGGCGGTACGCTGCACGCGCCTGGCTATAGCCGCTCGCGTACGCGGAAGGCGCCGGGTACAAGGCAAACGTCGGAGAGCCGGCGAACTCGCGAAACGGTCGCGGCTGCGACGCCCAGTCCAGGTACCCGAGCGAGCGGGCAAAGGCGTTGAAATGATGCTTGGTGCCGTCGTGGTACTCGTAGACGACGTCGCGCGATCCGGACGATGACATGCAGAGCTGCCGACCGATCCGGATTATGAACGGATTTGCCCGCGACGATTCAAGACAGGGCCGCGGAGACGATCGGGACGCCTGGAGCGGAGGACATTACGGCCGCTCGATGCCCGTTTCCTTGATCTTGTTGAGCAGCGTCTTGTAGCTGACGCCGAGAATCTGCGCGGCCTTGCGCCGGTTCCAGTGCACCTGACGCAGGGTGTCGGCAATGGCGACCCGCTCGGCCGCAAGCGAGGCCTCGCGCGCGACGTCGGCCAGGCGGCGGCCGTCGGGCGACGATGTTGGCGCGGGCGCCGGTTCATCGAGATCTTCGGTGTCGTCGTCATCGGTTGGCGCGGCCGGGACGGCGGCAGAGGGCGCGGCGGGCTGCGCAACCGGTGGAGCGGCTGCAACCGGTGGAGCGGGCGGAGGCGGCGAGGACATGTACTCCCGCGGAAGGGCGCCGGACGGCGGTGTGGTCACGCCAGCCGGATTGGCCGCAATGGTGCGCGGCTTCGCCAGCTCGCGCATGACGAGGTTCTCGTCCTGCAGGATGACGAACCGCTTGATCATGTTCTCCAGCTCGCGTACGTTCCCGGGCCAGTCATAGCTCTGGAACATCTGACGCAGCTCGTTGGAGAGCATGCGCACCGGACGGTTGTAGCGCTGCGAGTATTTCGCGATGAAGAAGTCCGTGAGCTGTGGAATCTCGTCGCGGCGCTCGCGCAAGGCCGGCACCGACGCCTCGATCACCTTGAGACGGTAATACAGGTCCTCGCGGAATTCACCCCTCAGCATCATCTGTTCGAGGTCGCGATTGGTCGCCGCCACCACGCGTACGTCGATCGTGATCCTCTTGTTGCTCCCGAGTTTGGTGAACTCGCCGTCCTGGAGGACGTGCAGGAGCTTGGCCTGCAGAGGAGGCTTCATCTCCCCGATTTCGTCGAGCAGGATCGTGCCTAAGTTGGCCTGCTCGAACTTGCCGATGCGGGCGGTCGCCGCGCCGGTAAAGGCGCCCTTCTCATGCCCGAACAGTTCGCTTTCGAGCAGTTCGGCCGGCAGCGCCGCGCAGTTCACCTTGACAAACGGTTTGTTCCTCCGCGTCGAGCGCTGGTGGATTCCCCGGGCCACGAGTTCCTTGCCGACGCCGCTCTCACCGCGAATGAGGACGGTGACATCGCTGTCTGCGACCTGCTCGATGATCATCGCAACCTGACGCATCGCCGGGCTGTCGCTCCAGGCGAGGAATGCGTTGTTCTGATCGTCGCTCAGTTGTCGGCGGAGATCGGACAACTCGTGGAGGAGACGGTTCCGTTCGATTGCCTGTTTGATGGCGGCGTCGAGCGCAATCTCGCCGAGGCCTTCGGGGTCGTCCGGCTTGACGACGTAATCAGCGGCTCCCAGCCGTACCGCCTCGACGATGATGTTCGCCTGCTCCCGGCCGGACAGCATGATCACCTGCAGCTCCGGGCGGGCGCTCTTCAGCGCCTTCAGCGTCTGGATCCCGTCCATCCCGGGCATCGCCACGTCGAGAAGCACGATGTCCGGCGGCTCGCCCTGGCGGATCGCGGCGACGATCTCGTCGCCCCGCGTATAGGAGCGCGCCTCATACCCACGCAACGCCAGGAACGTGCGCAGATAGCCTGCAAAGCCAGAATCGTCGTCGACTACGGCAATTGAAGGCCGCCGTTCTTCCATCACCGCTCCCGAGATCGGGCCACCGCTAGCCAGGGTCGTCATCTAGAGTCTAATCCAGGCTTAGGGCTCAAGGCTTAGCGGGCTCGAGGCTCAGGAGACCTAGGTCCCTTAAGCCCTGAGCTATGAGCCCTAAGCCCTCGTGATCACGTTCCTTCCACCAACGGCAGTCGTAGCGCCGATCCCGTCCGGGACCGGTCGCCGGCAGCTGACCAGAGCGCGCCGCCGTGCGCTTCGATGACGCGTCGCGCGACGGGCAGGGCAAGCCCGAGGCCGCCGCGCCACTCGTCGAACGACGGAGGCGTTCCGCGCGCTGCTGCTCTCAACGATGGCACCGTCTCTTCATCGCCGATCGCGATCAGCACGAACGGCGGCTCGCTGTCATCGAGCACGGAGCACTCGGCCACGATGAGTCCGGGTTCCCCACGCTCGCGCAGCGCCGCGTACATCAGTGCTCGAATCGCTGCCGCCAGTCTTGTGCGATCCCCCCGCACGGCGAACGCGCGATCAGCGCCCCGCACCTCGAGGCGAACATCGCGGTCGTTCCCCTCCTGCATACCGCTGGCCAGCTCCGCCACAAGGGGCGCAAGGTCAAACGCCTGCCGCGCTACCGCCAGCTCGCCTCCCTCCAACTTGCCGAGCTCGCTCATTTCCGCCACAAGCGCGCCGATGCGTCCACACGAACGCTCGGCCTCTTCCAGCATTTTCCGCTGCTTCTCTGTGAGCGGACCGCCTTGCTCCTTCAGCAGCATCCGCAGGTAACCCGAGACGACGGTAACTGGTGTCCGGAACTCGTGTACGGCAAGTGAGAGCGCCCGGGGAAAGGTGTCGTGTTCGACGGGCATACGTCGCGTCTCGAAGTGTCCAGTTTAGCTACGACAAGGTCGAGCTCGAGCTCAGCAGGCGCGCGTCAGGCGCGTCACTGCAGCTGCTCAGGCTATCACGTCGCTTCTCGAAAACGAGCTCTGCCGTGGTCGGCAGGCGAAAACGTTTACCGTTCCGCGGCAAGGATCCGTCCGCGGTGCCGGGCGTTGTGAAAAAGCTTTGCACGCCTACAAATTATCGCGTGGCACACCGCTTGAACCCACCGGGCGCCGGACCTCGGCGAGCGCGCTCGCCACGGAGAAGACGGAATGCATGGAATGCGGAGATTGATCACGATAGCAGCGCTTCTGACCCTGCCGCTCCTGCCTGTTGCTGCGGTGCTCTCACGAGTCGCCGTCGCCGCGTCGCCCATGGAGGCCGGCGTGGCCGGGCCGCTCGTGACGATGGTCTCCGCGAAGTCTTTCGCAGGCGCGGCCGTCGCGTCCGAACCGATGCTTCCCGAGCCGGGCATGCTCGTGCTCGTCGGCTCGGGCCTGCTCGGACTGGCGTTCATCTTGAGCACGACGACGAGAACGTAGGGAGGCTGCGCCCGTCGTTCTCTGTTCTGCGAGAACATTGAACCGGGAACGACACGGTTCGCTGGTACCACCATGTTCACTGGTACCACCTTGCCAACCGCGCCGGTGAGACGCCGGCGAAATAGAGCGTGACGAGCGTCAGGTTGCGCAGGGTGCGCCGGAACCAGCCATCACGTTCGTATCGCCGCGCCGACGTTATCATCGCCAGGGCCGGTTCGTGCACGCGGCCGGCGCGTACGAGCCTGTGCACGAAGTCGACGTCCTCCATGAGCGGCATCTCACGGTAGCCGCCAAGTGACTCGAAGATATCGCGCCTCACGAAGATTCCCTGGTCGCCGTAGGGAAGTCGGAACAGGCGTACGCGCCACGCGACGAGGCGTGCGATCACGCGTGCCTGCCATGCCCGGCTTTGCAGCTGGAATCGAAACCACCCGCCGACCACCTCCTTCTTTCGATCCGCCTCCAGGATGGCGTCGAGCCACCCGTGCGG
Source organism: Vicinamibacterales bacterium (assembly GCA_036005125.1). GTDB lineage: Bacteria > Acidobacteriota > Vicinamibacteria > Vicinamibacterales > UBA2999 > DASYQV01. Next base: position 20,639 of record DASYQV010000313.1, read on the forward strand.
CAGATGCGAATCCGCGTGCAGAAACAGCAGCCAGCGCGTGGCCGCGATGGCGGCGCCCGCGTTCATCTGGCGGGCGCGGCCCGGCGTCGTGCGCACGATGCGCGTATCGGATCGCCCCGCGGCGAGCGCGTCGAGCTCGGCATCCTGTCCTCCGTCGACAATCACGATCTCCACCTCGCCCGCCCGGCCGAGCGAGGTGAGGAGCGCGCGGACGGCGGCTGCGTCTCCGAGGACCGGCACGATCAGCGACACCAGGGGCACGCAGGAAATCCTTCCGGAAGGCTTGGCGGCCAGGCCGCTCGCCACAGCCGGGCTTCTACGGCATAATGACGAAACCAGTCAAGGGCTCTGCCCTGATATTCCGGCGGAAGGATACCAGCCATGCTCATTCGAAAAGCTCCCGACATCCGCACCTCGGACATCACGCCGAAGGCGGTCTATCTTCGCCGGCGGGAATTCATCCAGGCGGCATCGGGCGCGGCCGTGGCCGCTGCCGCGGCGTTGGCGCCGCCCGCCGCCAGATGGGCCTCGGCGCAGACCGGACAGAAGCTGGCAAACGTGAAGAAAAGCCCGCTCAGCACGACCGACCAGCCGAACCGCTTCGAGGACATCACGAGCTACAACAACTTTTACGAGTTCGGAACCGACAAGGAATCGCCGGCGCAGAACTCGAAGAGGTTCAAGGCGCGTCCCTGGAAGGTCGCCGTTGAAGGGCTGGTGGCCAAGCCGGCGGTCTACGACATCGACGAGTTCCTCAAGCCGTACACGCTGGAGGAGCGGGTGTACCGGCTTCGCTGCGTGGAAGCGTGGTCGATGATCGTTCCCTGGATCGGCGTACCGCTCGCCGACGTGGTCAAACGGCTGGAGCCGACCTCGAAGGCACAGTACGTGGAGTTCACAACGCTGTACGACCCGGGTCAGATGCCCGGCCAGCGGGCGAACGTGCTGCCATGGCCGTATCTCGAGGGCCTGCGGATGGACGAGGCGATGCATCCGCTGGCGATCCTCGGCGTCGGGCTGTACGGGGAGGTACTTCCCAACCAGAACGGCAACCCGCTGCGACTGGTGGTACCGTGGAAGTACGGCTTCAAGAGCGTCAAGTCAATCGTCAAGATTCGGTTCGTGGAGAAGCAGCCGCGCAACACCTGGCAGGTCATGACGCCGAACGAGTACGGTTTCTACGCAAACGTCAACCCGCAGGTCGATCACCCGCGCTGGAGCCAGGCAATGGAGCGGCGCATCGGCGAGTTCTTCAGACGGAAGACGCTGATGTTCAACGGTTACGGCGACCAGGTCGCGCACCTGTACACGGGGATGGATCTGCGGAAGAATTACTGACATGCGCGGTCCCCGTACAGGCTTCAGGCCTCGGGCTTCAGGCTTCGGGCTTGATTCTGGTGAATCACTCGCCGCTCGGGCCTCAGGAGCTTCAGGCCCGAAGCCCGACGCGCGAAGCCCGAAGCCCGCGCTGATCTTCCCCACAGCCGTTGCGCGCAAACCAATCACTCTGCTCAAGATCCTGATCGTCGTGGCCGGTCTGATTCCCGCCGCGGCCCTCGTTGTCGGTCTGTTCACCGATGCGCTCGGCGCGAATCCCGTCGAGACGATCACTCACCAGACGGGCACGACCGGCCTGGCTTTTCTGCTCATCACGCTCTCGGTCACGCCGCTGCGGCGCATCAGCGGCTGGAACGAATTGATCCGCGTCCGGCGCATGCTCGGCCTGTTCGCGTTCTTCTACGCGACGCTCCATGTGCTCACGTGGGCCGTGCTCGATCATTTCTTCGACCCGTCTGCCATGATGGCTGATGTCGTCAAACGTCCCTTCATCACCGCGGGCATGACTGCGTATCTGCTGCTGGTGCCGCTTGCGCTGACGTCGACGAACGGCATGATCCGGCGTCTCGGTGGCCGGCGATGGCAGCAGCTTCACCGCCTCGCCTATCTTGCCGCCATCGCTGTCGTGGTCCACTTCTGGTGGCTCGTCAAAGCCGATGTGACCGAGCCCCAGCGCTGGGCCCTCGCGCTCACGGTGTTGTTGGGTTTCCGAGCATGGTGGACATTGCGGACCAGGTTGTCATCGCGATTCTGACACGCGCTCCATCCGCGGCTGGCAAAACACGCCTGTTCCAGGAGCTTGGCCGCCCGGTCGACCGCGAGCTCCTGGCGGCCCTGTTACTCGACACGATTGATGCGATCGAATCGGTGCGCGCCCCGCGCGTCGTGTTCGTCGCGCCGGCGTCTGCGGTCGACGAGGTGCGCGCGATCGTCCCGCGTGAGGTCGACGTGCTCGCACAGGGCGACGGCGATCTCGGCGCGCGCATGCGTCGCGCCTTTGACGACCTGTTCGCGCGTGGAGCCCGCGGCGTTGTGCTCGTCGGTTCGGACCTTCCGGGTGTGTCAGCAGCGGTGGTGCGAGGCGCGGTTGAAACGCTCGACGCGCGTGCCGGATGTGTCGTCCTGGGTCCGGCCGAAGACGGCGGCTACTATCTCATTGGCGCCACGAGGACGCCGGCCGTCCTGCTCGCCGGCATCGAGTGGAGCACGGCGGACGTCCTCGCGAGCACGGAAGCGCGGGCCCGCCAGTCCGGCCTCGAGACTGTTCGTCTCCCGATCGGACGTGATATCGACTCGCTCGCCGATCTGGCCA
>DASYQV010000314.1:0-7405 GCA_036005125.1 Vicinamibacterales bacterium
CGGCCCCTGTAGTCGCGCGCGTTGATGTTGGCGCCATGCTCGACCAGGATCTGGATCACTTCGTTCAGTCCACGGTAGGCCGCACCGTGAAGCGCGGTGAAGTCGGCTTCGTTGACCGCATTGACGTCCGCGCCCGCGTCGAGCAGCAGTTTCACGGCTTCTTCGGCCGCGGGCAGACGCGTCCCTCTCTTCAACATGCGCTCATTGCTGCAGCGACCGAGCCCTGCGGCGACCATCAGCGGCGTCGTTCCGTCGTCGGTGACGAGTCGAGGGTCGGCGCCGGCCGCCAGCAGCGTCCGGATGAACTCGACGTTCATCCGATTCGTCTCGGACACGCCATCGCCTCTGTCAGGGGCATCGACGCCGTTATAGACGCGGCCGCCGATGCCGTTGGCCGCGTGCGACACGAGCCATAACGGGGTCGCGCCACGGAGGTCTCCGGTTCCGCAGGAGTACGATTCAAACGCGCCTTTACGGGGATACGCGAGCCAGGGCTCGAACACGGCGGTATTCGCGATGCGTGAATCGGGATCTGCTCCGCGGGCCAGCAGCGCCTTGACCAACGCGCGTCGCTCGGCGGGTGTCACGTCCCTGATGCGGGCAGCGGCGCCGTACTTCTGGCTCCATTCGGTCAACCACGGGCGCACACTTGCCACCGCGGCGTGCAACGCGCGAACCCCAGCCATCGCGCCGTTCGGATCGGCGCCCTGTTCCAGCATGAACAGGGCAAAACCCGCCTGCCCTGTGACGATTGAGAACGGCAGCGCGTGGACGGCCTCGGTGCCGGTCCCGTTGACGTCAACTCCAGCGGCAATCAACGTCTTCGCCATCTCGATATCGCCGTTCCGGGCGGCGATCAGGAGCGGCGTCAGCCCGTTCGCCGTCGAGGCATGGACGTCCGCCTGCGCCTCGATCAGTGCTCGAACGACGTCCGTCTGTCGACCGGCGATCGCCCACATCAACGCGGTGTTCTTCGTATCCACCGTGGCGGCATTCACGTGTGCCCCGCCCGCGAGCAGCGCCCGGACCACCCGCACACTCCCGGTCTTCGCGGCGATCATCAGCGGCGTGAGCCCGCTGGTCTGAGCCGCGTTGGGGTTGGCGCCCGCTTTCAGCAGCCTCTCAACCACACCGATGCTGACGTTCTCGCAGGCTCGAGCCAGGGGGGTGACGCCGTGATCGTCTGCCACGTTCGGATTGGCCCTGGCGCGCAACAGAAGGTCAACGGTCTCGAGATCATCCCAGTGAGCGGCGTACAGGAGCGCCGTTGCGCCATCGGCCCGAGCGACATTGACATCAACACCCTGTTTCAGCAGCGCGCGCACAGTCGCACGGTCCTGCTGCGCCGCGGCGGTCACGAGCCGCAGATCGGAATCAGCCACGGCCGCGAGGACGACAGGTGAAATTACCGCACCCGCACACATCGACCGAACGATCCACATGCGTGCGAGACGGCCGATACTCCAATGCATGATGTCTCCCTTTCAGGAGAAAGGAGGAAGGAGGAAGGAGAAAGAGTGACAGGTGCACCCTTCCTCCTTCCTCCTATCTCCTTCCTCCTGATTCACCAATTGGCTTCACTCTGTATGTCTTTGTTATGGAATCCTGCTCGCGGTACACCGCATGACAGCCCTGGCAGGACGCATCGACTTCCCCGAAGAGGGCACGCGCCCTGCCGGCGTCGACCTTCTCCCGTGAGAGAGCGAGGTCGAGCTCGTCCATCCTCGAGAGCGTCTCCCTCAGCATCCTCACGGCGTCGTCTTTCTTGTGATCTCTCCAGAAGGTCGCCGTCATCGCGAGCTGCTCGCGCGCGCGCGTCAGCTGCGCCTTCGCGGTCGCGAAATCCCCTGCGGCAATCGATGTGTTCGCCCGTTCGACGTTCGGTCCGACCGTCTTCATCGTCTTGACGAGATCCTGTTCGGTAAAAATCGGGTAGCGTTTTTGAGCGATCAGCTGAAAAGGTCCGACGCCCAGCAGGAGTGCGAACATCGCGAATGCCGTCCGGCGGATCGCCGCCGCGCACCGTAACCGACAGCCTTTTCCCCGCGCCCACTGCTCAGAGGTCGGTGAGTCCGTCGAGCTTGTGTGTGCTGTCCCCGAGTTTGTCAATCCGGACCCCCAGCTTCTCCAGGATCGCAATGTGCAGGTTCGTCAGTGGCTGCTTCGGGTACCTGACGTAGCGGCCACAGGTCACGCCGGTTGCCTTTCCACCCACCATGGCGATCGGCAGGTCGTCATGGAAATGAGTGTTGCTGTCGCTGATGGCGGTGCCGTAGAGCAGCAGCGTGTGATCCAGCATCGTGCCGTCACCTTCCGGTGTTGCGGCGAGATGCTTCACAAGATGAGCGAATTGCTCGACGTGGTACGCGTTGATCTTCGCCAGCCGCTCGAGCTTGCCCGGGTCGTCCTGGTGATGTGACGCGGGGTGATGGGAATCAGAGACGCCAATCTCGGGATACGCGCGATTGCTGACCTCTTTCCCCAGCATGAACGTGCTGATTCGCGTGAGATCCGTCTGATAGGCCAACGCCAGCAGGTCCATCATGAGCTTCGCGTGCTCGGCGTAATCGGTTGGAATCCCGATCGGCTGATCGACAATCGGGAGCTGTTCGACCGACTGATCTTCCGCCTTCTTGATTCGCCGCTCGATATCCCGGACCGCCTCGAAGTATTCCGCGACCTTGAGGTTGTCCTGCGGTCCGATGATCTTCCGCAGCCTGGCCGCGTCGCCGCTCACGTAATCGAGAATGCTGTGGTCCTTTTTCAGACGCGCGAGCCGTGCCGCCGGATCGGTGCTGTTGGTGACGCCGAACATCCTTTCGAAAACAGCGCGGGGGTCGTTCTCCATCGGCATCGGCGTTGTCGGCGTGCGCCACGAGATCGTGTTCAGGTACGCGCAGGTCGGACCACCATCGCACGAGCCCGTCAGACCGGGATCCTCGATGCACAGCTCGAGCGAGGCCAGTTGTGTCGCCTTACCCATTTCCGTTGCGGCGATCTGATCCATCGACACGCCCGCAAAGACCGTCTCGCGCTTGAACGCCGTGCCGGTCAGAAACGTCGCGGACGACTTGGAATGGTCTCCGCCAGGAAGCAGCTTTGCCGCCTCGGATGCGAGGCCCCCAACCATCAGGAGCCTGTCCTTCAGCTCGTTCAGCGAACGCAGAATCGGAGGAAGCTCCCCGAGCGAGCCCTCGCTCAGACCCTTCGGATACCAGTAGGGCATCGACATGCCGTTCGGCACGTAGAACACACCCAGCCGGCGCACGGGCGCCGCGGCGGTCTTCGTGAGCGCCGTCAGCGCAGGCACCATGCTGTCGAGCAGCGGCAGCGTCAGCGACACGCCCAATCCTCGCAGCACCGTGCGTCGCGACAAATGCTTCCTGCTAATGAACATGACCCGACCCTTCCTGTGACGATCCCGCGCGACGCATCTGGAACGGAACGCTCTGCACGATCCCGAGCACCAGCGTCGACCAGCGATATTCGTTACGTGCCAGATTGCGAATGAGCTGCCGCACGTGGGGCGCATCGTAGGATTCCAGCCCGCGGCCCAGCGCGAAGGTGAGCAGCTTTTCCGTCACGGTCCGAACGATTGCATCCGAATCCGTCAGCAGAGTCTCGCGAAATGCCTTTGGACTGTTGATCTCGCGCCCTTGCAGCTCAATCGCCGAGTTGATGGTCGCCCCCGAGTCGGTGTCGCGCCATTTCCCGACGGCATCGAAGTTCTCCAGCGCGAACCCCAACGGATCCATGCGCAGGTGGCACGTCGCGCACGCAGGATTCCTTCGATGCTGCTCCATGCGTTCCCGGAGTGACACCGGCTTGCTGACGCCGTCGTTCTCCTTCAGCGGCGGCACATTGGGCGGTGGCGGCGGCGGTGGAGACCCGAGAAGGTTTTCGAGGACCCACTTGCCTCGCAACACCACTGAAGTCCGATTGGCATAAGAAGTGACCGTCAAGACGCTGCCCTGGCCCAGCAATCCGTGGCGTCGCTCGTCGTTCAGCGTGATGCGTCGAAAATGGCTGCCGTAGATATCGTGAATGCCATAGTGCTGCGCCAACCGCTCGTTCAGGTAGGTGTAGTTCGCCGTCAATAGCTCTTGAACGGGACGATCCTGCCGCACCTGGCTTTCGAAGAACAGCTTCGTCTCCTGCGCCATGGCTTCACCCAGCCTCGGGTCGAAGCCGGGGAACAGTCGTTCATCGGGTTCATGCGTATAGATGTTGCGGATCTCGAGCCACTGTTCGACGAAATCGTTCATGAAGCGGGTCGCGCGCCGGTCTGCGAGCATGCGGCGAACCTGTTGCACCAGCACGTCCGGATGTTTGAGCGCGCCGCGAACGGCAAGCTCCATGAGCTCGTCATCGGGCATGCTCCTCCAGATGAAGAACGATAGTCTCGAGGCCAGCTCCATGTCGCTCAACTGATACGCGGTTCCCGCCCTCCCGTCGGGCGGTTCACTCTCCACGCGAATCAGAAAACTCGGCGAGGAGAGCAGCGCTTCAACGGCAAGCTCGATTCCCGCGTCGAAGTCTCTCAACTGGCGCCCTTGCCGGAAAATGTCCACCAGCGGCGTCACGTCGCCCTCCGTCACCGGTCGACGGAACGCGCGCCGGGCCAGCGTGCTCATGATTTTCCGGGCGCACACCTCCTCGTCCTGACTGCCGGTCGGGCGACAGATGAGAATCCGCCGCCGACTCGGCGTGTCATCCGGTACCGTGCCGGTGAAGGGGCCCGAGATCCGGAGAATGTCTATACCGATTCCCGAACCGCTTTCGAGCGCGGATGGCAGAGAATCGGTAAACGTCGCGGTCACCATCCGCGTTCCCGCCGCAATGGGCACGCGAACTTCGAGCTCATCGTCGGCGGTCATGCGGTACTGGTGAATCCGTTGCCCTTCGATGTCGTCTTCGGCGATAGCGATCATCGTGCCGCTATCGAGACCCTTGACCTTGCCGCCGATTTTGAAGCGCCGAATCAGGGAGTGATCCACCCGCATTTCGATCTGGCGCTCCTCTTCCTCGATACCGACGATCGTCCCCGACCCTCCACCTCGCTTCAGCAGCAGCTTGAATACGTACTCCCCGTTCAAGGGAAACGTGTGCCGGACGGCCAGGCCGCCGAAGGTCGCAAAGGGCGCTTCCTCGCCGATCCGCGTCTGCTGATTGACCCGGGACGGAATCCGATAGGTAGAGGTAATCGGGCGGTTGTCGGGACTTGCAAGGGCTGCGCGACTGATTTTCGTGGCTGCGGACATGTACCGAGCCATGAGCCCGGGGGTGATGACGAGGCTGTCGGCGTTGTTGTCGAAGCCGAAGGCCGCCGGATCGCTCGGGAGCAGCTCAGCGCCGTTGACGTCCAGCGCGAGCATGTCGTGAATGACATTTATATACTCCGTGCGATTCAGTCGACGTGAGGCAATCCGCCCGGGATCCGGGTTGACCGCAGCCACGTTGTCGAGCGCCGCCTCTACCGTGCTGACAAACGCCGCGAGGGTGGCGGCGTCGGGACGCGGAATCCCCGGCGGCGGCATCTGGCCGCTGCGCAGCTTGCGTACCACTATCTCCAGTACCGGCGCGCTCGCTTGTAGATCGCTGACGTCCAGCTTCTCCAGTGTCAGCCCACCTGTCTTCAGCCTGTCGTTATGACAGGTGACGCAGTAGCGATCGAGTAAAGCGCGCTCCGGACGCGCAGCCTGGCCCGCCGTCCGGACTCCTGCCCCGGCAGCCACGAGGCCCGCAAGGCTTGTCGCCAGTACCATCCTGATTGTTCTGGACATCGAATTCGGGCGCATCCCCACGCCAATCCGCCTGCTCCACCGCTCGGCTGCACCGGACACGTAATTCTATACTGCGACGTTTCTTCGCGGGACTGCCGGCGACGTGACGGGGTTGACGGCCGCGACCGCTCGCCTTACGCTGACCGTCACCCACTGGATGTTCCTGATGTTCCCCTGGAGATATGACATGACCTATCGATTGAGGAAGTGGTGCTGGCTGCTCGTCGGCGCGGTCGTGGTGTCATCCGTTCCGGCCCTTCTCGCGCAGGGACGCGCAGCGAGCTCGACGGCAAGCCGCTGGACGCCGCCGCGTACGTCATGGGGTCATCCCGACCTTCAGGGAATCTGGGACACTGCCGTGAACATTCCGATGGAACGGTCCCGGGAGCTCGGCGAGAAGGCGGTTCTGAGTGCCGAGGAGCTTGCCGCGCGGGAGGCGCAAGCGGCCAGGCGCCGCAAGAAGCTCGACGACACGCATCGCGCTGCCCAGGCCGGGCAGGCCGATGTCGGGACGCTCACCGAGAGCGAGGTGGCGGGCATCGTTGCTCCAGCGCCGGAATTCGGTCCCCGCCTGCCAGCCAGCCGTCCGACGTATGCGCGCACGTCGCTCGTCATCGATCCGCTGGACGGCCGGATTCCCTCGTTGACCCCGCAGGCACGCGCCAGGCTGGAGCAGCGCGAAGCGGCCCGGTACAACCGCGGCGAAGCGGATTCGTGGGTGGACCGCAACAGCTGGGAGCGGTGCATTACGCGCACGCTGCCGCTTGGCATGCTCAGCACGTACGCCTCCAATTACCAGATTCTTCAAACGCCGGACTACTTCGTCGTTTTTGTCGAGATGATCCACGAGCCTCGCATCATCCCGCTCGACGGCCGGCCGCACCTCGCCGCGGGTCTCCGCCAGTGGCTGGGCGACTCGAGAGGCCACTGGGAAGGCGATACGCTGGTGGTCGAAACGACGAACTTCGTCGACAAGCTCGACGGCGGCGCGATCATGCCGAGCCATCCCCATATCGTGTTTACGCATCGGGGATCCGGGGAACACCTGCGGCTCGTGGAGCGCTTCACCCGGACCGACCAGCACACGATCGATTATCAATTCACGATTGTCGATCCCACCACGTATACGAAACCGTGGACAGCGTCGGTACCGATGAGGAACGACGGCACGCCGCCCATGGTTTATGAATACGCCTGCCACGAGGGCAACCTGGCCATGGTTCACCTGCTGAAGGGGGCGCGAGCCGATGAACGGAAGGCATTGGCAGCTGCCCGGAAGGAGTCACGCGAGCGGCTCGAGTCGGGGCAGCCTGGCGTGAGCCTCAGGTGACGGCACGACGTTCATGATTCACGAATCATGAATAATCCCGCCCAGTGTAATCACCCGTAGCCGCGCGATGGAGCCGACGACGCGGAACTGGCGCTCGCGCGTCGCGGCTCATCGCGAACGTTATGCCTCTCGTTCCCCTTTGGCCCAAAATCCCAACCGACGATAATTGATGAATGACTGCGAGCCCTCTCACCCGGGAAGAAGCGGTCAGACGTCTCGTTGCGTCTGAGCCTGACATTCGGGCCCTGGGCGTTCAGCGGCTCGCGTTGTTCGGCTCGGTCTTGCGCGGTGA
>DASYQV010000315.1:0-15703 GCA_036005125.1 Vicinamibacterales bacterium
GCCAAGCTCGGAGACGTCGCGTTGATGCGCGTGCTTCTCGAACACGGCGCCGACCCCTCGATCAAGACCGAAGAAGGCGCCACACCTCTCATGGCCGCGGCGGGAGTCGGCATCTGGCAGCTCGGCGAGAGCGCCGGAACCAACGAAGATGCGTTCGAGGCGGTCAAGCTGTGTTACGAGCTGGGAAACGACGTGAATGCGGTCGACGTCAACGGCTATACGGCACTGCACGGCGCCGCCCATCGCGGATCCAACGAGATCGTGACGTTCCTCGTCGAGAAGAGCGCGAACATCAACGCGGTGAACAAGCTCGGATGGACGCCCTGGATCATCGCCGACGGCGTCTTCTACCCGAACACGTACAATCGCCGTCTCCATACGGCGGCGCTGCTCCTCGAGCTCGGTGCGGATCCGAAGGTGGGGAAGCGGCGACCTGAAGACCTGCCGCCGCTCGAAGCTGTCTCTGCGCCTCGATAGTCAGCCTGCAGCGGGCAGGCAGGCAGCGGGCAGCGCCGCGCCTACATTTACCAGCTGCCTGCTGCCAGCTATTCAATCGTCAGCTCCCCGACCGCCCACGGATGCTCCTTGCAGGCGTACCGGTACGTGCCGGGCTTGACCAGCTTGATCGACGCTGACTCCGCGACCTTCAGAGTCGGCGTGCTGAACGAGTTGTCGAGCGCCGTGATGGTGTGGGTGAGGGCGCCGTTGTTGATGAACGTGATCCATTGATTGGCCTTCGCCCTCGCGCGCACGGGGTTGAAGGCGTGTTCGTCCATCGCATACCGGCTGCCGACCCCGCGATCGGCGGATCGTACGAGGGTCGCCGTCTCGATTGCGCGTGTCTCCTCGCCGCCCGGCGCGCTCCGTCCGACCCGTGGCGCCGGCTGCTGCGGCAGCGTGCCGCCTGACTTGAACGCGAAGAGCGCGGTACCCATCGCGAGCGCGACGTACTGTTCGCCATCGACCTCGTAGGTCATCGCGGGCCCGCGGGCGGTGCCGATCCCGGTCTGGAACTCCCACAGCAGATCGCCGGCCTTCGCGTCGTACGCCTGAACGGCACCGCCCGGATCGCCGCGAAACATCAGGCCGCCGGCAGTGGTCAGCGGCCCGCTCGTTCCGATCGCGCCCGGCGGCAGTTCCTTTCTCCAGACGGTCTTGTTGGTCCGGCTGTCGATTGCGACGAGCACGTTGACGCTCTGCGGCAGCAGGTCCTGGAGCATCGCCGCCGTGCCTCGGAACCACGGGTCCGTCGTGATGCGGCGCGCGCGGCCCACCGACGCGGTGCCCTGCGCGTAGAAGTAGCCGGTCTGCGGGCTGTACGACATCGGCGTCACGCGATTCACGCCGGCAATCGCCGCATTGGGCGCGACGATGTTGTGCTTGTCGAGGAAGGGCGGCGTGAACCCGCCGCAGTCGAGCACGAACGGCGCCCTCACCTTGTCCTTCCAGTACTCGCACGGAGGCGTCAGACCGTCGGCTCCGACGGGGAACGGTTGTGTGGGCGCGGTGTTGTTGTACCGGTCCTGCGTGACAGCACGTTCTTCAACCGGCAGCAGCGGCTTTCCGCTTTCCCGGTCGATCAGGAACAGGTACCCATCCGACCGCATGGCCGCCAGCCCTTTGCGCGCGCGGCCGTTCACGTTCGTCTCGTAGAGGATGTGGGGAATCGCGATGTCGGCGTCCCAGAGATCGTGATGAACGACCTGATAGTGCCAGCGCAGCCTTCCCGTCTTCATGTCGAGCGCGAGAATCGAGCCGGTATAGAGATTGTCTCCCTTGCGGGCTTCTCCCCCGAACATCGGCACGGCGTTGCCGGTGACGTAATAGACGAGCCCGAGATCGGGATCAGGCGTCGGCGGTTGCCAGACGCCCGCGCCGCCCTGCTTCCAGATGTCGCCGTACTTCGGATCGCTCGCCGGGGGCCAGGTGTGGTGACCCGCTTCGCCCGGACCGGGAATCGTGTAGAACTCCCAGAGCTGGTTGCCCGTTCGTGCGTCGAGCGCGACCGCTTTTCCTCGAAAGGCCCAGTCGCCGTTCGCGAGACCGGCATACACGACGCCGTTCGCATAGGCAGGCGCCCCGGAGACGGCCTGTCCCGTCTTCGGGATCTCGTAACCGATGTTGCGCGTCCACACGACCTCGCCGCTCTTCTGACGGAGCGCCGCGACCGTGCCGTCCATGAGCCCCGCGAACACCAGCCCTTCGCCGAGCGCCACGCCGGGCGGGTTTGGAATGCCGAAACCCGCATTGAGCAGGTCGCCGATGCCCGCAGCCTCGAGGCGCTCTGGTGACGCTTCCGCCGGCCGCCACGTCCAGATCGGCGAACCGGTCCTGGCGTTCAAGGCATAGAGCCGCGAGCCGGCGGAGATGAACATCACGCCGTCCTTCACGATCGGCGTCGCGCGCGTCGACGCGTTGCTCTCGAACTTCATCGTCCACGCCCCGCCGAGGGCTTTCACGTTCTGCGTGTTGATCTGGCTCAGCGTGGAATAGCGCGCGTTCGTCCAGCTGCCGCCGAACAAGGGCCAGTCCCTGCCCGGCGGGTGTCGCCCATCCTCAGGCATCTGGACGAGGACCGCGATGGGCATCGCCAGAATCACCGTCAGGATTGCGAGCATCCAGCCGGAGCGGCCAGCCAATGGACACCTCCTCATCGATTCGTGATTCATGATTTGTCGTTCGTGAAATCAAGAATCAAGAATCACGAATCATGAATGACCTAGTGCGTTTCGCCCTCTTTGAGGCGCATGGCGCCTTTCAGCAGGACAGGAGCGCTGGCATAGTTGTCCAGCGCGAGTGTATTGGTCTCGGGCTCGGCGACGATTCTGGCCGCCAGCGACATCTTGCCTTCTCCCCGGCCCTGCTTGTTCAGGCGCAACTCGATGAGTGTCAGCTGCGACTCTTTGGTCTCTTTGGCGGCCTTCGAGGCGGCTGCTCTCCAGGCGGTCCTGCTCCAGGCGCCGAGCGGGCGGTCGGTGGCGACGATGATCCGTTCGCCGCCATTCGGCAGCGTCGTCTTGTACGCGTACCGCAGGCTGTACCCGAGGCTCTCGGAGGTCCAGATGTATCCCGCGGATGGGGCCGCCTTCAAGGTTTCGAGCAGCTGGTCCTCGCCCTTCTCCTTCAAGACAGCAAGGAGCTTTTCCCGTTCGGGGGCCGCAGTCCAGTTGAACACGTTGATCCTGATAGCCTCGGCATTTCCAACCGCCATGTTCGTCGTCGTCGCGGTGAAGTTCTCGAACTTCAGCGGCCCCTGGGTGGCCGGTTTCTGTGGCTGTGGTGTTGCTGGTTTCTGAGGCGTCTGCGCCATCAGCTGAACAGACACGATCACCAGAATCACCAGCCCTGTCGCCCCTCGCATGATGCGCCTCCTGGACACTAACCATCCCCCAGTCCCGTTTTCGGACCGCATAACGGTCCGAGGCCCACATCTTAACGAATGACGGGGCACTTGTGAGGCCGGGTACAATCGACAGGCCGAGGAGTCCTGCATGCGCACCGTACTGCACCTGGCGGCCGTCTCGATTGTCCCGGTCGCGATTACGACGTACATCACGGTTTCCCCCGTATCGGGAGCCCCCGGACGCGCTGCACCCGGCGGATACGCGCAGGCGCAGGCTCCGGAGGCGGCCGACGTGGCCGAGGGGATGAGACTATACCTGCAAAAGGGAGATTGTCAGTCGTGTCACGGCTGGGCGGCTGACGGGCGCAAGATGGACAGCCAGATGCCGGACGGACCGAACCTCCGCGAAACGAAGCTCAATCGCGAACGGCTGATTCAGACCATCAAGTGTGGACGACCGGGAACGGGCATGCCGGCGTTCGACAAGTTCGCCTACAGCGACGGGCGCTGCTACGGCATGAAGGAGTCCGCTCTCAAGTCGCCGATGCCGGATCCGCCGGCGACGTTTCAGCCGCGCGAAATCGAGCTCGTCGTCAGCTTCCTGCTTCAGAAAGTCGTCGGCAAGGGTCCGATGAATCGCGCCAGGTGCATCGAATACTGGGGCTCGGAGGTCGAAACCTGCCGGGAGTTCCCGCAGTAGGAGGTCCCAGAGACGGCGGAGAACGCCGAGACGGATTCACGCAGAGATCGCTGGGGAGCAGAGACTTTTAACGATCTCCGCGCCTCCGCGCTCTCTGCGTGAAGCCTTTCTCCGCGACCTCTGGTCTCTCTGGCGATCTTCAGTCCAGCGCGAACACGAAAAGGTAGCTGGAGTTTTCCAGCTTGTCGTACTTCACCGGATGCAGGTGGCGGCCGCCCGATTGCACCGCGAGATACTGCTTCGGGCCGATCGCATACGTCACCGGTGCGCCCTTGAGCGGCGTGCCGACGTTGAAGCGCCAGAGCTCCTGGAGGGTCTCGTCGTTGTAGGCGACGACCCAACCATCCTGTAACGCCGTGAACACCAGCCCGCCGGCCGTCGCGGTCACCCCCGAGCGAACCTCGATGTCGGTGATCGCCTTTGCGACGACCTTGTGCTTGACCGTGTCGAACGCGGTGATGGAGCCGTAATAGAGATCGCTGCTGTACGTGCGTTTCTCGCTTTTCTTCTCGTCGATCCCGCCTTCGGGCGACAGGAACGCGACGGCAGCGCCGGTCTGGGAGAAGCAGCCCTCGACGCCCACGCCGTAGGCAATACCCTTCACCGGGTTGTAGGCCGTCGGCTGGTGAGCGATGCCGCCGTGCCAGGTTGGGCACGTCCGCTTGGTGGTGTCGCCGCGCAGCGCGCGCGCAGCCGGGTTGTAGATCTGGACGTCCAGCTTGGGATCGTATTCGAGCGGCCTGCCGGTCTTCTGATTGAGCCCCTTCGTCCAGTTCAGATCGTTGACGTACTGGGCCCCGCCGATGAATTCGCCGCTGCCGCGGTCCACCGAGTAGTAAAACCCGTTGCGCGCGAAATGCCCGACGACCTTCCGCGATCGGCCGTTGATCGTCTGGTCGTACAGCATGTGCACGCCGACCTCGTCGAAGTCCCAGGAATCGTTCGGCGTGTATTGGAAGTACCACGCCAGCCTGCCGGTGTCGGTGTTCACCGCCACCACCGAGTTGGTGTAGAGGTTGTCACCGGGACGCGCCTGCGGGTCGTAGATCGGGACGGGGTTGCCCGTGCCCCAGATGGTGAGCTTCGTCGCCGGGTCGTACGAGCCGGTCTGCCAGAGGCCTCCGCCACCGGTCTTCCAGGCGTTGTTCTTGTCTTTCCAGGTTTCGCTTCCCGGATCGCCCGGCTTGGGTATCACGTAAAAGCGCCAGAGCTCATTGCCGGTTCGCGCGTCGAGCCCGGCGATCCAGCCGCGCGTTTTTGCATCGCCCGCTCCGTTGGCGACAATAACCTTGCCGTCAGCGGTGATGGGCGCCGAATTGAATCGTTCCCTGCTGCCGAATTCGTTGGTCGTCGCGATCGTCTTGTCCCAGACGATTTCGCCCTTGTTGCGGTTGACCGCAATCACGCGGCCATCGGGAAGGTTGGCGATCACGAGGTCTTCCCAGAGCGCGATGCCGCGCGTGCGCGACGCATTCCCTTTGTGCGGCACGCCTGGGTCGGTCGTCCAGACGAACTCGCCCTTGTTCGGATTGCGGGCGTCAATCTTGTAGATCGTTCCCCAGCCGTCGCTCGTGTACATGAAGCCGTTGTCGATGAGCGGATTGACCTCGTTCTCCGGACCGTTCTGTCCGACGTCCTGCATGCCGCCCAGCGCCATGGCCCACACCATGCGGAGGTTCTTCACGTTTTCGCGGTTGATCTGCGTCAGCTTCGAGTAACGGGTCGATCCATAATCGCCGTTCATCATCAGCCAGTTCTGCGGCTCGTTCTGCGAGTTGGCCAGCCGCTCGCGGCTGACGGTCATCGTGTACTGGCCGGAGAGCGTTACCGCGGCAAGCGCGACGGCCGAAATGGCTGCCAGAGCCGCCGAAGCGAGTCTCCAAGCTGCCGGCGTCCGATATGGCATATGAACTCCTGTTCGACGGGCGAATTGTAGCGCACATTGGATTGGTACGTAGGCCGGGTCTTTAGACCCGGCGGGAGCCGTTGCCGCAACTAAAGTTGCGGCCTACGAACGGGGGATCACGAATCAAAAATTACCTGAGCGCCGTCCACACGATCAGGAGCGCCGCCCCGGCGCCGATCGCGTGCAGCCACAGCTCCGCGCGATCGCGCGAGCCGGGGACCGCAAGGCAGATGAACAACGCGGCCGCGAGCAGGCACTGGCCGTAAAGCTCCGTGAACCCCTGTTCAACGGCGCGCAGCCCCGCGCGCCTCCGCGCGGCGTCGACGATCGCGGCGGCGATGGCACGATCGCTCTCCCGATCGAGCTCGAAATACCGTCCTCCTCCCGCGGAGGCAATTCCACCGAGCGACGGGCGGTCGAGCGTGGAGAAGACGGGACTCATTTTCTGCGGGGCGTTCGGCAGAGCGGAGCCCTCGGGGATGTAGCCGCCCGCGGCCGTGCCCACGCCGACGACGAACACGGGGATGTCCCGGGAGCGGGCGATCCGCAGGGATCGCTCGATCTGACCGCTCCAGGCCTGTCCGTCGGAAACGATGACGAACGCTTTGGTGTTCGTCGAACGGCCGTGCAGCGCCTCGTCCTTCTCGATCAGCCGAAGCCCCCAGTGAAGGCCGGCTTCCATGTTCGTGTCCCACGTCGTGTCATCGTCGAGAGGAAACGGCGATTGATGAGCGAGATGATCGAGAAAGAAAAACAGCGTGTTGGGGTCTCGCGTGAGCCTGACCTGCGGCGCGGCGATGTGCGCGAACAGCGTGAGCGCGATGCGATCGTCGGTCCAGCGCAGCGTTTCCGCGAGCCGGCGGAGGAACACCATCGACCGCTGCCATCGATCGGGCCTGACATCGCGAACGTGCATGGAGGCGGAGCCGTCCTGCAGCACCACCAGGTCGACGCCCGCTTTGTTGATCGCGGTCACCACGGTGCGGGGTCGCGCCACGGCGAGCACCGTGAGCGTCAACGCCACCAGGAAACAGAGCCACGAGAGCAGGTCCCCGAAGAGCGCCCAGCGCTCGCGCACGGGCACCACGCGCCGGTGGAGGAACCCGTGCACGTCGCGACGCCGCCGCGCGGCCTGCAGACCCCAGACGAGCAACAGGAATCCGGGAACGAGCAGCAGCCACAAGTAGATCGGATCGCCGAACTGGATTCCCGTACGGACTTGAAGCACGCGCGCGACCTACCCCTTTCGTATCCTCGGCGCGCCGGCGCCGGCGTCCCGCTGCTCCTCACGCTCGTCGCTTGGCGACGGCACGATCACCTTGAATTCCTCTGGTTCGAGCCCCGGCGGGACTGCGCCCTGCTCGCCATGGAGCGTCTTTCCGGCCCGGGGCATGGCTGCCCCGCGCGTCTTCGTCTCGCGCGACGCGCTCGCGTCATGGGGACTCCGGCCTTCTCCGCCGCGCGGGCTCCCGTCATGGGCGGCGCGAGCTCGACCCTGCGACTTCGACTGCGCGGCTCGCATGAGAGCGAGCGCATTCCGCCTGCGCGCGACGAACTCGAAATTGTACGCGGCGTCGAAGTCGCGAGGGTCGCGTTTCAGCACCTCGCCATAAAGCTCCAGAACGCGGCCGAGCCGTTTCGTCGCCCCGGGGTCGCTTCCATCGAGAATGGTCCCGCGATAGGCCGCGTGGGCCGCCGTCATCAACAGATGCGGATCGATGTCCGAGCCGGCACGACTTCGATCGGCATACATCGCGAGCGACTCGTACTCCCGGAGCCAGTACTGCGAGGTGGCGCGCTCCTCGACCATCTCCGCGTGAATCCAGGCAACCCAGGGAAGGCGACGCGCGTACCTCACCCAATCGTCCACCGTGCTGCGTTCACGCGCCGCGGTGTCGTGCCGCAGCGTGAACATCTGCTCCCGCACCTTCGTCGCCCGCCGCTCGGCGAACCCGACCGCGAGGAGCGATACGCCAATCAGGATCAGCAGTGCGGCCGCTGCGAGACAGAAGACAGCCCTCCTCATGGTCCACCTCTCACGGGAACGTGCGGAAGTACGGAAAAGTCAACTTCAACAGGATGCCGATCGACCAGAGCCCCGCCGCAAGGAGCGCGAACGGCGCAAACCGGCTCTGGTTGGTCCCGTATTGTTTCATTTCAATGCTGCCCGGCGACCGGCGATCGATATCGCGAATGGCACGGAGGACGTCCTGCTCGTTTGCCGCGGGATAGAACCGGCCGCCCGTCGATTCCACGGCGGGCTTCCAGATCCCGTCGGGCACGATGTCGCCGAGCTGACGATCGCGATTGGTCCGCACGAGATACACGGGAATCCGTGTGGCCAGGGCCCCTGCCAGGATCTCGTGGATACTCCTCCCGTGCAGCGTCACCTGCGTGTCCTCGCCGTCGCTGAAGATGATCATCAGGTTTCCCGCCGCGTTGAGGAAATCGAACGTCTGGAACAGCCTCGTCCCCTCGGCGATGGCGGCGGCGATCTTCGTGCCCTGATTGGGAAACCGCATGAACTCGGCCCAGTCGCCAATGAGCGCCGTGCTCAGAAGGATGTTGTCGTAATCGGTCGTGAACGGCGTGATCACGTACGCCTCGTCGCCGAATTCGATGAGGGCGATCATGTCGCGGTACTTGCCATCCCGTCGCTGGCGGATGAAGGTCTCGGCGGCGGTGACCGACGAAAAAAAGGCCGCACGGTTGCGTCCCGGTTCCGCGAGCTGTTCCACGGCGAACGGCCTCAGCATGCTCGACGATGCGTCGATCAGGACCGCGATGCGACGGCCGGGATACGACGCATGCCGCTCGGCGACCGTGGTGAACGGGTCGGCGAGCGCCAGCATGAAGGGCGGCACGCCCGCGAGAAAGAACAGCAGCGCCGCGTGCCGAAGGAGCGATGCGGACGATGCGCGTTGCCGGAAAAGGGCAGGGAGCGCGACACGGTGTCCACGACGTCCGGTATCTCGCAGAGTGCGGATCGTCAGCGTCAGCAGTGCGAGGCCGATCGCGACGATGAGTATCGTGATCGGCAGCGTGCGCTGTTCGAACACCAGGTCCAGCCCGGCAAGTGTGCTCCACTCCGAGATGTCGGCGCGAAGACGGTTGGCGAGGGCCGTCAGCGGGACCACGAGCGGGGCCTCAATTGCGCTGCCTTCCGGACGATGCGGCCCAGCCTGCTTCTTTCAATCGCCAACTGGACGGCGAGGCGTTCGGCCACGGCCAATCCATCATCGAGCCGCGCGTCGGCGGCCGTGTCGCCGCTGCCGTACTGTGATTCGGTGAAGGCCTGAAGCGCTGTATGAATCGATTCGAGACGTCCCGAGTGCTTGTCAGGGATCGCCTCGGTCGGCTCGGCTGTCGGCGCGAGCGCCGAGGCGACGCTCTCGGCTGTGACGGCTCCCGATGCGATGACGCGGGCGCGGCGCTTCGTCCAGCCGGGCAGCGCCACCGCACCGTCGTAGGTCGCGGCCGGCTGGTCGACGCGGCGCTGCGAGACGGGTCGCCCGAGCGCATACGCGGCAAGGATCCGCAGCGCCGCCAGCGCACGCCCGATGAGCGCCGGCGTCCACCCGGAGGACGCTCGCTCGCGTCGGATCGATGCGAGCTCGCGGCGCACCGCGCGCGCGACCGCCGCGTCCGACAGGATCGCGCCGCGTCGCGCTCGCGGCCCGCGACGCGCGATGATCAGCGTCGTCATCCCCAACGCCGCGAGACCGACGCCAAGCGCCGAGATCACCAGGCCCACCGTCACGAGCACGTCGGCGCGGGAGCGAGCCTCGTCGAGCGAGGAAAACGTGCCCAGGGTCGTATCCCTGATGTCGCGCTCCGTATCGGGCACGAGCGAGAGGATGCGGATGGCGATCGGCGGCAGCGCATAGTGCTCGACCGGGCCTTCGACGGCAGTCCCCTGGCCCTCCACGGTGGTTCGAACCCTGTACGTGATCGGCAGATCGGGCAGCGTGACATCTGTGTTGAACAGCTCAGCGCTGATCACGCGGAGGTTGTACTCGTACTGAAAGAAACGCCGGTCGCCCGTCAGCAAATCCGGCGAGTGTTTGCCGCCAAGCACCTCGAAGGGCGGCAGCGCGGCGGCGACCGGGTCGAGCGTCGACCGGTCGACGGCGACCGAGAGCGCGCTCGTTTCCAGGGCCTCGCAGGTGAGGACCGCGGAGAACGACTCGCCAATCCGTACCGCGCTCACGCTCGTGCGCCACCAGCAGTGGAGCGGCTCGGATTCGACGACATCCGCCGCCGCCTGAAGGCCGACCGTCACGCACATCGCCGCGGCGCACGACATCCAGAGGGTGGCCGTTCTCACGCGCGCGAAACTCGCGGCCCGCTCGTCCGGGAAAGAGGGGAGGCGCCTCGTACTCGACAAGCGACGGGGCCTGCTGTAAAAAGTATGCCCATGTATTCCGCTTTCACGCGTGCCGGACGGTGCTGTGGACGTGTGCTGGACCGCTATGCGGCTTGAAACGCGAATTTTGTATCCGTTGCGCCGGGATCCGCATAGCGGTCCTCGGCGCGCGACGCGCGCCAAAGAGACACTGGCCACCAGCCGCAGGCTCCGCTGGAATATCAGGTGGAGCCTGTGGCTGGTGGGTGCCGCACTGGTCGGCGCGGGCTCGGAAATCCGGGTTGAAAACGCAGCCCAGGACCACCCCGGCCAGTACTCACCGGCCGACATTGTAAATGGTTCGAGGCTGTACGGCGAGCAGTGCACTACCTGCCATGGTCCCGCGGGAAATCTGGTCGGCAATGTTGATTTGCGTCGCGGTCAATTCCGGAACGCGTCCTCGGATGACGATCTGAAGAAGGTCATTGCCACCGGTATCCCGAACACGGCCATGCCGCCTTTCAAGTTCACACAATCCGAGCTCAACGCCGTCGTCGCGTACATCCGCTCGGGGCTCGACGTCAATTCCCGGGCGGCGGTGGTTGGCAATGCGGCCCGCGGTCGCGCCATCTTCGAGAAGAAGGGTATGTGCGCGACGTGTCATCGTGTGAATGGCGTCGGCCCCATCGGGCTCGCGCCCGACCTGACCGATGTCGGCGCCAACCGTACGCCGTTCTCGCTTCAGATGTCGGTGCTGGATCCGTCGGCCGCGATGATGCCGATCAACCGGCCGATACGGATCGTCATGCGCGACGGAAAGACCATCCGGGCCCGCCGCCTGAACGAGGACACCTATTCGATTCAGCTCGTCGACGAGCAGGGACGGCTGCAATCGATCATGAAGGCCGACGTCCGCGAGTACGAGATTCTCAAGACCTCGCCGATGCCGGCATACCAGGGCAAGCTGAGTACCGAAGAAGTGGCCGATCTGGTCGCGTACCTCCTTTCGTTGCGAGGCTGACATGACGAAGGCATGGTGGAGGCGGGCTGCGTGTGCGCTCGGCCTCCTGATGATCGCCGGCTACCGTCTGGACGCGCAGGTCACCTACGAGCGGATACTGAAGGCCGCCGCAGAACCTCAGAACTGGTTGACATACTCGGGTGGATACTCCGGCAATCGACACAGCCTGCTCCGGCAGATCACCCCGGGTAACGTAGCGAACCTCGAGCAGAAGTGGGTGTTCCAGGGAAATGTGCTCGGGGCGTGGCAGTCGACGCCGCTCGTCGTGGACGGGATGATGTACGTCACCCAGCGGCCGAACGACGTGCTGGCGCTCGACGCGAAGACGGGCCGCGCGTTCTGGATGTACCGGTACAACACGCCGCCCGACCAGAAAGCGTGCTGCGGGTCGAACAATCGAGGCGTGGCCGTCCTCGGGAACGCATTGTTCATGGGCACGCTCGACGCCCACCTGATTGCGCTCGACACCAGGACGGGACAGCGGCTCTGGGACGTCGAGGTCGCCAACTACAAGAACGGCTATTCGATCACGCTCTCGCCGCTCGTCATCAAGGACAAGGTGCTGGTCGGCGTCGGCGGCGGTGAGTTCGGCATCCGCGGTTTCGTTGCCGCCTACGATGCGCGCACCGGGAACGAAGCGTGGCGGTTCAACACGATCCCCGGCCCGGGAGAGCCGGGTCACGAAACGTGGAAGAACGATGCGTGGAAGAGCGGCGGCGGTTCGGTCTGGGTGACCGGCACGTACGATCCGGAGTTGAATCTGACCTATTGGGGAGTGGGAAACCCCGGACCCGATTGGAATCCGGAACAGCGGCCGGGCGACAACCTGTATACGGATTCCGTGATCGCCCTCGACCCCGACACGGGGCGCCTCCGCTGGCACTTCCAATTCACGCCGAACGATCCGTACGATTACGACTCGGTCCAGGTCCCGGTGCTCGTCGACATGAACTGGAACGGGGCGCCGGCCAAGCTGATGGTCTGGGGCAACCGCAACGGATACTTCTATGTCCTGGACCGGCAGACCGGGAAGTTCCTCCTCGGCAAACCGTTCGTGAAGGTCAACTGGTCCAGCGGACTCGACGAGCGCGGACGTCCGATTCCGACGCCGCAGCCGCCGGGCGCGCCAACGTGGCCCGGCAACCAGGGAGCAACCAACTGGTACTCGCCCTCGTTCAGCCCGCGCACGGGATTCTTCTACGTTTCCGCCTGGGAGAATTACGGCACGATCTACAGGCGGCAGAAGGCCGAATACGAGGCCGGCCGGTATTTCACCGGCGGCGGGTTCACGGTGTTCGGCCCGGTCCCGAACGCCACGCCGATGCCGACGCTGCGCCGCGGGCCGATCAACAACTGGACCGAAGCCGTTGGAACCGGCGCGGTGATCGCGATCGACCCGAACACGGGCGAGCACAAGTGGAAGTTCGAGATGGTCGACGTGACCGACAGTGGCCTCCTGACCACCGCGTCGGATCTGCTCTTCACGGGCGGTCGCGAGGGATATTTCCAGGCGCTCGATGCCCGGACGGGAAAGTTGTTGTGGAGGACGAACCTGGGTGGCCAGATTGTTTCCGGGCCGATGACGTACGAGGTCGAGGGAAAGCAGTACGTGACGACTATCTCGGGGAACAATCTGGTGGCGTTCGCTCTCCGAGACTGATCAGGCATCAGGAATCAGGAATCAGGGTTCAGGGATCAGGGCTGTCTCAGGCCTCAGCCTGCCTGATTCCTGAGACGGCCCTGATCCCTGATCCCTGAACCCTGATTCCTGGTTACTTCGCCAGCGGATCGGGTCGTATCTGGAACTTGAGCACTTTCTGTCTCACGCCTTTGCCGCCCTCGACGTGCCAGGCTGCGTACGTCGAAAAGCTGGACCAGAGACCCTTTCCCTTCCATCCGCCGTTCGGGTCGTCGATCCGGCCGACCGCGGAGCGCGAGAAAAAGCCCATGGGGTACGGCACGCGCAGCGTCACGAACTGACGCGTCGTCGGGACGAAGACTTCGAGCGAGTCGGAGTTGACGTTCCCGTAGAGCGGCACGTTCCTGCCGAGTCCGAGCACGTCGTGCGTGTCGATCTGCGTGAGATAGCTCTCGTCTGAGAAGGTCGTCCCCGCGTTCTGATACGTCGGGCCGTCCCTGCGGTAGAACGTCCAGCCTTCGGAACAGCTCTGTCCGGTCGCCGGGCCGTTCGTCTTGCACTTCCGTCGATCGAACGACGAGAAGTGGCCGCTCCCGCGCCAGTTCTGCCAGACCACTCCGTTCTCGTCGACATCGACGCCGCCGGAGCCGTACGCGGGCGGTGTAACCGTCGGCGGCGGTTGGTACACTTCCGCCTTGCACGACCGCGGAGGGCTCGTTCCGCGCTCGATGCGCACCAGCTTGTTGTCGGTCGTTCCGATCCCCGAGCACCAGGCGCTCCCGTCGACGGGATTGATGCCAACCGAGTAGCACCCGAACTGAATCCGGCGGTCCTTCGTCGGGTCCGCGGGCGCATTCGGTTCGGTCCACTCCGTGATTCGTCCGTCTCCGTTGGTGTCGACCACTGCCGGGCACCATCCCTGCGACGCCTCTGGGTTCTTCGTCTTGCCGTACGCGTTCAGATCGAGCCATCCGAGCGCGTCGGTCATGCCGAAGAAAATCAGGTTCTCGCGGCTGATCTGGTTGTGGTCGGCCGTGAAGCACGTGTCCACGTGCGTGAACTGCTGGGACTTCGGATCGTAGCCGATCACTTGCCGGCCGCCGCTCTTGAGCGGGAAGTACTTCCCGAAGGGACTCGAGGTGCAGTATGCCGGCTGTTCCGACGCGGCTCTGATCCTGCCGGTCAGCCACACACGCCCCTGACCATCCATGGCCACGCTGCGCGGATCGGAGATCCGCTCCCAGATGTTCTCCTCACCCCAGTACGGAGACGGCGTCTTGCTCGCGCCCGTCTTCGGCGCCGTGGATGGAATCGTGATGTTCCTGCCTCGATGTTCGAGCGGCTCGAGCACGAGCAGCAGATCCGTCGGCTGCGACACGCCGTACACCGGGCCGTTGGCATTCACCCTTTGATTCCGAAGATCCGTCGGAGTGCTATCGGTCCGGCCGTCGCGTTCGGTTCCCCAATCCCACCACGTCAGGACGATGTTCCGCTCGACGCCGGCGGGACGCGGCGGTGTCTGCTTTGGCGCCTCGCCTTTCGCGATGCGGTCGGTCCAGTCGGCGAACATGCGGCGTTGGGCGCCGAGCCGCTTGAAGTTCGCCGCCATGTTCGGCCCGACCGGTCCCATCTGTACTCGCCGATCCCACGCCTCGAGACTCGTTGCGGCGCCTTTCATGATGCTCGGCAGAATCTCGCGCGTGACCTTGCCACCGAGCTGGTGGCAGTTCAGGCAGCCTCTGATGGAATCGGTTACCTCTCGAGCCGACAGGTCGCCGGATGGGACCTCGGCCAGCGAGAGCCACCAGGCCGCGGGATAGATCTGCGCCGCGGTTCGCGCGTCAGGCGCCACGGTGGCCTTGAAATTCACGCGCTGTCCCGGTTTCACCGTCTGCCTTGGCGAATCGACCAGGCCGTAGCCGCGGACGAACACCTGATATGTGGCTCGCGGCAGGTCCGGCACGACGAAGCGTCCTTGATCGTCGGTGACGACGATCCGCGCGAACCGGGTGGGCAGGTCGGCGGTCTCGGCAATCACCCAGACGCCGGCTTCCGGACCTTTCGCGCTCGTGACGACACCGCCGATGTCGTCGGGATCGATGGCAACAGTGCCGCCCGTTTGCTGAGCGTGCACCCATGTGAGCGACATGACCAGGAGCGCCGCGACGCAGGACGCGCACACTGCCGCCAGCGGGCGCCACCCGCGCGCGTGTGGCTCTCCAGGACGTATTTCGACAGCCATGTTTCACCTCCGCGCCACACGAGGAGCCGGAGGAAGCAGAGGCCGCGGAGACGATCTCAACGCCGAGCGCGCGGAGATCGCAGAGATTTTTCAAAGGAATTCTCCGCGTGCTCCGCGTCCTCCGCGTTGGATCGTCTCGGCGCCCTCGGCCCGCTCTGCGTCCTCGTCGGGAGCTCGCGTGGGAGGGTATGACTGACGAGCGGCACTGTCAACGGACAATCGGATGTTGTAGTCTGCCACGTAGCCGCATAACGGGCTAGAGGAGGCAGTTGATGCGACGTCGGGTTGTCATCGTGGCGGCGCTTGCGCTGGGCGTCTGGCGTCTGTCCGTAGACCTCGTCGCTCAGCGCGGCACCCTGTCCGGAGGCAGGCCCAACGTTGTGCTTGTCATCATGGACGACATGGGCTACGGCGACATCGGCAGCTACGGCGTGCCCGACGCGAAGACGCCGCACCTCGATCGACTCGCGCGCGAGGGTGTTCGCCTGACGAATGCGTACGCCAACG
>DASYQV010000316.1:0-3324 GCA_036005125.1 Vicinamibacterales bacterium
CGGCAGGAGCGTCCCAGCGAGGGCGAGATCGTGGTGAACGGATACAACCTGTCGGAACTGACCGCCCGGCAGGTCCAGGAATATCGCCGCGGCATCGGTTTCGTCTTCCAGGATTTCAAGCTCATTCCTGATCGCACCGTCCTCGAAAACATCTCCTTCGTGCCGGAAGTATTGGGTGTACCCATTGCGCAGCAGCGCCGACGCGCGTTCCAGGTACTGAAGTGGGTCGGCTTGCAGCACCGCATCAACGCATACCCGCGTGACCTGTCTGGCGGTGAGCAGCAACGCATTGCAATCGCGCGCGCGCTGGTGAACGAACCCGCGCTCGTGCTCGCCGACGAGCCCACGGGCAATCTCGATCCGGATCTGTCGCTCGAAATCATGAACCTCTTCCGCGAAATCAATGCGGGTGGCACCACGGTCCTCGTCGCTACGCACGATCGCGAGCTCATCCGTCTGGTCGGCCGTCGGACCATCAGGCTGGATCAAGGCCGCGTCGTCGAGATGGCATGAGAGCGCTCGAGTATGCGTTTCGCGAGGCGGGCCTGAGTCTGTGGCGACGACGGGGGTCCAGCGTGTTCGCCATCGTCGCCATCGCGCTCGCGCTCGTCGTGCTTGGCGGGTTGCTGATCGTGACCTCGAACGTCGAGCGTCTGCTGGCGGTGTGGTCCTCCGCCGCGGAATTCTCGGTCTACCTGCGTGATGATGCGACATCCGAGCAGCGCGGGACAATCGAGGCGTTGATCGACGGCAGCGGCGTGGCCATCGGGCGCGAGTATGTGTCCAAGGCGCAGGCCCTGAGCCGGTTCAGGCGCGACTTCGCGGAGCTCGCCCCGTTGACGCAGAGCTTGGAGGGCAACCCGTTTCCCGCATCGGTCGAGGTTCGCGTGCGTCCGGATGCCGAGCGCGACGGCCGTGCTGACAGGCTCGTCGCGAGCCTCGCGGCCGCGCCCGGCGTGGCCGATGTGCGCTACGACCGGGATTGGATCTCGCGCGTCACCGCGGGCCTGGGCGCTGCGCGCGGAATCGGGCTGGCCCTGGCCGTGGTCATGGCCATCGCGGCGGGCCTGACCGTCGCGTCGGTCGTTCGCCTCGGACTCCACGCCCGTCGGGACGAAATAGAAATCATGCAGCTCGTCGGCTCGCCGTACGCCTATATCCGGGGCCCGTTCGTTGCCGAGGGATTGATGCAAGGCGGCCTGGGCGCCGTGCTTGCGCTGGCCGCTCTCTGGATGGGCTTCCTGACGGCAATTACGTGGTGGGGAGGCTCCCTGGCGACGGTTGTCGATCCGCAGGCGCTGCGATTTCTGCCGCTGCGCTTGTGCGTATGGCTCGTGGCCGGTGGGATGGTCCTGGGGTGTGCGGGGGGCTATGCGGCGGGCCGCCGGGCTTAGTCCGTTATGCGGCTACGCCCCCTGCGGGGCGCAGACCCGGGGCGCGGGCAGTTATACAGGGTTTGACAGACTCGCGGGGCGCTGATCTACACTTGGGTGAAATCCATTTCTATGTCTGCGTCACGGAACCGTACGGCACGCTTCCTGACTGATTCGAGACCCCAAAGCGAGCCCGTGCTGCACTCGCTTTCAAATTTCTACCGGGAAGAATTTGCCAAGTGCCAGCGCTGTCTCGAGCAGCAGCGCGAGTACTATTCCGAGCGCGCGATCAGTGATGTCGAGCGAGCGCTCACCCGGGTGATGTCCCAGCTCGATCGACTGTGCACCACCGCTGACGCCGACGAGGTCGTCAGCCGCCTTCTCAGACAATTTGACGTCATCACCGGGCTTTCGGCCTGGTCCGATCCCAAACACATCAACTGACCCGTTCCGTTTCCGATCTCCGCCAGGATCTGACGACGATTGTCCGCGCTGGAATCGACGCGGCTGATGGCGGCCGGCTGGTGAAAGAGGCGGTGCGCAATCCCGGCCTCGCCGCCCGCCTGCGGTCGGCTGCCGCCGTTGACGTGTTGGCCGTCGGCAAGGCGGCCGCCCCGATGTTGCAGGCATTCCTTGTCGCATCGGGCATTCCGCCACGACGCATGATGGGCGTCGGCCAGGGACATTCAGGCGCGCTGGCCGGACACGTGGACTGGCATCAGGCAGGCCATCCGATTCCAACCGAGGCCAGCATGGTCGCAGCATGCCGGGCCCTTGAACTGGCATCGGCCACGGGCGAACAAGATCTGCTCGTCCTGCTCCTTTCTGGCGGGGCCTCGTCATTGATGGCGCTTCCTGCCGGGCCGCTTTCCCTTGACGTCAAACAAAGAACGGTTCGCACGCTGCTCGAAGCCGGAGCCGACATCTACGAGCTGAACACGGTGCGGAAGCACATCTCCGCGATCAAGGGCGGACGGCTTGCCGCCGCGTGCCGCGGCCCGGTCCTGACGCTTGCCGTGTCGGATGTCGTCGGTGATGACGTTTCCGTGATCGGATCGGGCCCGGCCGTCGGAGACCCGAGCACGTGGGCAATGGCGCTCGACGTGATCGATCGCTTCGGCGGCCGTGACGCATATCCCGCGGACGCCGTCGCATGGCTGCAGCGGGGCCTGGCGGGCGAATTACCCGACACGCCGACCTCCGACGATCCACGTCTGTCGCGTGCGGCGGCGCGCGTCATCGGGGGACGCGGCGTGGCGCTCGACGCCGCACGACAGGCGGCTGTGTCGCGTCGCTATCACGTGTGCGTGCTGGAGCAGCCGATCGTTGGAGAAGCGCGTGTCGCCGCGGCCGCGCATCTGGCGCTCGTCGCGCGTGCCGTCCAGTCGTTTCCACGGCCGCTGTGTGTGCTCTCAGCCGGGGAAACCACAGTCCACGTCACCGGCCACGGCAAGGGCGGACGGAACCAGGAGTTCGCGCTTGCCATGGCGGGTGGGATCGCCGCGCTCGGTGCACACGTGGTGGCGGCGAGTGTCGGGACCGATGGCGTCGATGGGCCGACCGACGCGTCGGGCGCGCTCGTTGACGGCACAACCATCGCCCGCGCGAAGGCCGCCGGACTGGAGCCTCACGTCTATCTCGAGGACAACAACGCCTATGCCTTTTTCGAGGTTCTGGGCGACCTGATCAAGACGGGGCCGACCTCGACGAACGTCGGGGATCTCCAGGCCGTGATGGTTGACGAATGAAGATTGCCGACGCCGGCGGTCCGACCCTACGATCGATCGTACGTAGGCCTGATCTTTAGATCCGGCCTACGTACGTATGGTGCGCAGGTAAGGCATGCATTCACGTGAAGAGATACTGACGCTCATCCGGAACAAGGTCCACCATCCGGCCACCGCGCGCGACCTCGCACAGACCCTTCGCATCGGGCGCGAGGAGCGCAACA
>DASYQV010000317.1:0-19899 GCA_036005125.1 Vicinamibacterales bacterium
GCCCAGGACGTCGCTCGGCCAGTGCTCAGCGAGATAGACGCGGGTGAGGGCCATGACCAGTACTAGGACCATCGCCGCGACCGACGGCCAGCGCAGGGCGGTCACGAGGAACGCCATCCGCGCGACGTGACCGCTCGGGAACGCGTAGTGCGTCGGAGCCTCGAGGAACGGGAGGAACTGGATGCTCCGCGAGAGTTCGTGCGGTGGCGGGTCCTGAGCGATCAGCAGTTTCCCGAGGACCTCGACCGCGACCACGACCGCGAGGAGCAGTGGGATCCACCAGTCGCACCGGCGCGCGCGCAGCCGCGCGATGGCCACTCCGAGCGCGACGACCCCGATGACCCCGATGACCTCCGACTGCCCGAGGATGGTCAGGAGCGATGCGGCGCGGTCGAGTCAAATCGTCCTTCACGATGGTCGCGGCATTGTGGACTTGGCAGCTCGCCGATCTGAACGACGAGGCTTAGGCGATCACCTCGAGGTGGCGTTCTACCAACCGACGATGGTCCGTAGCGCTTAGGCCGTGTGGTCGCTCGGGCGAGCGGATCTCCTCCGCAGGGACTCCCGTCAGCTCCGTCGAGAGATAGCGCAGACCGTTGTCGTTGACGATCGTCACGATGGGCGCGAGGTCTGGATGGGCGCGCCCAAGCTTCAGTGCCGCGGCGACGTTGCAGCCGGACGAGATGCCGCAGAAAATGCCTTCGGTCCGCGCGAGCTTGCGCGCCACGGCGATCGCCTCGTTTGAGCTGACGGTCACGATGCCATCCATCACCGCGAGATCGAGAACATCGGGGATGAACCCGTCGCCGATACCTTCGATGCGATGGCTTCCCCACCGCTCGGCCGACAGCATCGGTGCTTCGGTCGGTTCGACGCCGTACGCGCGGACGCTGGGATCTTGCTCTTTTAGATAGCGCGCGATACCCGTCAGCGTGCCGCCCGTTCCGATCGCGGCGACGAACGCCCGAACCCGCTTATCCGTCTGCTCCCAGATCTCGGGCCCAGTCGTAAGGTAGTGGGCTACCGGATTCTCCGGATTCGAGAACTGACTGACCTCGAAGAACCTCTCCGGCTGAGGCTGGACCCTACGGCGGACCTCTTCGATCACGAGATCGACGTCGCTTTCGCCGCCGGGTGTCAGCACCAGCTCGGCGCCATACGCCTCGATCACCTTCCGGCGCTCTTCGCTCATCGCCTCAGGCATGACGATCAGACATGGATAGCTCTTCGCCGCGGCGACCATCGCCGTCGCGATCCCGGTATTGCCCGTCGTTCCCTCGATGATCGTCATGCCGGGACGGAGGCGACCCTGCCGCTCGGCTTCGGAAATGATCCGCGGAAGGATCCGATCCTTGACGCTCCCGCTCGGACCGATGAATTCGAGCTTCGCAAGTATCTCGAGGTGCGGCGCGATGGCCCGCAGCCGGACCATCGGCGTCAGGCCGGCGCTGTCCAGGATGTTGTCGACGACACGGGACCGTCGACCCCAGTCGACGTACGTCAAGCTACTGGCTGCAGCGACTCGATGACCTCGCGGACCTTCGCACGTTCGGCCTCGTTCATCTGAACAAGCGGTCGGCGTGCTGGCCCTACCGACCGTCCGACCATCGCCATCATCTCTTTCAGCGGCCCGGGGTGATTCGGGATCCGTCGCACGTGGACGAGCTGTCGCAGGCGTTCGGCGAGTGGTCGCGCGCCTTCAAGGTCGCCCGCTGAGCAGCGATCGAACAGGTCGCGGCAGAGGTGCGGTGCCAGGTTTGCGGTGGCCCAGATCGCGCCTGGCGCGCCGCTCAGAAGGGTCGCGAAGCCCAGATCGTCGTCTCCGCTCAAGATCGAGATGCGGTCGCCCAGGCGGGCGATCTTGCCGGCGATCAGCGCGACGTCACGGTCACAGTCCTTTATCCCGACGACCCCGGGAACGCCGGCGAGACACTCGAGCAGCTCCATGTCGATCGCCCAGCCCGCACGGGGCGGATTGTTGTAGACGATGACCGGGAGCCCGCTTGCCTCGGCAACGCGGGCGAAGTGCTCGACCACGCCCGCAGCGGATGGGCGAATGTAGTAGGGAGGCAGCACGAGCATCGCGTCAGCGCCTGCGCGGCGCGCCTGCGCGGCAACATCCAGCGCCTCACGCGTGCTCGGGCCCAGGGCACCGACGACCAGGGGTAGCCGCTTGGCGACGATGTGAACGGCGCAACCAATCACGGACTCGCGTTCCGTGGCTGAGAGGCTGACGTATTCGCCGCTTCCGCCGAGCACGACGATGCCGTCGACGCCGGCGGCAACTAAGTACTCGAGGTGCGTCGCGAGCCGGTCCAGATCCAAGGATTCGTCGTCGCGGAATGGCGTGACCGAGGCGACGTACATCCCACGCGGCCGGAAAGCCGTGTGCGGCCTCACGAGGACCGCCCGAGGTGACGATCAAACCAGCCCACGACCGCCTCGCGGACCGCGCGTTGATGTGCGGGCGTTCCGTTGCCGATGCCGATCGGCCGCGCGACACCGTGATTCTCTCCCGGAAAGCGAATGAGCTCGACCTCGGTCCCCGCGCGGCTCAGCGCGTAGAGCATCTCGTCGCCTTGGCTCGGCGGTACGCGTTGGTCCGCCTCGCCGTAATACATGAGAAGCGGCGTCTTGATGCGCGCGGCGGCGAACACGGGTGATCGGTCGAGATACCAGTCGAGCTTCTCGTTCGGCGATGCGCCGTAGTGGACGCGCTCGAACCACCGGCCGAGATCGGACGTGCCGAGCTTGCTGATCAGATCGGTCGGACCGCAGCCGCTCGCGGCGGCCTTGAATCGATCGGTGATCCCGATGAGCCGGTGCGTCATGTAGCCGCCGTAGCTGTATCCGGTGACCGCCACACGTTCCCCATCCAGCCGCGGATCTTGGGCAAGCGCGTCGTCCAGAATCGCGAGCACATCTTTCGCATCCTCGCCGCCCCAGTCGCGGACCACGCCGTTCAGGAACTTGGGCGAATACCCGGTACTGCCTCGCGGATTCCCGTACACGACCGCATAGCCTCTCGCGGCCCAGAGCATGTGATCGAAATAGAAGGTTTCCGAGTACTGGCTGTCCGGACCGCCGTGGATATCGAGCACGACCGGCAACCGATCGCTCTTCTCCGGCGCGAGCACCCAGTACTGCAAATCTACGTCGCCTCTGCGCGTCCAGCGCATCAGCGGCTTCAAGATCGTGATCCGGCTGATCCAGTCGCTATTCGGCGCGAAGACAGCGCGGAGCTCGCCCTTTTCGATCACGACAAGCTCGCTCGGGCTGGTCGAAGTACTGCGGACGGCGATGACCCTGCGTCCGTAGGCGTCCGCCGAGGCGTGCTGCACGACGTGAGCGCCGCGCGTGACCGGCGTGAGCGATCCGTCGCGGCCGAAGCTCATGAGATTTACCGTCCCCTCGTGGCAGAACGTGGTGACCAAGCCCGCCTCGGTCCAGATCGCCGGAAGATCGGGCTCTCCGTTGTGGGCCGTGCCCAGCGCGCGATCGGTCGCGGCGGAGACGCCTTTGGTTGTACGAGTGCGCAGATCGAGTAGCTGCAGGCCGAGATACGAGAGCTCGAGGTCGCCTGTCGGCTCGCCCCCGTAGTAAGCGATCTCGCGGCCATCGCGCGAGAACGACGGCCGCATCGCGCGGCCACGCTCGGAGGTGAGCGGCTCGATCTTTCCGGTTGCGAGGTCGAGTCGGTAGAGCACGCTCGTGCGATCGTGCTCGCGCCAGCTTGAGCTGCGGTCTCCTGCGAACACGAGGGCGCTGCCATCCGGCGACCACTCGAGGTCGCCGCCCGTGCCCGCGTCACCGTCGTCGAACGCTCCTTCGGTGAGCTGCTTGCGCATGCCGTCACGCGCATCGACGAGCCAAACTTTCCGTGCCCAGCCGGTCGCAGTTTCAAAGAGACCCTGCATCTCAGGAGGTTCGCGTCGCCGATCCACGCGGTATCCGGGGTCGAGCTTCTCGGGCTCCGGCGTACCGAATGTGTCGGGCCCGTAGGCGAGAAAGGCGATCCGAGTCCCATCGGGAGACCATCGCGGAGCTGCGAGGCCGCGGAGACCCGAGATGAGAACAGCTTCGGTCCCGTCAGAGCGATCGTGCGCAACGAGCACCGGACCCGATGGCCGCTGCGAGATGAAGGCGAGGCGCCGCGAATCCTTCGACCACGCGACCTGGGCGTCCGAGCCTTCGCCACCGATCGGGGTGCTGGTTCCGCCCGTGACGTCGACGAGGTGGATCCGAGAAACGACCTTGTTCGCCGTCACGTCGAACGCTTGCACGACCGCCGCGGCACAGCCACCGTCGGGCGAGAGTCGCGCCTCGTCGATGAAGCGCAGCCCCATCAGGTCTTCGACATCGACCGGCCGCCGTCCCGCGGCTGCGGGGGTCCGGTTCGCGATCGCCTGACTCATCTCGTTCGCTCCTTTAACGCGCTTGCTGGTCGCGCGTCCCGATCCCCGCCGGCGGTGGCCATTGCCTCGGTGAGACGTGTGAGGCCGACAGCCAGAGCGTCACGCGACGCCGAGAACGCGATGCGGACGAATCCTTCGCCGGACGGGCCATATTCGGTTCCCGGCCGTACAGCCACGCCGGCCGCCGCCGCAAGGTCGGCCATCCGCTCGCTCGTCACCGCGGCGGGGTGACGCACGAACGCGTAGAACGTGCCCTCCGGCGGCCGTACCTCGAACGCGCTTCCGCGAAACGCATCGAGCACCAACCCGCGACGCTCGGCGTATTCCACCAGCATCTCGAGGGACCACGCGCCGTCGAGTGACAACGCCGCGAGAGCCGCAGCCTGCACCGCAGAGTTCACCGGTCCGTTGAGCGTGCGGTGCACGCGCGCGCAGGCAGTCGCAAGACGAGCCGGCGCGGCGAGATATCCGAGCCGCCAACCGGTCATCGCGTACGTCTTGGAGAAGCTCTGCACGTAGATCAGCTGCTCAGCCGCATCCGCGAGCTCGAGGAATGAGGTGAAGCGCGCGGGCTCATACACGATGTGGTCGTAGGCCTCGTCGGCGACGAGAAGGAGGTCGTGGTCCCGTGCGATCTTCGCCAGGGCGAGGAGCTCCTCGCGCGCGTACACCACGCCCGTCGGATTGCACGGATTGCACAAGATGAGTAGCCGAGCGCCGGGTGCGGCATCTGCGATCGCGTCGACGTCCAGATGAAAGGACGGCCGGTGCGTCGGGACGTATACGGGACGTCCGCCAGCCATAAGCACTAGGTCCGCGTACAGGGAGTAGGTGGGCTCGGGCAGGATGACTCGGTCGCCGGGGTCGACCGTGGCGAGGATCGACGCGGTCAGCGCCCCCGTCGCGCCATGCGTCACGACGATCTGCTCCACTCCGAAGGGCCGGCCGGCAAGGCTCTGCACCTGGGCGGCGAGCGCGCCGCGAAGAGCGAGAGTTCCCTGCGGATGCGCGTAGTGGACTTGCCCCGCCGCCAGTGCGGCGGCGTGCGCCTCGCGGATCGGGGCGGGGGTGTTGAAGTCCGGATCGCCGTTGTCGAGGCGGACCGTACCCGGTGCAAGATTGCGAATCGTGCGACGCGAAGCTTCGAGGCGGCTAGTGAGCATCGACGCGTCCTTCACCTTCATGGCGTCGACCTCATGAGAACGTTCCCGATGTCATCGAGCTCGGCGTCCCAACCCGGAGCCACGACGATCGTGGTGGTCTCCTCCTCGATCAGCGCGGGGCCGGCGACGACGTTACCCACGCGCAGGTCTTGGCGAATCCACACAGGTATCTCGATGAACCCGCCGCCGTCCCGGAAGAAGGCGCGTCGCTTTTTCGGACGATCCGCGCCCGCCGCTGGCTTGCGCGTGGCATTCGCCACCTCGAGGACCGGTGGCCCCTTGACATTCACTCGCCACGAGACGACCTCAATCGGCATGCCTCCGAGCGCGAGGCCGTAGCGACGGCGGTACTCGATCTCGAAGGCAGTTCGGAGGGCTTTCTCGTCGCGCCGTGCGAGCGCGTCGCGGTTCGTAGCGATCGTGAGCTCGTGTCCCTGTCCCGCGTAGCGCATGTCGAGCGCGACCCGCACCTCGACGTCGGCGTCATCGACTCGCGCCTCGCGGAGCACCGACCGCGCTGCCTGTTCGAGATCCGCAAGAAGGTCGGAGGCGTGATCCCAGTCGACGCGCTCGAGAAGACAGCGGTAGCTGCGGACGCGCTCGACACCTCTCGGCGCGACCAGCATCCCGAGCGCGGACGCGATTCCGGCATCGGCGGGGAAGAGGATCTCGTTCACCCCAAGAGTCCGGGCGACGGCGTGCGCGTGCACGGGCCCAGCGCCGCCGAAGGCGACCAGGCGATAGCGACGAGGATCGCGGCCGTGCTCGGCCAGATGGATCCGCGCCGCGGTCGCCATCTGCGTGCTCACGACATCAACGATCCCGGCCGCGGTGTCCTCGGCCGAAAGGCCCAAAGCGTCGCCGATCCTCCCAAGCGCCGTGATCGCTTCGGCGCGATCGAGTGGCACGCGCCCGCCGACAAGACCTTCAGGAGAGACATATCCGAGGACGAGATCCGCGTCGGTCACTGTCGGCTCGAGGCCGCCGAGCCCATAGCAGGCCGGGCCAGGCTCGGCACCCGCGCTCCGTGGCCCGACCTTGAGCAGGCCGAGCTGATCGACGTGCGCGACGCTGCCCCCGCCTGCTCCGATCTCGATGAGCTCGACCGTAGGCAAGCGAAGTGGAAGGCCACTCCCTTTCTTGAACCGATCCAGTCGCGCCACTTCGAGCGAATGGGCTGTCTGCGCGACGCCGTCGTGGACGAGGCTGATCTTCGCCGTCGTGCCACCCATGTCGAGACCGATCACGGCAGGCCACCCGAGCTCCCGCGCCTTGTGGACGACCGCCATCGCGCCCGCGGCGGGTCCCGACTCGACCATGAGGATCGGATGGCGCACGACCTCCGGAACCCCCGCGATCGTCCCGTCGGAGAGCACCAGAAAGAGCGGTACCTCGAGCCGGCGGCCGAGGCCATCGAGGAAGCGGGACATGAGCGGCTGGACGTATGCGTTCGCCGTCGCGGTCGAGAAGCGCTCGTACTCGCGGACCTCACCGGAAACCTCCGCGGACCCGCAGACGGCCACCTCCGGGTGCGCCTCGCTGAGCTGCTTCACGGCGGCGCGCTCGTGCGACGGCTCCGCAAACGAGTTGATGAAACAGACCGCGATCGCATCCGCGCCCATTTCGATCAGACGCTGGCCCGCGCAGGCGACCGCTTCCAGATCGAGCGGCTGCACTTCTGTCCCGGCGGCATCGATCCGCTCAGGGACGACAGAGCGCCGAACGCGCGGGACGAGTGGCGCCGGGCGCCGCAGCGCGAGATCGAAGGTGTCGTAGCGGAGCTCGTTGCCGATCTCGAGAACGTCTCGGTAACCGTCGGTCGTGATCAGGCCGACCGTCGCGCCGCGCCGTTCGATGAGACTGTTCGTGACGAGCGTCGTCCCGTGAACGACGGCGCTCACCCCCACGGCCGTCGACCGCAGTCCCTCGACGATCGCCTGCGATGGATCCCGCGTCGTCGTCAGGAGCTTGTGAGTGCGAAGCGATCCGGTGCCCGCATCCCACGCGGCGATGTCGGTGAAGGTGCCGCCGACATCGACGGCAGCCACGCTATTCGACGACGCGGCCATAGCTCTCACGTGCGACCGCCGCCGACACGAAGCCCGCGTGAGCGTCCGCGCGCACCAGCTGCACCGGACGCTCGCGAGGATCGCCGTAGCCACCCCCGCCGGGGTAGCGCAACACGAGACGGTCTCCAGGACGCATGCGGTTGCGGCCTTTGAACCGGTAGCCGTCGTGGCGCCCGTTCCACTCGACGACCGCCGGACTGCCGTCAAGACCCCCGAGGACTCCGCGCGCCGGGTGGGACCGCCGTTCGACGAAGAACGAGAGGGTGCACTCTTGCGAGCCGAGAAGCTCGACCTCCACCACCTGCCCGAGGCCGCCGCGAAAGCGACCAGGGCCGCCGGAGTCGACGGCGAGCTCCTTCCTCCACATCCGGAGCGGCGCGAGCGACTCGACCATTTCCATCGATCCCGAGATGACGTTCGAGGGAAAGCACGTGGCGGAGAGTCCGTCGTGATCGGCACCCGCGCCCATCCCGCCGTTGATGAAGAGGATCGTGCTGAAGCGGCTTCCATCGTCACGCTGACCCGAGATGACCGCGCGCATCGTCGGTGCGCTCCCAGATTCGGCGATGACTCGATCGGGCATCACCGGCGCGAGCGCCTGATAGACGAGGCCACCGAGGCAATGCCCGACAAGATGGCGCGCGTTCACGGCTGCGGGGAAGCGTGGGTTGACGATCGAGCCCTCCGGCGCGGTGACGCGGATCGGGCGGTACGAGCCTTCGTTGCGCGGCGTCGTCGGGTCGAGGACGCACTTGAGCGGGTAGCACGTGTAGGCCTCGGTGTAGTTGATGACGCAGTTCAATCCCTGCCGAACTTGCGGGGAGGATCCGGCGTAATCGACGTGAAGCGCATCTCCGGCCACGTTGACGGACACCTGGACGCGGATCTCCTCCGTGTCCGTCCCATCAAGGTCGAGCGTCGCGCGGTAGGTTCCGTCGGGGATCTTGGTGATCGCCGCACGCATCGAACGCTCGGTCAATGAGGACATCTGATCCGAAACCGCTTCGAGGTCCGGGAGCTCGGCGTCCTCGACGAGCTCGACGAGGCGCTCCGAGGCGACTTCACCGGCCGATACCTGCGCAAGCAGGTCGCCAAGAAGCCGGTCCGGAAGCCGGACATTGGCGCGGATCAGCTCGATGACGTCCGCGTTCAGCACGCCCCCGCGACGCAGGAGGACCGGCGTCAGGCGCAGGCCCTCCTCGTAGATCTCGGTAGCGTCGGCCGACCAGCCGCTGCCACCAACATCCACCTGGTGGCCGATGCTTCCGACCCAGGCCAGCAGCGCGCCCTCGTGGAAGACCGGCGCGATCACCGTCGCATCGGGAAGGTGTCCGGCGCCGATCCAGGGATCGTTCGTGACCATGACGTCGCCTGGCCGCCACTCCCCGGCCGGCCGAGCTCTGAGGATGTGCCGCAGCGTCCGGCCAAGGGTCATGTTGAAAGAGGGGATTCCGATCGTGTCTTCCGCGATGGCGTTGGCGCGCGTGTCGAAGATCACGCAGGAGAGATCGTTCGACTCGCGCATGATCGGCGAGAACGAGGTTCGCACCAGCGTCGTCGCCGCCTCGTCGGCAACCGCGGTCAGCCGCTGCCAGATGATCTCGAGTGAAACGGGGTCCACGCGGCCGCCCGCCGCGGGCGGTGCAGCGCCTGCTGCACGTGATAAATCCTGCTGCAACTCGGGCTGCACGCTAAGCGGTCGCCGCGGGTCCGTCAAGCCGAGTCATGACGTGAGCCTCGGGTCGAAAGCGTCGCGCACCGCATTTCCGAAGATGTTCGCGGAAAGGACCGCGAGAAGTATGGCGAGGCCAGGCCAGAGCACAAGCCAGATGGAATGGAAGAGGTAGCTCTGCGAGTTGAGCAGCATGTTGCCCCAGCTCGCGACCGGAGGTTGCACCCCGAGACCGATGAAATCGAGCGCTGCCTCGGTGAGGATGATCTGCCCCACCCCGAGGCTCGCGGTCACGATCATCACGGGCAGGACATTCGGAACGATGTGGCGGAGGATGATCCGCCGGTCGCTCGCGCCGACGCCGCGGGCGGCTGTGATGAATTCGCGGCTCGAGATCGCCAGCGTCTCGCCACGCACGAGCCGCGCGACGCGGCCCCAGACCGTCGCCGCGATGATGACCGTCAGCGAGAGCGCGTCGTGCTGGATGGTGAACCAGATCTGGCCGGGCGGCCCGATGCGCAGAGGCAAGAGGCTCGTAATCAGGATCAAGAGGAAGATCGTCGGGATCGCGAGCAGCATATCCACGAAGCGCATGAGCGCCTCGTCGACCCATCCTCGGAAGAATCCAGACACCAGACCCACGCTTCCCCCGATGAGGATGTAGAGCGCCACGGTCAGGAAGCCGACGCCGAGCGACACCCGCGCTCCCCACACCAGGCGCGTGAAAGTGTCGCGCCCGAGCTCATCCGCGCCAAGCCAGTGC
The DNA here is from genome assembly GCA_036005125.1 of Vicinamibacterales bacterium. Lineage (GTDB taxonomy): Bacteria > Acidobacteriota > Vicinamibacteria > Vicinamibacterales > UBA2999 > DASYQV01. The sequence goes on from DASYQV010000317.1 coordinate 10,083, forward strand.
TGCGCTGACGGCGGTGCGAACACCTCATCGAGGTCCTGCGTCGCCGGGTCGTAGTGCGTTACGACCTGCGTTATGAGTGGCGCGGCGACGGCGATGACGGTGAGGATGAGAAGGACCGCGCCGAGGGACATTCCGAACCGGTTCGCGCGTAGGCGTTCCCACGATTGGGTCCAATAGCCGCGCGCGTGTGTGGGCTGCTCGGTCAAGGGAGTCGCGCGCGCCGGACCAACGGCGACGTCCACCTTACCTGTACCTGATCCGCGGATCGGCTATCGCGTAAAGGACATCCGCTATCAGATTGCCGACGACAACGAGGATCCCCGTGAACGTTGTCAGTCCGAGGACCATGGTGAAGTCGTACTTGAGCGCGGTCTCGAGGGCGAGTCGTCCGATCCCCGGCCAGCTGAAGACGATCTCGACGATCGCACCGCCGCCGACCAGACCCGGAAACTCCAGACCGAGGAGCGTCACCAGCGGAAGGACCGCGTTGCGGAGCGCGTGCACGTAGACGATCCGCCGCTCGGCCAGGCCTTTGGCCCGGGCGGTGCGCACGTAATCCTGCGAGAGCGCCTCAAGCATCGAGGAGCGCGTAAAGCGCGCCCAGATCGCTAGATGAATGAACGCGAGGACGAGCGCAGGCAGGATGAGATGGGCGATCCGGTCGCCGATGTCGCCTCCGCCGAACGCGCTCACGGCTCCGCCAGAGGGAAGCCATGGCCAGCCAATCCGGTTGAAGGTGATCGAGAACACCAGGATCAGAAGCAGACCGATCCAGAAACCGGGGAGGCTGACGCCGAGGACCGAGAGGAACGTCAGCGCGTCGTCGATCCGTCCGCGGCGCGATGCCCCGATCACGCCGAACGGGATGGAGATGCCGATCCCAAGGACCATCGCGGTGCCTGTGAGCAAGAGCGTGTTCGGAAGACGATCGAGGATCTGCGTGATCACGGGCCGGCCGTCGAGGATCGAGTTCCCGAAATCGCCGCGCACCAGTCCGCTGATCCAGCGCCAGTACTGGACCGGGAGCGGGTCGTCCAGTCCGAGGTTTTGCCGGATGCGCATGATGTCCTCTGGCCGCAGGTTGGGATTGAGCTCGAGACCGGGCAGGAAGCTTCCGGCCGTCGCGTGCATGAGCAGGAAAGTGATCAGCGTGACACCGAGCAGCGCAGGGATCGACGCGAGTAGGCGGCGCACGACATACCGGGTCATCTGCTTGACAGCATTTCGCCCCTTGCTAGGCTCTGCAACCGCCGCTGCACGCTTTCGCTGATGTTGAGACGAGCGCTGCAATCGGGGCGTCCTCGGGGGACGGGGAGGTAATCGAGATGCCAAGTCGGCTCACACGGCGGGATTTCCTCAAGAAAAGCGCTCTCGCTGCAGGCGGCGGAATCATCCTCGCCTGCACGCCGACAACGCCGGCCAGCCCGTCGCCGTCCGCATCGGCACAGGCCAAGAAGGGCGGTAACCTCGTCGAGGGCTATGTCGGCGACATACGCGCATCGATGCTGCCGCTGTTCGGCGGTCCGGAGGTCGCAGGCTTCGTCATAAACAACCTCCTCTACGACGGACTTTTGAACAGCACCGCCAACGGCGACCTCCAGCCCGTCCTCGCGGCCAGCATGCCGACCATTTCTGCTGATCAGCTGACGATGACGTTCAAACTGAAGTCCGGCGTCAAATGGACTGACGGCCGCGACCTGACAGCCGACGACGTAGCTTTCACCTACCGAGTTTTTTCCGCGCCGGAGTACAAGGAAGCCAACACGACCAGGCGCGCGGATTTCGAGCAGTACATGGACAGCGTCACCGCGACTGACCCGTCGACCATCGTCTTCAAATTCAAGAAGCCTTGGGCGCCGTTCATCACGTTTCATGGCCAGTACGGGATCGTCCCGAAGCACATTCTCGGCACCATGACCGCGAAAGAGCTCAACACCATGGAGTTCAACATCAAGCCCACCGTTTCGAACGGCATGTTCAAGTTCGTCAAGTGGGACAAGGGTCAGCAGGTCGTCCTCGAGCGAAACCCGAACTATCACCGGACGCCGACTCTGCTCGACACATACACGATGAAGATCCTGGCTAGCAACACGGCGATCGCGAGCGCCCTCCAGACGGGTGAGATAGATATGGGGATCATCGACCCGACCGTCGTCGACCAGCTGAAGACGGTCTCTCACCTGCAGATCACCGACTACGGCATCTCGGCGATCATCTACCTCTTCTACCAGCTCGATCCCGCGAAGCCTGCTTCGAAATTCTTCTCGGATCGTCGCGTCCGCCAGGCGCTGCTTTACGGGCTCGATCGGGAGAAGATGGCCCAGGCCCTCTTCTTCGGCGCGGCCGCTCCGGGGCAGTCAGTGATCCCGTCGGTCACATGGGCGTACGACGCCAACGTGACGCCGAAGTACACGCTCGACAAGGCCAAGGCCGAGCAGCTCCTGGACGACGCCGGGTGGAAGAAGGGCGCGAGCGGGATCCGCGAGAAGTCCGGCGTCCCGCTCAAGTTCGAGCTGATGGGCGCGACGGGGAGCAAGCCTCTCGAGAACGCCGTGGTCAGCATCCAGGAGCAGTGGAAGGCCATCGGCGTCGAAGTCACGCCGAAGATGGTCGACTCGAACACGATCAGCAACGTTTCGACCAACACTCGTGAGTACGACGCGATGGTGAGCCAACGGAACATGCCGCAGGATCCCGACCCGAGCCTCACCTGGTCTAGCGGCAACGCGGCGCCGGGAGGTTTCAACACGACGGGCTACAAGAATCCCGACGTCGACAAGCTCATAGAGAGCGCCGCGGCGGTCTTCGACCAGGAGCAGCGCAAGAAGATCTACAGCCAGTTCCAGAACCTGATGGCGACCGAGGTCCCGGGGCCGCCCCTCTTCGTTCCGAGGGAGATCGTCGGCGTGAACAAGCGAGTCCAGGGTGTCGTCGGCACGCTCGGCACGTTCAATCGGCTTCGTCGCACGCTCTGGTTCAAGGACGTGTGGGTCACCGACGGTAAGTAGCACTCAGCCCGCGGAGAAGGTGGACGAGGGCTACCTCGATGCGCCCGACGGGCGCATCTGGTACCGCCGCGTCGGAAGCGGGGGCGTCCCGCTCCTCACCCTCCACGGCGGGCCGTCCATCGGAGGCTTCTACATCGCGCCGATGGCGCGCCTCGCGGACGAGCGCGAGGTCATCTTCTTCGACCTCATCGGTTGCGGCCGATCCGACGTCCTCGCCGATCCAGAGCGCTATACCGTCCCGTACTACGTCGAACAAGTGGAGTGGGTGCGCAAGCGCCTCGGCATCGAGCGTTTTCACGTGTTCGGAAACTCGTGGGGCGGCATCCTCGGCACCTACTACCTCTCGACGTACCACCCGCAGGCCCTGAGCTTCACGGTCTCGAACAGCATTGGCGACTTCGCCCGGCATCATCGCGAGCTGAAGGAGCTGACCGAACGCCTTCCGCCTGACGTTCGCGAGACGATCCGCTGGCACGAGGCCACCGGGAATGTGTCTTGCCCGGAGTACGTGGGCGCGATCGCGGTGGTGTGGCAACGGCACACCTGCCGACTCGTGCCATGGCCGCAGGAGCTCGAGGACTCTTTCCCGGTGCGCGATCGCCAGGCGAGCGCGCGGCTCTTCGGCCAGGGACGCTTCGCGCTGACCGGCCTCCTGAAGGACGCGAGCCTCTTTCCGCTCTATCCGAAGATCCAGTGCCCACTCCTGTTCATTGCCGGGAGGTACGACATGTGCGACCCGGAGCACATGCGCGACATGCACAAGGCCGCGGCAGGGTCGGAGTTCATGCTCTTCGAAGAGAGCTCGCACCTCCCGTTCATCGAAGAACCTGAGCTCTTCTTCTCGCGGTACCGTGACTACCTCGCCCGGGTCGAGCGAGGCGAGGTCCATCCGCGTGCGAGCTGAGGGTCGGCCCGGGCTCGCCGGGCCACACGGGGGCGCAACACGTCCGGTCCTCATGAGCGGCGCGGGCCTCGTGGCATCGGGCCACTGGATGGCGTCGCAGGCCGGGATCGAGGTCCTCCGCGAAGGCGGGAACGCATTCGATGCGGCGGTCGCCGCGGCGGCCGTCGTCACCGTCGCCGAGCCACAGATGTCCGGCATCGGTGGTGTCGGCGGCGCCGTCGTGTACGACGCGCGCTCGGATGAATGTGCGGCGCTCGACTTCGAGGGCGCGATGCCGGCGGACCCGGGCATCCGCGATCCGGTGACGCCGGAGCGTGTGGTGGGATTGGCCGGCGCTCGCGTGCCCGGCACTGTGGCGGGCTGGGCCGCCCTACTCGAGCGGTACGGAACGATGAAGCTGGATCGATTGGTACGGCCAGCGATCGCCCGGGCGCGCGAGGGCATCCCCGTGTCCTTTCTCTTGAACTACGTCCTCGAGACGAACCGGGCCCGGCTCGAGAGCGACGAGCAAGCCGCGGCTACGTTCCTCCCGAACGGCCAGACGCCAAGGCCGGGTGCGTTCTCGGCCCAGCCGCGGCTGGCGGCGACGCTTGAGGCGGTCGCCGCCGAAGGCCGCAAGGCCTTCTACTCGGGAGGCATCGCTCAGGAAATCGTCGCGGCGTGCGCGCGCGCGGAAGGCCACATCACCGCGCGTGACCTTGCCTCGTACCACGCGACCTGGACTTCGACGGTGCGCGCGGCCTACGACGGCCACGAGCTGCACACGCTGGCGCCTCCGGCCGCCAGCTACCAGGCGATCGAGACGCTGCTCCTTCTTCGCGCGCTGGATGTCGCTTCGCTCGAGCCATTCGGGGTCGACCACCTGCACCGGCTCGCGGAGATCATCAAGGCCGCGCAAACGGATCGCCTAGCGCACGCGCGCGACGCCGGATTTGACCCGAGCGCGCTTTTCGCCTCGGGGCATCTTGAGCGGCGCCGCTTGGAGATCGACGCGACACGGGCGGGTAGCGGCCCGGGAGACGAAGCGCGCGCCCTCGCGATGACCGATATGCACACCACTCACCTCGTAGCGGCCGATCGCCACGGGAACCTGGTGTCGTTGACGCAAACGCTTGGGAGCCAGTTCGGCGGCTCGACCATGGTCGGCGACACCGGAATGCTGCTCAACAACCTCTATTACAAGTACTCACGACCCGGCCTGCCGCTCGCGCCGACGGTGGGACTCGACGACTCCGGCGCACCATGGATGGCGGTCGGCACGGTCGGCGGCTTCGGGATCCTGCAGACGGTCCCGCAGCTGATCAGCAACCTGGTCGACTTCAGACTCAATCCGCAGGCCGCCATCGAGGCGCCGCGGATCAGGGTCTTCCGCGACCGCGAGTTGATGCTCGAAAGCCGTATCTCGCCCGGGGCCATCGATGAGCTGCGCCGGCGCGGTCACGAATGCAACGTCGTCGGCGATTGGGCATACGGCGAGAATCAGCTCGGGCGCGGTCACATGGTCGTGCGCGAGAGGTCTGGTCTGCTGCTTGGCGGCGCTGACCCGCGATCCGACGGCTACGTCCTCGTGGCGTGACGACCCCGAACCCGCGTACCGCACGGCTTGCTGCGATGAGCACCTACCGCGCGCTCCTCGATCGCGATCTGAGCAGTTCGCGTCGGATGAGCGGCGTGTCGCGAGCGCCTTGATGGTGTCTCTCCCCGCTGATAGGCTCGGGCACCGCTTGCCGCAGGACCGAAACGCCGCTGAATCCCGGACTGCAGGCAACGCCCTGCCGCCGGATCACCCCCTCGCGCTCCGTGTCCGCAAGAGCTTCAACGACCTCACCCCTGGACAGCAGCGCGTCGCGCGACTGCTCCTCGAGCTTCCCTACGAGATGGCATTCCTCTCGGTCGCGGACATCGGTCACCGCGCCCACGTGAGTGACTCGACTGTCGTGCGGCTATCGGCGGCCCTCGGCTACTCGGGATTCCCCGAGCTCCGCCAGGACGTGCAGAACAGCCTGATCGCGCGCATGGCGCCGCTCGATCTCCTGAAGCAGCGCCTCGAGCGTGACGGCGCGGAGGCGCCCGGCTCGATCGTCGAGGTCGAGATCGAAAATCTGCGCCTCCTGCGCGAGAGCCTCACGTCGGAAATGGTCGACCGTGCCGTCGAGCTGATCCTGAGCGCGGGCCGCGTCCATGTACTCGGGATGCGCAGCGGCTTCGGCGTGGCTCACTCATGCGCGCATCTCCTGCAGCACGTTCTGACCAACGTGAACTTCATGACGCTCCTCGGCGGCAGCCTTCCGGATCAGCTCTCGCTGCTAGAGAAGGGCGACGTCCTCGTGGCCTTCAGCACGCCGCGATATTCGCGTCAAATCTTCCAGGTCGCCGAATATGCGAGGCGGATCGGTGTCGACGTGATCGCGATCACCGACCGGGTTCTCTCGCCGATCGGGCGTGCTGCGACGGTGGTGATCCCCGTGCCCGTGCGGAGCCATTCCTTCTTCCCGTCCATGGTCGCCGCACAGGCGGCCGTCTACGTCCTCGCCTCAGAAGTGACCCGCAAACGGCAGCGCGCGGCGACCGCACGGCTGACGCACCTCGAAGAGATCTCGAACGAATTCCGCCTCTTCCTCGCCGGCGAAGCGCAAGCTCCGGCTCGGCCGCCCGCGAAGAAGAACGGCAAGAGACGTGGCCGCCCGGCATCGCGAGGGTGACGAGCCGGCGAGAGGTCGAGCAGCTGCTCAGCGAGCTGATCGCTATCGATTCGGTCAATCCCGATCTCGTGGCTGGCGGGGCCGGCGAAGCCGCGATCGCCGGATATGTCGCGGGCTGGCTCCGCGAGCGCGACCTAGACGTAACTCTGCAGCACGTCGCCGACGGGCGCGCGAACGTCGTGGCCCGAGCGTCCGGCTCGGGCGGTGGCAAGTCCTTGATGCTGAACGCACATCTCGACACCGTCGGCGTCGCCGGAATGACCGACCCTTTCGCCGCGCGCGTCGATGGGTCACGCCTGTATGGACGAGGCGCATACGACATGAAGGGCGGGCTCGCCGCCACGATGCTGGCGATCGCGGAGGCACATCGAGAGGCGCACGCCGGCGACGTCGTCTTGACCGCGGTCGTGGACGAGGAATACGCGAGCATCGGGACTGAGGCGATCGCTCGCGAATTAACCGCTGATGCGGCGATCGTCGCCGAGCCGACAGAGCTCCAGCTCTGCCTTGCGCACAAAGGCTTCGCCTGGCTGGACATCACCGTCGCCGGCAAGGCCGCGCACGGATCCCGGCCGGACCTCGGCATCGATGCGATCGCGAAGATGGGTCCCGTGCTCGTCGGGATCGCCGACATCGATCGGCGGATCAGGTCGCGGACGTCTCATCCGCTTCTCGGCACCGGATCTCTCCATGCATCACTCGTCTCGGGCGGACAGGAGCTCTCGAGCTACCCGGAGCGCTGCATCCTGCGGATCGAACGCCGAACGGTGCCCGGCGAAACGCGAGAGTCCGTGGAGGGCGAACTGCGTGTGCTGCTCGAAAGGATTGCCGGCGAGGACCCGGCCTTCGCCGCGGATCTCGAGGTCGGCCTGGTCCGCCAGCCGCTCGAGGTCCGGCCGGATGCGCCGATCGCGCGCGCCGTGGCTCGCGCGTGCGCGCGAATCAACGGCCGTGAGCCGTCGGTGATCGGACAGACGGGATGGATGGATTCAGCGATCCTCGCGGCCGCTGGGATCCCATCGATCGTCTTCGGTCCCGGCGGCGCCGGTGCGCATGCGCTCATCGAATGGTCGGACCTCGACCAGGTCTGCCTCGGCGTCGACATCTTGGTAAGCGCGATCGCCGACTTCTGCACATAGGCCTCGCCTTGACACGCCACGTCGCCCTGCCTAGCCTGCAGCGCGGATTGCACGTCGTGATGTAGCGTGAAGCAAGTGCTGCTCAGGCGGCCAAGCGGAGCGGCTGGTCCGCTCAAGAAGGAGGAGGTTCATGAGCGATAACGAGAAGAAGATCGTCGAGCTCGACGGTCGGGTCGTGAATCTATTCGGTGGTCTGCCTCAGCTGACACGGCGCACGTTCCTCGGCCGTGCCGCGATGACCAGCGCCGCGGCTTTCCTCGCCGCGTGCGGGATCACGGGCGGCCCGGCACCCTCAGGCACCGGGACGAGCGCCGCCAAGAAGGGTGGCCACTTCATTGAAGCCGACACCACGGAAGTGAAGTCCGTCAACCCGCTCTTCTTCTCGGGCGAAGAGGGCGGCGACTGGATCGGCCATATGCTCTTCGCCGGACTCCTCACCGGCGACGCCAAGGGTGTCTCGACACCGGTGCTCGCGTCCGCGATGCCGACCGTTTCCTCGGACGAGAAGACGATCACCTTCAAGCTCAAACAGGGTGTGAAGTGGTCCGACGGCAAGGAGCTTACGGCGGACGACGTCGTGTACACGTACACGATCCACTCCGATCCCGCATACAAGAACACGAAGACCGGCCAGCGGCTTGCCGGGCGCTTCGACAGCATCACCGCCCCCGATCCGTACACCATCATCTTCAAGCTCACCAAGGTCTGGCCCGCGTTCCTCATCGCGAACGCGCACTACGGAATCATCCCCAAGAGCGTCTTCGGCTCGCTGAGTCCCGACGATCTGAACACGACGCCGTTGAACCAAAACCCCACGGTCGTCTCCGGCGCCTGGAAGATGGCGAGCTTCAAGCAGGGCCAACAGGTCGAGCTTGCGCGCAACGACGCCTCCTTCATGGGCGGCGCATCGCTGGACAACTACGTACTCCGTCAGCTCGCCACATCGAGCGCGATCGTGAACGCACTCGCCACCGGCGAGATCGACATGGGCGTGCTCGACCCGAGCCTCCTGAGCCGCGTCCAGTCGCTCTCGAACGTTACGGTGTACTCGTACGTCTCGAATGGCTGCGACTTCCTCTACTACCAGCTCGACCCGGCAAAGCCGGGCTCGGTCTTCTTCTCAGACGTCCGCGTCCGCCAAGCGCTGGTGCACGCTCTCGACCGCGAGAAGATGATCAAGTCGATCTATTTCGACCAGGCTGCAGTCGGCGTCAGCGTCATGCCGCTCTCGTCCTGGGCACAGACCACGGACGGCGTGGCGAAGTACCCCTTCGACAAGGCGAAGGCTGAATCGCTGCTCGACGCCGCAGGCTGGAAGATGGGCTCGAGCGGCGTCCGTCAGAAGGACGGCAAGGACATGAAGTTCGAGATCATCACGCAGTCCGGGCGCGCTCCGTACTCGGACCTCGTGACGAGCATGGTCGACCAGTGGCGCGCGATCGGCGTGCAGGCGACTCCGAAGCTCCTCGAAGCCAACGCCGCGACCGACCAGCGGATCAATAAGCGCGACTTCGACACGCTCTTCCTCCCGCTCACGATCGGCGCGGATCCCGATGTGACGCCCGCCTGGCACTCGGGTGCGGCCGCGGTCGGCCAGTACAACAGCGGGAAGTGGTCCAACGCGCAGGCCGACAAGGCGATCACGGATGCGGCGAACACGAACGACATCGAAACTCGCAAGAAGCTCTACGCGCAGTTCCAGCAGATCTTCATGAACGAACTGCCAGCCGCGCCGCTCTTCCACCCGAAGGCGCTCTACGGGCTCAGCAAGCGCGTGCTGGGTGTCCAGGACGTTCTCGGCGCCTACGACAAGTACCAGCGCGCATGGATGCGGACCGTCTCCGTCAGCGACGGTAAGTAGCTCCCGCTGACCGGCGCGTTTCACGCTCGTGCGTGAAGCGCGCCGGTCGTCTAAAAGGGGACTGTGACCCGCTATCTCGCCCGCCGGCTGCTCACCGCGATCCCGGTGCTGCTCGGCGTCACCTTGGTCACCTTCCTGCTGATGCACGCCGCCGCCGGAGAGATCGTTCCAGGCCTCAACTACAGCCCCGACCTGCGCCCTGA
>DASYQV010000318.1:0-28521 GCA_036005125.1 Vicinamibacterales bacterium
AGCGATCAAGGGCGTTCACGATCTCGCGCGAGCGGTCGCGGCGCTTGGCCGGTCGGCACCGATCCGCGTCGAGTTCCGCGGGCCGGTGAACCACATCGGCGAGCTCGAAGTCGTCAACGAGCTGAAAGCGATTGTTGGCCCAGACGCGTGGGTTACGTTCGGGGACCCCATCGAATCAGAGCAGATCTTCGAGTACCTTCGCGGCATCGATCTGCTCTGCTGTCCCTCGCGGACGCTCGAAGGCGGTCCGACTGTCGCGCTCGAAGCGATGGCGGTCGGCACACCCGTAATCGGGACGCGGCAGGGCGCGCTCTCCGAAATGATCGAGGACGGTGCCAACGGGCGACTGGTGCCCCCGGCGGATTGGCGCGCGCTCGCGCGCGCGCTGCGGGAGGTTGCTGCCAACGCCGCGGAAATCATCCCCCGCTGGCGTGCCGCGTTACCGCCCATGCGCTCGATGGACGACGTGGTCGACGATTACCTCCGTCTGTATTCGTAGGCCGGGTCTTTAGACCCGGCGCCCAGGACCTCGCCGCATCTAGAGATGCGGCCTACGCCCGGCATCGCCTACGTCCGGCATCTCTACGGACGACATGAGAGTGCAAGAGCACATCAAACATGCGCTCGATTCGCTGGGCGTGTACCGGCCGGTCCTGCGGATGCACCCGTTTGCGGGCGTTGCCGTTCTCGTATATCACGGGATTCGCGCCGATGACTGGCCGGCCGGAACGATGCGGCACGAGCTGCTGCACGTGCGCGCCCGGCGGCTGGACGACCACTGTCGTGCGCTCCGCGATCTCTGCACGCCAATCTCGCTCGCGGAGTGGCGAGCGGTGGCTGCCGGCCAGGCCCCCGCGCCCGAGCGGCCGGCCCTCGTGACATTCGACGATGGATACCGGAGCGTGCTGAGGCACGCGCTGCCTCTACTGGATCGGCACCATATTCCCGCGGCGGTGTTCGTGTGCACGAACCCGATCGAACGCCAGGAACGGTTCTGGTTCGATACGGTCGCGGAACTGTTCGGCGAGGAAAGCGCCGAGGACGCGAAACGCTTGGAATACGGCGCGTGGCGGGCACTCGTCGAACAGGCGGCCATGCCCGCCGCGATTGACGACCCGCACGCCCCGCTGACCATCGCCGAGCTCCAGTCGCTGGCATCGCACCCTCTCATCGACGTCGGCGCCCATACGGTATCGCACCCAATCCTCGCCCGCGCGCCGATGGACGTTCAGCGGGCCGAGATCGCCAAGAGTCGTGCGACGCTCGAGACATGGCTCGCACGGCCGGTACACGCCTTCGCGTACCCCAATGGCCGTCGGGGTGTGGATTACTCTGCCGACTCCATCCAGGCGGTGGCTGATGCCGGATTTGCTGACGCCTTTGGTGTCAACGAAGCATTTGCCGATCCATGCGCCCGACGGCTCGACAGCCCGCGGTTTCTGATGCACGACGCCATCACCGGCGCGGAGCTCGCGCACCGCCTGGCCGTGTCGTGGCCGCGGCGCGAGGCGCACAAGCACTGAAGCTCTCCTTTCGAGCCGCATAACGGTCAATGACGCGCCGCGTCACCATCGTCACGGCGGGTCATCTCGCGACGTCCCCTCGCATGCTGAAGGCCGCGGATGCGTTGGACGAAGCCGGATACGCGGTGCGCGTCGTCAGCGCGAACTTCATGTCGTGGGCTGCCGACGCCGACCGCCGCGTCCGCGCACGACGTCGATGGCGGTCCACGGTCGTCGATTACCAGCGCGACACGGCGGCGGCCCGGTGGTTTATCACCGGAGCGCGCTTCCGAGCGGCACAGGTCGCGGCAAGCAGGCTTGGCGCGCGTCGCCCGAAAGGTCTGGCGGTCGCGGCATTCAGCCGTATTCATCGCGAGATCGTCAACGCGATTCTCAGCGAGGATGCCGACCTGGTGTATGGCGGCAAGACCGGCGCGATCGCCGCGGTCGCGGAGGCCGCGCGACGGATGGGCCGTCCGTTCGCTGTTGATTTCGAGGACTTTCACTGCGGTGAACAGCGTGACGACCCCGCCGGCCGTATCGTGAACGAGTTGGCGGACATCATCATGCGCGACGTGGCGCGCGATGCTGCCTTTATCACCGCCGGCAGCGCTGCCATTGCCGACGCCTGTGCCGCACGGTTTGGTGTGCGGCCGATCGCCGTGCACAACACGTTCGAGCTTCCAACGGAGGCGCCGCGCTGGAACGGACATGCCGCCGGTCCGTTGCGCATGTACTGGTTCAGCCAGACCATCGGACCTCGTCGAGGACTGGAAGATGTTGTGGCAGCCGCCGGCCTCATCGGTCGACCGTGCGAGCTGCATGTACGCGGCGTTCCGGCAGCCGGCTACCTCGAGTCGCTGCAGGTGCTCGTGACCAGCCTCGCGCCCAAGCTGACGTTGATCCGCCACGAGCCGATTGACCCAGACGTTCTGGTCGATACGTGCCGTGGTTTCGACGTCGGGTTGGCGCCCGAACAGATGGCGGTACCAAACCAGGAGCTCGCGCTGTCGAATAAATCGCTCACCTATCCACTGGCAGGTTTGCCTGTTGTGATCACCGAGACACCCGGTCAGCGTGCGCTCGCGCGTGATCTCGGTGCTGGCGCCGTTTGCTACCGGCCAGGCGACGTGGCGAGTCTGGCTGGCGGTCTCGCCCGATGGTTCGACGATCCGGATGTCCTCCGTGCTGCCGGCGCAGCGAGCTGGGAAGCCGCGCGGCGACGATGGCATTGGCGTCATCCAGAGGAGTGTGGCGCGCTCGTTGCCGCCGTCGCGCGGGTGGTGAGCTGAGGTGCGAGCGTTGCCCGTGATGCACATCAAGGTCTGATCGCGTCGTGAAGCGTGTGCTCATGGTCTCCCCGTACTTTCCCCCCGACACGAGCGCCGGCACGCACCGGGTGCGGCTGCTGGCGCCGCACCTGCCGGCTTTCGGATGGGAGCCCACGGTGCTCACGGTGGACCCGGAGGCGTACGAAGGGCGGCTCGATCCCGATCTGGCGCGGCTCGTGCCGGCCTCGCTGCGGGTGCTTCGTACGGATGCATGGCCTGCCTCGGTGACACGTCGTGTTGGCATCGGGGATCTTGGCCTGCGCGCGTTGGCGGGACTCCGCCGCGCGGCGAAGGAGCTGCTGTCGCGTGAGCGGTTCGATGCGCTGTTCATCACGTTGTACCCGACGTATCCGGCGGTGCTCGGTCCGGGGCTCAAGCGGCGCTTCGGCGTGCCCTTTGTTCTCGACTATCAGGATCCGTGGGTCGGCGCGTGGGGCCATCACGTCGGCGGCGGCGCGAACAGTACGGCGGACCTCAAGAGCCGCATCACACGTGCGATTGGCGAACGTCTCGAGCCGCGGGTGGTCAGGCAGGCTGATGCGCTGACGGCCGTGTCCGCGCGGACGTATGAAGATGTGCTGGCGCGCGTGCCGGATGCCCGGCCGCGGGCGTGCGCGTCGATTCCACTCGGATTCGAGGAGCAGGACCTCGAAGCGTTGCGCGGGGCCCCGCGGTCGAACGACTGTTTCGATCCGCGTGACGGCCTGGTGCACGTCTGCTATGTGGGCACCGTGCTGCCGACCGGCGGTGAGGTGCTCTCGTCGACGCTTGGGGCCGTGCGGCAACTCCGCGACCAGGCTCCGGCGATCTATCAACGTCTGCGGCTGCACTTCCTCGGCTCCAGCAACCAGCGCGATCCCGCGGCAGTCGCGCGTGTGCTGCCGATCGCGCAGGAGCTCGGTGTCGCCGACGTCGTTCGAGAGGTGCCGCCACGGCTCGACTACCTCGATGCGCTCAACGTCCAGGTGGATGCCTCGGCGCTCCTGCTCCTGGGAAGCGCCGAGCCCCACTACACCCCGAGCAGGGTTTTTCCGGCGCTCCTCTCCGGCCGGCCGATCGTCGCGGTGTACCACGAGGAGAGCAGCGTGCTCGACGTGCTGCGCGCGCCCGGAGTCAATGCCTGCGTAATCGCGTTCGGGGAGGCCTCGCCACCGCGTGCTCGTATCGGTGCGATCCGCGATGCGCTTGCGGACATCATCAAGGGCGCACCTGGTTGTCGCCGGTCGGAGACGGGGGAGATGGCAGGCGCAGGCAGGCAACCACTGCACGGCGCGCTGCGGTCCTGGTCTGCCCACTCGCTCACCGAGCGCCTTGCCGGCGTTCTGAACGTGGTCTCGTCATGAACCGCGCCACGCGCGTGACGATCTGCCTGACGCATCCGGTGCAGTACTTCGCGCCGTGGTTCCGCTACATGGCCGCCGAGCGTCCCGAGATCGATCTGACGGTGCTGTATGCGGCCGAGCCCACGCCCGTCGAGCAGGGCGCTGGATTCGAACGGCCATTTACATGGGACATGCCGCTGACCGACGGGTACGAGCACAGGGTGCTCGGTTCCCTCGCGCAACCGCGACGGTTCGATACCGGATCGTTCTTTGGCGTTGACGCGCCGGCGATCGGTCGCGCAATCCACGAGACCCGACCCGACGTGGTGGTCATCCCGGGGTGGCACTCGATCAGCCAGGTTCGCGCGCTGCGCGCCTGCCGGCAGATGCGGGTGCCGGTCGTCTATCGTGGCGATTCGAACCTCTTGACCGGTCCGCGCGGCCTCTTGCGTCCCGCCTGGGCGCTGCGCACGCGGACGATGCTCCACCTGTTCGATGCCTGGCTCAGCGTGGGCGCGAGGTCCCGCGAGTATCTCCGGCACTTCGGCGTGCGCGATCCGCTTGTATTCGACTCGCCGCATGCCGTCGACAATGCTGCGTTTGCGGCTGCCGCGGAGCGCTGGCGCGGCCCGGCGCGCGAGCAGACGCGCACCTCGCTCGGCATGGGGCCGACTGATCGCGCAGTGCTCTTCGCGGGGAAGTGCACGCCACATAAACGGTTGATCGATCTCGTGCACGCCGTGCACCGGCTCGGCGTGCACGCGGTGCTGATCGTTGCCGGTGATGGTCCCGCTGTTGAAGCCTGCCGGCGCGAGGCCGCGCGGCTGGGCGTGCGCGCCTCATGGCAGGGGTTCGTCAACCAGTCGGACATGCCGCGTCTATATGCGGCTGCCGATTGCCTGGCGCTTCCGAGCGCGAGCGAGACCTGGGGACTCGTCGTCAACGAGGCGATGGCAAGCGGGCTGCCCTGTGTTGTCAGCGAGCGCGTGGGCGCCGCGCCCGATCTCGTGATTCACGATCGAACGGGGGAGGTCTTCCCCGTCGGCGACGTGGAGGCGCTCGCGGCGTCTATCCGTCTCGTGCACGAGCGGGCCGACGCCTACGCCGCTGCGGGACGTCAGCTCGTGGCGCAGTACAGCTTTGCCCGCGCCACGGACGGGCTCCTCGGCGCGTGCCGGCGTCTTGAAGCACGACGCCGCGTTTCGATCGCCGCCAATCCCGGCATGCCTCGGGTCATCGCACCTGTCACCGGCATGGTCATCGTTTTTGGTCTCGAGCGCATGTCGTTCGAGGTCCTGCGTGTTCTTCGCGAGCGCGGCGCGGCGATTCACTGCGTGGTCAACACGTGGGCCAGCAGCCGCATCGTCGACCTCGCCGACGAGATCGGCGCGAGCTGGACGATGGGACATGACCCCGCTCTCGCGCGCACGCGGAACCCGATCGCGTGGATCCGCAGCGCTCTCGGAATCGCTCGTGCCAGTGCCGAGCTCCTGCGGGATGCGAGGCGCTTTCGCGCCACCCACGTGTTCGTACCGGAATTCACGACGGTGCTCCGCAGCCTGCCCGCGCTGTGGCTGCTGCGCGCCGCAGGTCTTCCCGTCATCCTTCGGTTGGGAAACGCGCCCGACCAGGACCGCTTCTACCGGCGTCTCTGGAGGTGGCTGATCGATCCGGCGATTGATCGGTTCCTCCCCAATTCGGCCTTCATCGAGCGCGAGCTCCTCGCGCACGGGATCGACTCCGCCAAGGTCCGGCTGATCAGGAACACCGCGCCGTCCCGCCCGGTGTCGGCATCCCCGGTGGGCCGGATTCCTGGCCGGATGATTTTCGTCGGCCAGATTATTCCACCCAAGGGTCTCGATCTCCTGCTCGAGGCGGTCAGTGAGCTCCTCTCGCGAGGCCACGATGTCTCGCTTGATGTGGTTGGCAACATCGACGAGTGGGAACCGCCCTCGTACGCGGGCTTCCGTGCGTCGGTACGGGATCGGGCCACGCGTTCAGATCTCGCCGGGCGCGTCGTGTTTCTCGGCATGCGGGAGGACATCCCGGCGCTCCTGGCCCGGGCCTCGATTCATTGCTGTCCGTCTCGTCCTGAAATACGCGAGGGCATGGCCGTTGTGATGCTCGAAGCGAAGCGGGCGGGCACACCATCGGTGGTCTTCCAGACCGGATCGCTTCCGGAAGTGATTACCCATCGCGATGACGGGTGGATCTGCCGCGACGCAACGGTCGACGCGCTCGTGGAGGGCCTCGAGTACTTCCTTGCGGACGACGATCGGCTGCAACACGCCTCGAGCCGCGCGCGCGCATCGGCCGGCGCCTTCTGCCGTGAGCCTTTCGCGGCCGCGTGGGCCGAAGAGTTCGGCGTGGTCGTCGCGCCAGCCACAAGCCACGCGCGCGCGAGCCACGAGGAGTACAAAGCAACTATCGCGACGAAGTAATCGGGAACCCGGCTCAAACCACAAATCACGAATCACGAGTCACGAATCGCCCATGCTATTCGGCTGGATACCCGCGGATCCCGCGGCGGACGCTCGTGAGGTCGTCCCGACGATGGCGGAAGCGCTGCGCACGACGACCTCACAGCGGCCGGCATTCTGGTCCCTTGATGGCTTCGCCATCGGCGCGTTCGATCTCGCACCGCTCGACCGCGAGCCGGTCGACACGCTCGAGCCGGCGACGGCCGGTCGCCGTTACTGGCTGTGGATGATCGGCGAAGCATTTGACTGGCCCTCGCACGGCGGCATCGAGCCGCCGGTCGGCAGCCGCAGCGTGGAATTCCGCTCGAGGCTGCTCGACGCGCTGGTCCGGGAAGGCGCCGGCGCGATTCGCGACCTCGACGGCGAGTACCAGATTGCGTTGTGGGACCGCATCGACCGGAAGCTGCAGGTGCTCAACGATCGATTCACGGCGCTCCCGATCTACTACGCCAACTCCGCTGCCGGGTTGGCGTTTGCCGGCGGTGTGCGCGGCGTGCTCGTGGCGCCGGGCGTCTCGAGAGAGCCCGATCTCGACGCGATTCGTGAAGCCGTGACGTTTGGCGGCTTCCGCCTGGACAGGCGGACGAATATCCGCGGGGTGGCGATGATGCGTGGTGCCTCCGTGCTGAGTTGGGCGAGCGCCGCGCCTGTCGAGCAGAGATATTGGCACTGGAGGGAGATTCCAGCGCACCCGGCCGTGACATCGGATGAGGTGATAGAAGACTTGCAAGGGTTGTGGACGTCCGCCGTGAGCAGGCGTATGAGCGCCGCAGGACGTCCGGGCCTGACGTTGAGCGGAGGCCTCGACAGTCGGGCGATTCTTGCCGAGGGCGCGCGTCAGGGCAGCCGCCTTGAGGCGATCACCTACGGGGTTCCGGAAAGCGACGACGTGAAGTATGCGCGCAGGGCCGCGCAGACGGTGGGCGCTCCCTGGACCTTCCACCCGATGTATAGCGGCGACTGGCTCGCGTGCCGTACGAGCTACGTCCAGCAGACCGATGGGCTGATCGATCTGGTGGATCTGATGCATGTGGAGCCATTCGATTCGGTCCGGGCGCGGATCGATCTGAACCTGTCGGGTTATGTCGGCGATGTGACGGCCGGTTCCCACTACAACGACGTCGTCACGCCCGATGATCTGGCGATTGAGCTCCCGTACTACGGTGGACCTCTGGGATTCACCTGGGAGCAGGCGCGTGCGCGTGCGAGCGAGCTCGTTGCGGACCTCGAGGGCGCGGCGGCGCGATTCGCAATCTTCGACCACAAGATGGCGCAGGCGATTAATCGGATCACCCTGACACTGCGACCATATGTTCGTGTCCGCCGCCCCTTCGTGGACTACCGTGTGTTCGAGCTCGCGCAGGGCGTGTCGGCCCGAATCCGTGGCGAGGGCGCGCTGCGCGACAGGTGGCTCCGGTCAACCTATCCAGCGCTGTTCCGCATTCCAAATCAGAACACCGGAGTGCCACCGCTGACGTCCGAGTGGCGCCGGCAGGTCACCCGTGCGCTGCGCTTCGCCTGGCGCAGGATGCTCGCCACGGCGGCATCACTGGGGGCACCCGTAACCGTCCCGCGCCGCAGCTATCACGCGGATGACGTCTTCTGGCGTCGGTCTGACGCTCGTGCGCGGATCGAAGATGCGATCCTCCGTCGCGGGTCGCTCAGCTGCGATGTCTTCGGCCGCGAGGAAGTGACGTCCGTGGTGCGCGACTGGTTCGACCGGCTCCAGGGCGCGACGCAGGTCATCGGCGCTTTGTACGTATTCGAGAGCTATCACCGCGATCTTGGCGCGACGCTTCACGCGGCGCGGCGCGCCGTGCGGCGGGAGGAACGATGGTCGTCGCTGGCGTCGTGACAATGATCGTCGCCACGTACGCGTGCGGCCACTGGCTTGCCGGGTTGGCCGTCGGCGTGTTGCTCGCCGGCTGGCGCCTGCTTCGGACGCCTGATGCGCCGCCTGTCCTGGCACTCGCGTTCACCTTCCAATGGGTCCAGGTCGCACTCGGGGTCTTCTACATGGGGCTGACCGGCGCCGCGCTTCCCGCGGTCGACACAGATTGGGAGACGATGGTGCTGATCGGGCTCGTCTGGATCTCGGCGCTGGCGCTTGGTCTCAGGCTCGGCCTCAGCTGGGCCGCCCGAATCTGGAGCGTCCCCCCCGACGCGCCGCGCGCTGCTTTCTCCCGTCGCCTGCTCCTTGTCGGCTATATCGTGGCAGTGATATCGATTGGCACGATCCAGGAGCTCGCGTGGGAGTACCCCACGCTGACTCAGGCGATTCTCGCCCTCAGCTTCGCGCACTTCGCGCTCTTCTTCCTCATTGTTCGAAGCTTCGCGCAGCCGGTGTTCGAGTGGAGATGGATCGCCGCGCTCGTCGCGCTCGAAGTGTTGCTGGGCTTCACCGGATACTTCGCCGGGTGGCGCGAGCCGCTTATCCTGGCCGGGATCGCGACGCTCGAGGTCTTCGACATTCGCAGCGCGAAACACTGGGTGGCGATCTCCACCGGCGCGATCATGATCTTCGTCGGCAGCCTGCTGTGGATGGGTATTCGAGGGGAGTATCGGAAGGAATTTCAGGACGATGTCTTTGCCACGTCGCGATCTGTCAGGCTCGAGCGCCTGCAGACGCTCTCCGGAGACTGGTTTCGTCAGGAGGCTGGCGGGATTGGCGCGAACCTGTTTGCCCTCGTCGACCGGATGTGGGCCATTCACTATCCGGCTCTTGCCGTCGCGCGGGTGCCGAACGTGCTGCCGCACACCGAGGGAGAGATTCTGAAAGGCGCGATCCTGCATCTCATCACACCGCGCGTGCTCTTTCCCGACAAGCCCGAGCTGCCGTCGGACAGCGACATGGTGCGCAAGTATTCAGGCGTGTGGGTGGCGGGCGCCGAGGAGAACACGTCGATCGCGTTCGGCTACGCGGCCGAATCCTACGTGGATTTCGGGATCCCACTGATGTTCATTCCGGTGTTCGTGTTCGGCGCGCTGATGGGCGTGGCCTACCAGTGGTTCTTCACCACGATCCGGCATCGCGATCTCGCGCTCGGTCTGGTGGCCGTCATATTCTGGCTCGGCCTGTATCTGTTCGAGCGGTCGTGGGTCAAGACACTGGGGCTCAACGTCACGATGATGGTCTACCTGGGTGGGCTCACGTTCCTGATCGACCGGTGGCTGCTCATGCGACCGGCACATCAAGTAGCGGGCGGGCCGGCGGACGAGCCGTTCATGATTCATGATTCTTGATTCGTGATTCGTGATTCAAGAACCAAATCATGAATCATGAATCACGAATCACGAATGATGATGCGCGTCCTTCACATCACCGCGTACTACGCTCCAGCCTATGTGTACGGCGGTCCGCCCAGAAGCATCCATGGACTCGTGCTCGCGCTGCAGCATCTGGGCGTCGATGTCGACGTGTTCACGACCGATGCGAACGGATCCGACCGATTGCCTGCCGAGGTGACGAGGAGCGGCGGCTTCGAAGGCGTACGTGTGCAGTATTTCCGGCGTGATTGGCCTTCGCAGCCAATCGGCTCACGCCCGCTCGACAGGGCACTGCGCCGCACCGTCCCTGCGTGCGACATCGTACACATCCACGGGCTCTGGAACCGGGTGGTCTGGGCCGCCGCGCGCGAAGCGCGGCGAGCGGCCGTGCCCTACGTGGTGTCGCCTCGCGGCATGCTCGAGCGTGCTGCGCTCGCGCATCATCCATGGCTCAAGCGCGTCGGCTGGACACTCGTGGAGCGTCGGACGGTTCGTCGGGCAGCGCTGCTGCACGCCACGTCCGAGCAGGAGCTGCAGACGCTTCGGCAGATCGCGCCCTCGTCCCGCGTTGCGCTGGTGCCAAACGGCATCGAGGCGGGTTCGCGAGAAGTCGGCTCAGACGACGTCCGGCGAGATCTCGGCCTCGTCTCCGGTCCAATCGTACTGTTCCTCGGCCGGATTCACCCGATCAAGCGGTTGGACCTGCTCATCGAGGCATTTGCGCTGGCCAGGGCTCGTCGGCCGGACGCGCGGCTCGTCATCGCGGGACCGGATGAAGCGGGTCTGCGCCCAATCCTCGACTCGCGCGCGCGCGATACGGTGGGCACGACGATCTGGTTGGGCGAAGTGGACCGGCGCCGCACGCGAGAATTGCTCGCCGCCGCGTCGGTGCTGGTGATGTGCTCCGACTCGGAGAGCTTTGGCATGAGCGTCATCGAGGCAATGGATGCCGGCGTTCCGGTGGTCGTCACCAGAACCTGTCCCTGGAGCGAGGTCGAGCAGCATGGTGCGGGCTTCTGGGTCGAACAGCGCGCCGATGCCATCGCCGACGCGCTGCTCCGCATTTTCGAGCGTCCTGACCTCGCCCACGAGATGGGCGCGCGCGGCCGGGCGCTGGTGGCGACGTCCTACAGCTGGAACGTCGTGGCACAGTCGCTCGTGGCGCATTACGCCGAACTGATTGCCACATGATGCGCGCCATCGTCCTCGCGCCCCAGGTGGAGGGCACCGACGGAATTTCCGCTATCGCGCGGCAGATCGCCGGGGCGCTCGGACGTCAGGTCGATAGCGCTCTCGACATGGTCGAGGTCTGGTCCCTCGATGACGATCACGAGACGGTGCTCGACTGCCAGCCGATTCGTCTTCGGGCGGCCCGTGGAAGGCGTGCGACATTCGCCTCGTACGCGCTGCGCGCCCGCGGCGTGGACGCAGACACGCTGGTCGTGGTGCTGCACGCGCATTTGTCGCCTGTCGTGTTGCCTCTGGTCCGTCGTGGCGCGCGTGTCGTGCTCTTCCTGCTCGGCGTCGAAGCATGGAAACCGCTCCGGTGGCTCGAACGCGTCGCGTTTCGCAGCGCGTGGCGCGTCGCGGCGATCTCGCATCACACCTCGTCGCGCTTCGCGGCTGCCAACCCCGCGCTCGCGGATGTCCCCGTGCGCGTGTGCCATCCCGGAGTCTCACCGCTGACCGCGCCTCCGAACGGACACGTCCGCGGCGGCTATGCCCTCATCGTCGGGCGCATGGCGTCCGATGAGCGTTACAAAGGCCACGACGAGCTCATCGAATGCTGGCCGCGCGTCCGGGAGCAGATCGCTGACGCCCGGTTGATCGTTGCGGGCGGCGGGGACGATCTCGTGCGCCTGCGCGAGCGCGCGTCGGCGCTCGGGGTCGGCGACGTCGTGGTGTTCACGGGGCCCGTATCCGACGATCGCCTGGCCGCGCTGTACCGCGACGCGGCCTTTTTCGTCATGCCGAGCCGGGACGAAGGATTCGGCCTCGTGTATCTGGAGGCGATGAGCGCCGGCAAGCCGTGCATCGCCGCGCCTGGCGCCGCCGAGGAGATCATCGAGCACGGGCGCACCGGTCTCATCGTGCGCGCCGACGCGCGAGAGTCGCTGACCGCGGCGGTTGCAATGCTGTTCACGGACGTTGCGCTCCGCGCGCGGCTTGGAAGCGAGGCTGCCACCGAGGTCGCGCGGCGCTTCAGCCAGTCCGCTTTTGCGGAGCGGCTCTACGCGCTGCTCGATCTTCCTCGCGCGTGCTGATCCTCGGAATCAACGCCTACCATGGCGACGTGTCCGCGGCACTCGTCCGGGACGGCCGGCTGGTAGCGGCCGTCGAGGAGGAGCGGTTCCGCCGCGTCAAGCATTGGGCCGGCTTCCCGGAGCAGGCGATCCATGCTTGTCTTCGGATAGCAGGGGCTGCTTCCCGCGATATCGACGCGTTCGCGGTCTCGCGCGACACCCGCGCGCATCTGTGGCGCAAGGGGCTGTTCGTCCTTCGCCACGCCGCGCATCCGCGCTGGCTCGCCGATCGCGCCCGCAATGCCGCGACCGTCAACCGCCTGCACGAGCGGCTGGCCGCGTGCCTCGACCTCTCTCGCGAGCATGTGCTGGCGCGACTGTATCGTGTCGAGCATCACCCCTCCCATCTCGCAAGTACGTTCTTCGCAAGCCCATTCGACCAGGCGGCGGTGTGCGCGATCGACGGTTTCGGCGACCTGGTCAGCACGTCGTGGGGTACGGGGCGCGATACGCGCCTGGACGTGCGGCAGCGCGTGTTCTTTCCGCATTCGCTGGGAATCCTGTACCTCGCGCTGACGCAGTACCTGGGCTTCGATCGTTACGGGGACGAGTTCAAGGTGATGGGCCTCGCTCCGTACGGCGAGCCGGGCTTCACGAACCAGGTGCGCCAACTCGTCCACGTGACGCGCGACGGGCAAATCCGACTCGAGCTCTCCTACTTCAACCACTGGTCCCGGGGTGTGTCGATGACCTGGGATGAAGGCGAGCCGACACTCGGCCCGGTCTTCACGGAGAAGCTCGAATCGCTTCTCGGGCCAGCGCGTCGATATGACGAGCCGCTGCAACCGAGGCACGAGGCAATTGCGGCGTCATTGCAAGCCGTGTACGAAGAGGCTGTGTTCGCGGTGCTGCGATCGGTCCATGCGTCGAGCGGCATCGACCGGCTGTGCCTCGCGGGCGGCTGCGCGATGAACAGCGTCGCCAACGGCAGGATTCGCGAGCAGACGCCTTTTCGCGAGGTGTACGTCCAGCCCGCGGCCGGCGACAACGGCACTGCTCTTGGCGCCGCTCTGCACGTGTCCCACCGCCTCGGCGGCAGCGGCCGGTTCGTGATGACCCACAGCTACTGGGGACCCGCGTTCGATGACGCAGAGGTTGCCGGGGCAATTGCGGCGCGCGGCGCCGACGTCGCGTGTCGCCGCGTCGTGAGCCGTCGCATCGACGACGAGGCGGAGTTGTGCGAGTGGACTGCCGGCGCCCTCGCCGCAGGTCGCGTGGTCGGCTGGTTCCAGGGACGCATGGAATGGGGCGCCCGCGCGCTCGGGAACCGCAGCATCCTGGCCGATCCACGGCGCGCGGACATGCGCGACGTGCTCAACACGAGAATCAAGTTCCGGGAAAAGTTTCGACCGTTCGCCCCGTCGATCGCCGTCGAGGCACTGGATGACTACTTCGTCGGCGCTGTCCCCGATCCGTTCATGATTCAGGTTTATCCGGTCCGCCCCGAGAAACGCGCCGTGATTCCCGCGGTGACCCACGTGGATGGATCGGCCCGCCTGCAGACCGTGAGCCGCGAGGACAACCCGCGCTACTGGAGGCTCATCGACGCCTTTTGCACGCTGACGGGCGTTCCCGTGCTCCTGAACACGTCGTTCAACGAGAACGAGCCGATCGTGCACCAGCCGTCAGAGGCGCTCGATTGCTTTCTGCGCACCGACATGGATGTGCTGGTGATGGAGAACCACGTGCTGGAAAAACCAATTCGTAGGTAGGTACGTAGGCCGCATCTTTAGATGCGGCGCCCTCCGCTGCGCCGGGTACGTACCCTCTCATGCACATCTGCTTCTTCAATCGCTCCTACTGGCCAGATTTCGGTGCCACGGGTCAGCTGCTGACCGAGCTTGCGGAGGATCTGGTGACGGATCACGGCTGCGAGGTCACGGTGGTGAGCGGGTATCCGCTGCGCAATGAGAACGGGCTGCCGCGGTGTGAGGTTCGAAACGGTGTCGAGATCGTTCGTGCCGCCGGAACGACGTTCGACCCGCAACGGTTCAGTGGACGGGCGTCGAATTACCTGACGTACTTCCTCTCGGCATCGGTTGCAGGCCTTGGTGTGCGGCAGCCTGACGTCGTGGTGGCGCTCACCGACCCACCCATCATCGGCCTCGCTGCGCTGCTGGCGGCTCGGCGCAGCGGCGCGCGCTTCGTCTTCCTCTGTGAGGACGTGTTTCCAGAGGTCGCGATCCTTCTGGAAGACTTTCACAGCCAGGCGGTCAACAGCGCGCTCGATCGGATGAACCGGTTCCTCCTTCGGCGTGCCGACGCCATCGTGGCGGTGGGCGACACCATGAAGCGGCGGCTCGTCGAAGGAAAGGGTGCCGACCCGCAGAGGATCAGCGTCATCCACAACTGGGCGGACTGCGCAGCCCTCGCGCCGGGACCGCGGGACAATTCGTTCGCCTGCACGCACGGTCTCGGCAACTCGTTCGTCGTGATGCACGCCGGCAACATCGGCCTCTCGCAGCAGCTCGACATCCTGCTGGAGGCGGCCGAACGGCTGCGAGCGTACGACGACATCCGATTCGTCATCGTCGGCGACGGATCCCGCCGCGCGGCACTCGAGCAGCTCGCGCGGGCGCGAGCGCTGTCGAACGTCGTGTTTCTCCCGTACCAGACGCGCGAGGAGATGCCGCGTTCCTACGCAAGCGCCGACATGTTTGTCGTGTCGCTCAGGCCAGGGCTTGCCGGGTACATCGTGCCGAGCAAGCTCTACGGCATCCTGGCCGCCGGGCGGCCCTACGTGGCCGCTGTAGAAGATGCGTGCGAAGTGGCGGGGATCACGCGCGAATACGATTGCGGGTTCGTCGTGCCTCCCGGCGACGCCGATGCGCTCGCCTCGCGCATCCTCGACGTCTATCGAGACCGAAGCCTCGCCGCGCGGCTTGGCGAGCGGGCCCGCGTCGCGGGCCTCGCCTACGATCGTCGCCGTCAGGTTGCCGCGTACGCCTCGTTATTCCGTCGGGTTGGCGGCCCGGCAGCGGGTTGATGGTGAAGCGGCTGTTCGACATCCTGCTCTCGGGTACAGGCCTTCTCGTATCGGCGCCGTTGTGGCCGATCATCGCGGCCGCGATCAAGCTGTATGACGGCGGGCCCGTGTTCTTCGTCCAGCCGCGCGTGGGGAAGGGCGGCCGTCTTTTCCGTGCGTACAAGTTCCGCTCGATGATTCCGGACGCGGCGCGCGCGCTGCCATTCCAGGCCTCGGCGGAGGACCCGCGAGTGACGAGGATTGGCGGGGTGCTCCGCGCGACAGCCATGGATGAGCTGCCGCAACTCTTCAACATCCTGCGCGGGGACATGAGCTTCGTCGGACCGCGTCCGCTCATGCCGAACGAGATCGAGGTTCGTGGCGACGGCCGCGACATGCCTCTTGTCGAGGTGCCAGGCTACGCCGCGCGTCATGCCGTCCGCCCGGGCCTCACGGGGCTCACGCAGGTGTTCGCACCCCGCGACATCGCGCGGACCAGCAAGTTCCGTCTCGATCTGCTCTACGTGAAACGCGCGAACCTGTGCCTTGACCTCCGGCTGGTCGCGCTCTCCTTCTGGATCAGCTTTCGCGGTCGATGGGAACACCGAGGGCCGAAAGTCTAGAAGGTGAGTCAACTACCAGCCCCGCTGCGCCTATAATGCTGGCGGCCGGGAAGGGCAGCATCGACACCCGACCCACGTTGATACGGATGCGCGACGTCATCATCGTCGGCGGCGGCCCCGGGGGGTTGTTTGCGGCTGCCCGCCTCGCCAGAGAAGGACACGATGTCGCGGTCGTCGAAGAGCACCGCGCGATTGGTCAGCCGGTGCACTGCACGGGAGTGCTCGCGCATGAAGCGTTGGGCGAGCTTCAACTTCCGCGCGGCGTCATCCTGAATTCACTCTCGACGGCTCGCTTCCACTCACCCTCCGGATACCACCTCTCCTACACAACACCCACAACCGAAGCGCTCGTCATCGATCGCGTCGCCTTCGATCAACAGCTTGCGGGGCGTGCCGCCGCTGCGGGGGCAGCGCTCATCAGCGGGGCGAGGGTGGCCGCCATCCGTATCGATGCCGACCGCGCGGAGCTGGATACCCATGATGGCGTCACGATGCGCGCGCGCGCCGTCGTGCTCGCCTGCGGAGCGAGCTACGTGTTCCAGCGCCGCTTCGGGCTCGGCATGCCGCCGGTTCATCTGAACTCCGCGCAACTCGAGGTGCCGGCGACGCGTACGGGCGACGTCGAGGTGTACTTTGGCTCGGACATCGCGCCACGCGGCTTTGCGTGGGCCGTCCCCGTGACTCGACCCGGCGGCCATTATGTCCGCATCGGCCTGATGTGCGACGGCGACGCCGCAGCGCATTTCCGGCAGGTCCTGCAGCGCCTGGGCCCATCGTGGGGTGTGGCGGCCGACGCTTGCGGCTCGCCGCGCCGACGATTGCTGCCGCTGGCACCGATCCCCCGAACCTATGCGAACCGGTTACTCGTGATCGGCGATGCGGCGGGCCTGGTCAAGGCGACCACCGGCGGCGGCATCTATTACAGCGTCGTCAGCGGCGATATCGCGGCGGAGGTGCTCGCCGACGCGCTGCGCCGCGACACGCTCGCCGAGGCCGCGCTTGCGACATACCAGCACCGGTGGCGTGCCCGGCTGATGCCCGAGTTTCGCGCGCAGCTCGCGATGCGGATGCTCGCGCAGCGGCTGACCGACGCCGAAATCGACGCGCTCTTCGAGCTGGCGCGCACGGATGGGATCATGCCGATCGTACGGCGCACGGCAGAATTCAATCGTCATCGCAAGTTGATCATCGCCCTCTTCAAGCATCCTCCGGTCCGCCGGGTCCTGTTCCGGCGGTTGAGATGATGGCGGTCACCATTCGCGACGCTGTCGCGCTGCGCCGGGACGTCGCGTTCCGCACGATCGACGACGAAGGGGTCGTGCTGGATCTCTCGACGGGTACCTATTTCGGCTTGAACGCGAGCGGCACGCGCATGTGGCAGCTGCTGGCCGAGCACGGCTCGCTGCGGGACGTGGTTGCCGCGCTGGGCCGCGAGTTCGACGCCCGGCCCGACACGCTCGAGCGGGACCTGCTTGCGTTCGTCGAGCATCTCGCGTCGCGCGATCTCGTGCGCATCGTTCGCGAAGAGCGGATTGGTCGTCGTCGCCCTTGATGCCGTCGTTTACACGTTGGCGGGGATTGTCGTGGGCCGAGCGCCGCGTCGTGCTGGAAGCGCTGCTGCTCCTGCCCTGGGCGAAGTTGGCGGTGCGCACCGTCCGTGTCGATCGGCTGGTGAGGGTCAGACCGGGGTCAGAACGGGGTCAGCCCAGGGTCAGACCGGGGTCAGACCGGGGTCAGAACGGGGTCAGACCGGGGTCAGAACGGGGTCAGACCCTGAGTACGGAACGACTCAAGGTTGGCAGAAATTGCGACGTGTCCGGCGCGCGGGTCGCGGAGCTCGTCTGTCGGGTCGCCGCGTACACACACGCCTTCACGTGCCTCGATGCCGCGGTCGCGGCGTCGTGGGCGATGCGTCGTCGCGGATGGACGCCGATCCTCTGTCTCGGAACCTCCATGCAGCCCGACCCCGACCGGTTCGCCGCGCACGCGTGGGTTGAACTGGACGGCCAGCCCGTCACGCCGGCCGGCGCGCACGTCCCCATCTGGCGCAGCAGATGAGCGGTTTTGCCGCGATCCTGCATACCGACGGCTCTCCGGTGCCGGCGGCCCTCATCGGCCACCTGACAGCCAGCATCGAGCATCGCGGTTCACACGGCGCGTCGGTGACCTGCGGACCGCTCGGTTTCGGCGCGCGGGTGCTGCTCACGACCCCGGAGTCGCGAACGGAGCGTCAGCCGCTCGACGATGACGGTGACTGGCTCGTCTTCGACGGCCGGCTCGACGACCGCGCCGGGTTGGCCGAGGAGCTCGCGCACCAGGGCTGGCGGCCGACCGATTCCAGCGACGCCGCGTTCGTACTCGCCGCGTGCCGTTGCTGGGGCCGCCGCGCGCCCTCCCGGCTGATTGGCGAGTTCGCGCTCGTGTTCTGGAACGCTCGCGATCGCGAGCTGATGTGTTCGCGCGACGTGCTCGGCCTCCGGCCGCTGTATTACGCGAGCACTTCCACCTCGTTCGTTGCCGGGTCTGAACTGCAGCAGGTACTCCGCGCTCCGGGTGTAAGCGCCCAGCCGGACGAGATGATGGTGGGCGAGTTCCTGAGCGGCTACCCGCGAAGCCGCGAGGGCACACTCTTCCGTGCGGTGCGACGGCTTCCGGCAGGGCACACGCTGTCGGTCACCAGGGAAGGGCTGCGAATCGACCGGTACTGGCAGCCCGAGCAGCTCCCACCGATTCGCCATCGCGACGATCGCCAGTACGTCGAACACTTCGCAGACCTGTTCGAGCGCGCCGTATCGGCCTGCCTGCGCTCCGCGAGCCCTCCCGCTCTCCTGCTGAGCGGTGGGTTCGATTCGTCCTCCGTGGCGGCGGTCGCGGCGCGGTGTGCGCCGGGCCTGCTGAAAGCGTACACCACGCGATTCCCGTCGCTCTCGTGCGACGAAGGTCGCTACGCGCGACTCGCGGTCGACGCGTGCGGCATCGACGCGCGCGAGATTCCGTACGTGCCCGCGACCGGCGCCCTGTTTGTCGCGGAAGCCATGCGGTATCGGGACATGCCTCAAGAGCCCGCCGGGGTAGCCATGGCGCTGGCGCGGCGTGCCGCTCGCGAGGATGGACGTGCCGTACAGCTCACCGGCTGCGGCGGGGACGAATGGTTCTTCGGCTCCTTGTACCATCTCCCGGACCTGTTGCGGCGTGGGGATGTCGGCGCGTTCTGGCGTCACCTCCACGGGTTGCGGCAGCTTCCCGACTACGGTTTCAGCGCCGCGCTCTCGCTCCGGATCGGGCTCTGGTTCCAACTGAGACCCTCCGTGCGACGCGCCGTGAAGCGGCTCCTCGGACGCGGGCCTCTGGCGCCCGACTACATTTGTCCGTCGTTCGCTCGTCGTACCGGCCTGGCCGATCGGCTTCACCGAACCGCGCTTGACGACTGCTGCGCCGACTTTGCGCGCGTGAGCCTCCTCGCCGACCTGCAGGATGGTACGTTTCCGTGGACTCTGGAGCTGAACGAGCGCAGCGCCGCGGGGCTCGGCGTCGAGCTGCGGCACCCGCTCTATGATCGTCGCATCGTCGAGTTCGGGCTCGGGCTGCCGGAGGATCAGCGGTGGAGAGGCCCGCGGACGAAGTGGATCGTACGCGAGGCGATGCGCGAGCTTCTGCCGCCGGCGCTCGGCGAGCGATACACCAAGGCCGAGTTCTCCGAGCCGTGGGTGCATGCGCTGGAGGCGCTTGGCGGTGCAGACCTTTTCGCGCGGTTGCGGGTCGCAGACGCCGGATGGGTGGACGCCAGCCGCGCGGTCGCGTTATATGAACGGATGCGCAGGGCCTTCGCGGCGGGCGATCTCGAGTACGCGCGCCTGACCACGCAACTCTGGTCCATTGCCGGCGTCGAGTTGTGGTATCAAGCCACTTGCGATTTGTGATTCGTGATCATTCGTGATTTCTGATTTGTGATCATTTGTGATGTGAAATCACATTCGCAAATCACAAATACTGAGGGTTGGTCATGAAAGCCGTCAAACGTGCGAAACGGCCGGTCCGTTCACCCGAACGGACGCCGGGACCGCGTGGTCGCGCGCCTTATGTCCCGCCACGTCTGACGGAGTTCGGTTCGGTCGCGAAGCTGACCCAGGCGCAGATTGCCGGATCGCTCATGGACGGGCCGCTCCGGCGCAGTTGTTTGTAGCCTCGTCGTTCTCGGTTCCGGGTTCTCGCTTCTCGGTTCGTGTTCGCCTCTCACAGTTCGGTTCCAGCGTTCGGCGTCCCGGGGAACACAGAACGACGCGCCTTGCGTCTCGCCCATGTCCGAAGTCCTCGACGAGCACAGCGCGTATCTCAGCGACACCGTTCGGATCCGCGCCTATGAACGTGCGATTCGAGCCGTTGTGCGCCGCGGTGACGTCGTCCTCGACCTCGCGGCCGGGACGGGCATTCTCGGGCTGCTCGCGTGCCGTGCGGGCGCTTCGCGGGTCTATGCCGTCGACGTGGGCGGTATCCTCGGCGTCGCACGAGCACTGGCGCGCGCCAACGGTGTCGCCGACCGCATCACGCACGTCCGTGCGATGTCGACTGACGCGGTATTGCCCGAGCCGGTCGACGTCATTGTCTGCGATCAGATTGGCCGCTTCGGTTTCGAGGCAGGTCTCCTCGAGTACATCGCTGACGCCCGCAGCCGCTTGCTGCGGCGCGGCGGCCGCATCATTCCGGCTACCGTGACGCTGATGATCGCGCCCGTGCGCTGGCCGGTGGGCTGGCGCGAGGTCGAGTTCTGGACGCCGCCGCGCTATGGGCTGGATCTGCGGCCGGGGCGCGAGATTGCGCTCAACACCGGGCGCGCCGCGGCCTTCTCGGCGGACTCGGTGCTCGCGCGACCAGCGGCGATCACCGTGCTGGATACACGTCGCGGTCGTCCGGAACCGACGAGCGGCAGCGTGTCGTTCCGCATCGCGCGGAGCGGCACCGTGCACGGCCTCGGCGCATGGTTCTCCGCCGAGCTGGCCCCCGGCGTTCGCATGACGAATTCGCCGCTGAGCCGGCGCCGGATCACTCGTCGGCAGACTTTCTTTCCGCTCGAACGACCGGCCGGGGTGCGGACCGGCGATCGGATTGATGTCGAGATGCGTATTCTTCCAGCCGATCACGTCGTGTCATGGCACGTCGCCATCCGCCGTGCTGGTGAACGTGGCGCTCGCGCCACGAGCGCCCTATCGACTTTCCGCGGGATGTTGTTCTCGCCCGAAAATCTCGATCGCACGCGTCCCACCTTTCGACCCGCGCTCACGCCGCGAGCGCATGCCCGCCGCACGGTCCTCGAGTTGTGCGATGGGCGGCGTCGCCTCGACGCGATCGAGCGGGCGGTCTGGCGAAAGCATCGTCCGCTTTTTCGCTCGCTTGAAGATGCGCAGCTGTTCGTCGCGGAGGTAGTCACCGCGTACGCGAGATGACAGGTAGCTGTCAGCGGGAGGCCTGAAGGCCTCCCGCTGGTCTGGAAGGACGTGGTCATCGTGACTGCGCCGCCGTCATCGTGACTGCGCCGCCGTCATCGTGACTGCGCCGCGGCCACAGTGGCTGCGCCGCGGCCATAGTGGCTGCTGCCGCGGCCTTCGTGAGGACGCACGGGACTGTGCGGGCGCCGCCGCGGTTCTGGTGACGGCGCACGCGACAGCGTGGCATGATTTTGCGCTCGGGCCCGCTCCGCCGCCGTCATCGTGAGCCCGCCCGCGTTCATCGTGACCGCGCCGCCATCATAGTGAATGCGCCTGCCAAACAGTGGCACGATTTCGCGCCTGTGCGCGTGCCGCCGCGGCCGTCGTGACGTCCGCCGCCGTCATCGTGAGGGCGTACGGCACTGTGGAGGCGCCGCTCGCGGCTTCATGTCTCGGCGTGCGACAGAGCGGCACGCATTCGCCGTTCCCGCCCCGCTGCGCGCGGACCGTTGCAGTTTCTTGGCATTGCGGGTCTAGACGGCGGACCCCTCCGACAATTCGGCTCACTCGTCATGGCCGGCCGCATTGTGGCGCACCGTTGTCGGGCCCTTCGAGTTCATCGACGCCCACGACTGGCTCCCGAGCGCCGTAGGGACGCGCGAGCACATTCCGCCCGTCCTCCATGCAGTCGAGTTGCCGATCCGTGGCAAGCGGTCAGATCACCGCGCCGCGGTCGAGGCACTAGGAATGCCGACGCGGGTCTTGACCTGCGGTGCCTCCAGATCCTCGCGTCGTGGGCGCTCATTCCGCGCGTCGGGCGATGAAGTCATTCACCTTCTGCAGGTACTGCGGAATGTCACGCATCGCATCTTGCAGTGCATCGAACACTTTCGAGGGATCGAGGTCGTTGTATTCGTGCACGATCCGATTCCGCAGTCCCGCGCATCGTGCGATGCGCGATGCGAATTCCCTGTCGAGCACATGAGTCTCTGCGAGCCGGGAGAAGGAGGTGTGATAGTCCGACGGCGGGGGATGGCCCGTTTCCGTGAGCAGGTGGTAGTTGATGTCAATCATCCGGCCGATGATCCGCTCGAGGTATCGCTCGGCGAGGACCTCCTCGATGCGGCTTTCCAGATAGGCGCTTCGACTCTTGGCGGCAATCGGACCAAGAGCGTCCAGGTCGCGCATGATGAGCGAGATTTTGCGCGTGACGAGCTCTGGATCGATCATCGTGCCGCCCGGCGAAGCCTGCTGGCGACGTAATCGCGTTCGAGCGCCAGATACCGCCGGTGGTCCTGGTACCGTTTGAACGCGTACATCTTGAACTCGTAGAGCCTGCGGGCCGGGCCGTACAGGAGCGTGGCGGTCTCGACGATTTTCTTCAGCAACAACGGGTCAGCGGTGTTCAGGAGTGCGATGTCGACCTCGCGATCGGGTGTCAGCCTCTGGAGATCGCCGATCAGGTCCGCGTAGTCCGTCAAGCTGCGGGGCTCATGCTCGAGTAGCACGGCGAGATCGAGATCACTATCCGCCCGTGCGCGGCCGGAGACGGTGGAGCCGAACTGCAGGAGCAGCAAGATCCCATGCCGCCGGGCGATATCGTCGAGCGCTCGTGGGTCCATGTGCGAAATTATAGCGTTGGCTTCACGCGGTAACGTAGGGCGGGTCTGCACGCTCGGCATCGGAGACGGTCGTGCTGAGTGGAACTTATTGCCAGAGCGGTCCGAGCTCGACGTCCGGAGAGCCGACTCTGGCATCGTCGTGGGAGCGCCCGGACTGGTCAGAATAGCCGTTCGAGGATGGCGTTGGGGACGCGTGAGCGCAGGTCAGGGCGAACCTCGAGAATCCGTGCGATATCGGCAAGGTCTTTTTGGCGCTTGCTCGGTGGACTTGACTCGTCCGCGACCGCCCACACTTTGCTTTGGAGCACGTCCTCAATTGCCGCGACGGGCAGGCGAACGCCGAGTACCGTTGCAACAACGAATCGGCCCGCCGGTCGAGCGATAATGCCTCATGGCGTCCGATAACGCGGCTGAACGTGCTTCGCGGATGACCGTGCGCCGGTACTCGTCTGCCGCGGACGCCGATCGCCATGACCTCGAGTTCTGGATGCAGATACCGGAGGCCGAGCGCGTCCTGCGGGTCTGGCAACTGAGCCAGGAGATCTGGCGACTGCGAGGCGACCTGCCCGATGAACCCGGACTTTGTCGATCTGTTGCGCGAGTTCATCGCCGCTGAGGTCCGCTTCCTCGTTGTCGGAGCGTACGCGTTGGCACTGCACGGCCGACCCCGCGCCACAGGCGATCTCGATATCTGGGTCGACCCCACGCCCGCAAACGCGCCGCGAGTGATGCGCGCGCTTGCTGCGTTCGGTGCCCCGCTCGCCGAAATCTCGGCGGACGATTTCGCGCGGCCCGGCATCGCCTACCAGATTGGCGTGCCGCCTGGCCGGATCGACATTCTCACGGATCTGACCGGACTGACATTCGCGCAAGCGTGGGTCGATCGCTTGCGCCGGCCGTTCGGCGACGTGGACGTCGACTTCATCGGACGCGCCTCTTTCATTCGCAACAAGCGCGCGACGGGCCGGCCCAAGGATCTCGGCGATATCGAAGGTATGGAGTAGTATCTCGGCTGCGGTGCGCACATGCGAAGACTCCTGCCGCGCTTGATCGCCATCGTGCTCGCGCTCGGCGTCGAGGCGGCGGCGTACGACTGGCCGCAGTTTCTCGGTCCCGAGCGCAATGGCATCTACCGCGGCCCCGCGCTCTCGGAAAAATGGCCCGCGAACGGTCCCCGTGTGGTCTGGCGCAAGTCGGTCGGTCAGGGATTCAGCGGGCCCGTCGTCGTCGCCGACCGCCTCATCCTGTTTCACCGCCTCGCACACGAGGAGGTCGTCGAAGCGCTCGACGTGCGCACGGGAGCGGGGCAGTGGCGATATGCGTATCCGACGGCCTATCGTGACGACTTCGGATTCGACGAAGGCCCGCGTGCGGTGCCGGTGGTCGCCGACGGCGTTGTGTACACCTTCGGCGCAGAAGGGCAGTTGCACGCGATCAATCTGAAGACCGGCACACGCGTCTGGAGCGAGGACACGAGGAAGCGCTTCGGCGTCGCGAAGGGATTCTTCGGCGCTGCCGGTTCGCCTCTCGTCGAGGGCGGGAAGGCTCTCGCCAATGTCGGCGGACGAAATGCCGGCATCGTCGCCTTCGACGCCAAGGCGGGCACGGTGGCGTGGACGGCCACGACCGACGAGGCGAGCTATTCCTCGGGCACCGCGGCAACGATTGGCGGGCGTCGCTCCGCGATTTTCCTGACGCGCAACGGCGTGGTGGGTCTCGATCCGTCGACCGGCATGGTGCAGTTCGAGCGGCGCTGGCGATCGCGGATCTCCGCATCGGTGAACGCGGCCACTCCGCTGGTGATTGGCGATCTCATCTTCGTGTCGGCCGAGTACGGACCGGGCGCGGCGGTGCTTCGCGTCGACGGCTCGAAGGTGAGCGAGCTCTGGTCGTCGGATGACGTGCTGTCGAATCACTACGCGACAAGCGTCTATCACGACGGGTACCTCTACGGGTACCACGGACGGCAGGAGTTCGGTCCGAGCTTCCGGGCGGTCGAGATGAAGACGGGAAAGGTGCGTTGGAGTGAGGATCGATTCCGTGCCGGCAGCGTCACGCTCGCGGGCAACCGGCTGGTGATCGTTCGCGAGACCGGCGAGCTGATCCTCGCCGACGCGTCACCGGAGGCCTTTCGTCCGCTTGCCCGCGCGCAGGTCCTTCCAGCCACAGTGCGGGCGTTCCCCGCGCTCGCCGACGGCTTTCTGTATCTCCGCAACGAGAACACGCTCGTGTGTCTCGACTTGAGGCCGTAATGATTCAACTGTGCCGCATCTAGATTCACGCATCTAGATTCAACTGTGCCGCATCTAAAGATGCGGCCTACGTACGGCGGGTCTTAGTGCGTCAACCGCCCGTCCCACGTGCCCCTGGGCGCGTGCGTCTTCATCTCGAGCAGATCGATGAGGGCACGGCAGCGTCTCAGGACGCCGGGTTGTTCAAGGAGCGCCTGACGCTCGATTGGATCGAGCTCGAGGTACTGCGACAGGGCGTTGACGAGATCATCGTCAGGAACGGCGGGAGGGAACTTCGGGTCGGAGCCCGCGCGTTCGACGGCCGCGGCGAGGAGCGCTTCCAGGCGCTGCCGCTGCTTCCGGATGGCGGCGCGCTCTTCCTCGTCCGATCGTTCGGGCATCGGCTCCACGTGGGCCAGCCGGTACAGCTTGCTCCCGTCCTCGGCGGTGATGCGGAACTTTTCAATGCCCCGCAGGACGATGTTGAATCGTCCATCCGCGAGGCGCTCGGCGTGCGTAATCACACCGGCGCACCCGACCTCGTACACGGGCGGCCGGCCGGCGTAGTCGGCCTCGTACCCGGGCTGCAGCAGCACCATCCCGATGATCCGATCGCCCGCGAGCGCATCGCCGACCATCGCCCGGTAACGCGCCTCGAAGATGTGGAGTGGTAGAAAGACGTTGGGGAAGAGCACGGCGTTCGGAAGCGGGAAGATCGGAATCAGGGGCGGCAGCATCAGTGGATCGTCCGCGTTTTCCGGTCCATGTAGTCCATGAGCACGTACTGCCCGAGCGTGTACGGTGTGGTGAAATACGCCTTTCCACGGCAGATCGCGGCCACACGGCGCACGAACGCCACCAGGTCGTGGTCGCGCGCGAGCATGAACGTGTTGATCATGATCCCGGCACGCTGACACGCGGCGACCTCGGCGAACGTCTCGGCGACGATGTAGGGGTCGAGGCCGAAGGCGTTCTTGTAGATCTGTCCGTCGGGACGCGTCAGGGCGGAGGGCTTGCCGTCGGTGATCATGACGATCTGCCGCATGTCCTTCTTCTGCCGCTCGAGAATCCGGCGCGACAGGCGAAGCCCTTCCCGGGTGTTCGTGTAGTACGGGCCGACGCGCACCCGACCGAGCTGCTTGAGCGGAATCTCCTCCGCGGAATCATGGAACAGCACGGCGTGAAGCGTGTCGCCAGGGTACTGCGTGCGGATCAGATGCGAGAGCGCGAGCGCGACGCGTTTGGCCGGCGTGAAGCGGTCCTCGCCGTAGAGGATCATGCTGTGACTGCAGTCGAGCATGATGACGGTGGCACACGAGCTCTGGTACTCGCTCTGGACGACCATCAAATCCGGATAGTCGACGTCGATGGCGACGCGCGGGTCCGAGCCGGCGCCGACGTGTTCCGGCGCGGGGAGCCGGCCCTCCGCGTGCAGACGCTGAACGGCGCTCAGAATCGTGCCGCTCGCGTCGATGTTCAGCGTGTCGCCGAACTCGTACGGCTTTGACGCGGCCGTGGCTTCCACGCCCGTCGCCAGATCCCGCGTGTCGTGCCGGCCGGCGCTGCTGTGGCCGAGCGATCCGAGCAGGTCCCGCAGCGCGCGATAGCCGAGGAAATCCAGACTCTTGTCGGTGACCTCGAACTTGACGGGCCCGGCGTCCTCGCCCATGCCGCCGCCTACGCCGCGCCGGTGCTCGCGCTCGCGCTCGAGATCCGGCGCGCCCGTGATGAATCCCTGCTCCATCATCCGTTCGATGATCTGCTGGATGAGCTCCTCGAGCTGCTGACGCGCGGCTTCCTGGTCCGCGTCGGCGGGATCGCCGAACAGCCGCTGGAGCGCTTCCTCCGACAGCACTCCGCCGCTGAACAACGCCTCGAGTATCGCGTCGTGCAGGGCCTGCATCGTCCGATCTTCGCTGTTACCGAACGGATCTCCCCACGGATTGCTGAACCCGCTGGAGAGCAGCAGATCGGAGAGCTTCGAGACGAGATTCTCGAGGTCGATCTCGTCGAGCAGCTCGCCGGTGTACTTGGTATAGCGATACTTCATTTGAGATCGTGGCCTCGAAGCCCCGGCCCTAAGGCCTAAGCCTTAAGCCTTAGCCCTGAGATCAGTTGTAATACTTCTTCTTCGACCCCGGCAGCGGCGTCTCGTCCCCGAACGCCGTCTCGGCGCGCGACGGACGACGAGTGGGCGTTTCGCTCGCGTGATAGCCACGCTCCTCGCTGCGACCGATCTTCTTCAACGCGTACAGCCCTTCGAGTACGAAATCGACGCCCGACGCCTGGAGCGCGGCCGGCGCCGCCGAGGGGATCCCCGCCGCGTGCGCCAGCTCCGCCAATCCGGCCACCTGTCGGGCGTGCTCGAGCACGTCCTTGGACGACATCGTGTCGGCCAGTTGAAGCGTGCCACCGAGATCGAACCATTCGATGACGCGCCGCGTGTCCAGGTGCGACAGGTAGCTGTCCGCGATGACGGCGACAGCGGCGCGAATCAGGTCGCGCCCGACGGTTTCGGCGCCTTTCAGCTCGCCCTCGTACTCCATCTCGAACTTACCCGTAATCGACGGGAGCGCGGCGTACACGTCGGTGACGCGCGCCACGGCGAGCGGCTCGTCGCTCACCAGCGCACGCCGTTCCGCGTTCGAGACGACGTTCTCCATCGCGGAAATCGGCAACCGCTGGCTGACCCCCGACCGCTTGTCAATCCGGCGGTCCTGCCGCGCCTGGAACGCGATCTCCTCGACGATCTCGGAGACGAACGTCGGGATCTCGGTCTCCACCCCGCTCCGGTCGACCCATGCCTCCTGTGCGGTAATCAACATCCCCTGCTGCCGGCCCGCCGGGTAGTGTGTGCGGACCTCGGAACCAATCCGATCCTTGAGCGGTGTGATGATCTTGCCGCGTGCCGTGTAATCCTCCGGGTTTGCGGTGAATGCCATCAGGACGTCGAGCGGCAGCCGCACCGGGTAGCCCTTAATCTGGACGTCGCCTTCCTGCAGGATGTTGAAGAGGCCGACCTGAATCTTGCCGGCGAGGTCGGGCAGCTCGTTGATGGCAAAGATGCCGCGATTGGCGCGCGGCAGCAGGCCGTAGTGCATCGTCAGCTCGCTGGAGAGCTGGAGTCCTGATTTGGCGGCCTTGATCGGATCGATGTCCCCGACCATGTCGGCAATCGTCACATCGGGCGTCGCGAGCTTCTCCACGTAGCGCGCGTCGCGTCCGAGCCATACGACCGGCGTCTTCTCGCCCTCTGCGGCCAGACGCGCACGGCACGCGCCGCAGATCGGCGCAAGCGGGTCGTCGTTGATCTCACAGCCCGCCATCACCGGGATGTCCTCGTCGAGCAGCGTCACGAGCGCGCGCAGCAGACGCGTCTTCGCCTGACCGCGGAGTCCGAGGAGGATGAAGTTGTGCTGGGACAGCAGCGCGTTGACACGCTGCGGTACGAC